>NZ_CP041387.1:3466666-3792500 GCF_007005445.1 Rhodopseudomonas palustris | reverse complement strand
TTTGCCCTTCGCCCCGTCGTCGGCATCGTCGGAGCCGGTGTGCTCGCCGTCGCAGTGAGCGCGATGTCGAGTTCAGCCGCTTTCGCCGAAGCCAACAAGGCGGCGCCTGCCGCGACGACCGCGACCGAGCCGGCCATGAAAGAGGTCACGCTCACAGAGAGCCAGATCAAGGGCGTCCTGGCCGCCCACAAGGACATCGACGCCGTCGCCGCCAAGCTGCCGGACGATCAGGACACCAAGCCGGATCCCAAGATCCTCGCCCAGCTCGACGAGGCCGCCAAGAAGCACGGCTTCGCTTCCTACGGCGAATACAGCGACGTGGTCGAAGCGATCGGTATGGTGATGGCCGGCGTCGACCCCAAGACGAAGACCTATGTGGGGCCGGCCGCAGCGCTGAAGGATCAGATCGCCGCAGTCGAAGCCGACACCAAGATGTCGGCCGACGACAAGAAGCAGGCGCTGGCCGACCTCAACGAGGTGCTGAAAAACCCCGGACCGTCAGTGACCAACAAGACCAACATCGAGCTGGTCACCAAGAACTACGATGCGCTGTCTGACGCGCTCGACGACGAAGAATAAAATCTGTGCTGGGCGGCCGTGGCGATCGGTGCCGCGGTCGTCACACGGGCCGAGGGTGCGCTTGGCATTCGACTGCGGTCGGCTCGGCTCCGACGGGATTTGCGCGGCCGCGTTGCGCGCCGCAGCGCCGCCGCGCTATAAGCCCATCGTCAAATGACCCCCGACCCGTCGCGATCGAACCGCCGCGTCATGAACATCCTGCTGGCGGTTTTCCAACTTGAAAAGCAAAGCGGTAAGGAACGCGATTGCATCGCGATCGCGCGACATCTTGCCGGTCGCGGGCACGACGTCACCCTCATCACCACGATTCCATCGTCTGAACCGCTCGACCGCATCACGACCGTCAAGGTTCGCGCCCGCGGCCTGACCAATCATCGTCGGGCACGAAATTTCGCCCGGGCTGTCCGCGAGCACCGCCGCACGCATCAGCCGGATGCGCTGCTGTCGTTCGAACTGGTGCCCGGCGCCGACTTTCATTACGTCGCCGACGATGCGGCGATCCTGCGCGACCGGCTGTGGGCATGGCCGCCGCGGCAGCGGATCCGGCTGGCGCTGGAGCGCGGTGTGTTCGCTGCGGCCTCCCGCACCGAGCTGTGGTTCCTGACCCAGGATCAGCACGACGCCTATCACATCGCCTACGATTTCGACCCGACTCGCGCCCATGTGCTGCCGGCCGATCCGAAAAAGCTGCTTGCAACGGTCACCGCGCGACTCGAGCAGTACCTCCCGGCGGCTTGAAATCGGGTGGCCCGCCGAGCGCGGCGGGCGTATTCTCGGCGCCATGATGCCGATGGGCCACCACAGTCATGTCCTGTTCGACACAGCGATCGGCCGCTGCGGCATCGTCTGGGGGGCGCGCGGGATCGTCGCTGTGCAGTTGCCGCAGCCGACCGAAGCGCAGACATGGGCCCGTATCGCCCAGCGTCACCCCGACAGCGCGGAAGCGCTGCCGCCGGCGGACGTGCAGCGCGCGATCGATGGCATCGTCGCGCTACTTGAAGGTACAGCGATCGATTTTGCCGATGTTGCGCTGGATCTTGACGGCACCTCGGCGTTTCAGCGCCGGGTCTACGACATCGCCCGCAGCATTCCGGCCGGCAAGACTCTGACCTATGGCGACATCGCCAAGCAGCTCGGCGGCGTCGAGCTGTCCCGCGAGGTCGGCCAGGCTCTGGGGCGCAATCCGTGCCCGATCATCGTGCCGTGCCACCGCGTGCTCGCCGCCGGGGACAAGCCCGGCGGCTTCTCGGCCAATGGCGGCGTCGCCACCAAGCTGAAGCTGCTGGCGATCGAAGGCGCGGCGGTCAACTACACGCCGAGCCTGTTCGACTAAGTCGAGCCGTCGATGCTCAGGCAGTCGGAGGCACCGACACCTTCAGCGACTCCCGCTGCATCATCCGCTGATAAAACGCGTCGAGATTGGGATAGGTCGTGCGCCAGCCGCAATCGGCAAAGCGGAAATCGGCATAGCCGAGCACGCAGGCAAGCGCGATCTGCGCGATCGTCAGCGGTCCGTTCAGCATCGCGGTGTCGCGGTCGAACCGCGCCATGCCGGCCCAGGCGCGGGCCCAGTGATCGTCGTACCAGCCCTGCCAGAACAATTCCTTCGGCCGCACCAGCTTCTCGTAACGGCACAGCAGCATCGAATCCAGCATGCCCTGCAGCAGCGAGTGGTCACTCTTGACCCGCCAGCGCTCCGGGCCGGAGGCCGGGATCAGTCTGCCTCCGCCGGCGAGCTCGTCGAGATATTCGGCGATCACGTAAGAATCGACGATCACCTCGCCATTGTCGAGGATCAGCGCCGGCAGCTTCTTCAGCGGGTTGACCTCGCGCATGTACTGCTCGTTGGCTTGCGCCGGGATCACGATCGCGGTCACGAACTCGATTTGGTCGATCAGTCCAAGTTCAATCGCCGCGATCCGCACCTTGCGGGCGAACGGCGAGGCTTGGGAGAAGGTAAGCTTCATGTGTTGCTCCTGAGAGGAACGACTTGGTCGCGAGCCTGGTCAATCTATCCTTTGTCATTCCGGGGCGCGAACGCAGTGAGCGAACCCGGAATCCATAACCGCCGCGGGGAGTATGGATTCCTGGCCTGCGCCCAAAAGGGCGCATCCCGGAATGACGTACGAGAGGCGTGTATGAGAGGTTCATGCCGCCACGATGGTCTGCTTCTGCTCGCCGAGGCCGTCGATGCCGAGGCTGACGACGTCGCCGACGTCGAGGAACTGCGGCGGCTTCTTGCCCATGCCGACGCCTGGCGGCGTGCCTGTGGTGATGATGTCACCGGGCATCAGCGTCATCAGCTCCGACAGATACGACACGATCTTGGGCACGTTGAAGATCATGGTCGCGGTCGAGCCGGTCTGGCAGCGCTGGCCGTTGACGTCGAGCCACATCCCCAGCTTGTGCACGTCGGCGATCTCGTCCTTGGTGACGACCCAGGGGCCGAGCGGGCCGAAGGTGTCGTGCGACTTGCCCTTGGTCCATTGTCCCAATCGCTCGAGCTGGAAGTGACGCTCGGAGACGTCGTTGCAGACTGCGTAGCCGGCGACGTAGTTGAGCGCGTCGGCTTCGCCGACATATTTGGCGCGGGTGCCGATGATCACCGCCAGTTCGACTTCCCAATCGAGCTTGGTCGAGCCGCGAGGTTTCTCGACATCGTCGTTCGGTCCGCACAGCGAGTTGTTGGCCTTCATGAACACGATCGGCTCGGCCGGAATCGGCATGTTGGCCTCGGCCGCGTGGTCGGCGTAGTTGAGCCCGATCGCGATGAATTTTGGCGCGCCGCCGACCGGCGAGCCGAGCCGCGGCTTGCCCTGCACCGTGGGCAGACCGGCGACATCGAGTGCAGCCAACTTCGCGAGGCTCGCGGGTGAAAACGCGTCGCCCGCGAGGTCGGCGATCTGTCCGGACAGATCGCGAAGCTGGCCGTCTTTGTCGATCAAGCCGGGCTTCTCGTGGCCGATAGCGCCGTAACGAACGAGCTTCATCCCGCGTATCCTCCGCAGTTTTGCTGGCTGTCCAATTGATGGATCAGGCGTCGGTTGAATTCAACGGATGCCGGCGCGGGCACGTCATGCAAGGCGTGGCGATCGCCTGTCATGGCAGCGCCACAAGGCGGAAGGCGTCGCCGTCGCGGACGATCCGGCCGGGGCCGAAATGCCCGCCGAACAGCAAGGCGGGTGTGTCGGCGAAGCGTGAGAACAATTGCCGCCGGGTCTCGATCGATTGCAGCGGGTCGGTGTCGAAGCTGGACGACCATTCCAGCCGCTCCATCTGGCAGGGATGGTGCGCGACGTCACCCGACAGCACCGCCTCTTCGCCTTCGGAGCGAATGTGCAGTGCGACGTGCCCTGGACTGTGGCCGGGCGTCGGGATCAGGGAGATTTCATCACTGATCTGCGCGTCGCTGTCGACCAGATCGACGACGCCGGCGTCGATCACCGGTTGCACCGAGTCAGCGAACACTGCAGCGTGGGCGGCGTCGGTCGAATGCGTCTTCCAGTACTCGTACTCGGTGCGGCCGAACAGATAACGCGCGATGGGAAAGGTCGGCACCCATCGGCTGTCGACCAGTCTGGTGTTCCAGCCGACGTGATCGACGTGCAGATGGGTGCAGATCACCGTGTCGATGCTGTCCGCCGGATAGCCGGCATTCGCCAAGTCCTGCAGAAACGGTTTGTCCAGGCCGTTCCAATGCGGCACGCCGCGGCCCTGTTTGTCGTTGCCGAGACCGGTATCGACCACGATGCGCTGGGTCGGCGTTTCGACCACCCAACTGTGGATCGACATCGTCAACCGGCCTTCGGCGCTGGCGAACTGCGGTATCAGCCACGGCATCGCCTGGATTTCCTGAGGGGTGGCTTGCGGCAGGATGAACCGGGTGCCTCCGGTCATTTCCATTTCGACGATTTTTGTGATTTTGACCTTGCCGATGGTCCAGACCATCCCACGTTTCTCCCGGGCTCTTCGTATTTTGCCCGAACATGCGTGTTTTGCGCTTGAGGCGCAATGGATCATCTCGCGCTGCGGTGCGTTAGCGCGTGCGATGCCGACACCCGCACCACGACGGAGGAAGGACGATGCCCGAGCTCGCGATTTCGACCGACAAGGTCGCGTTTCTGATCGAGAAGGCGCGTGAATTCGACGTCAAGGAAGGCGACGGCGATGCCGATTCCGGATCGAACGGCGCCGACGACAACATGGTGGACGTGCTCGAAGACACCGGCGACGACCCGGTCGTTCAGGAGATCGCCGGCTTCATCAGCGCAATGACCGAGGAAGAGCAGATCGACCTGGTGGCCTTGATGCGGCTGGGCCGCGGCGACGGCAGCATCGAGGAATGGGAGGATCTGCGCCGCGAAGCCGCCGAGGGGCGCAACGGACGCACCGCGCGCTATCTGCTCGGCGAGCCGCTGCTCGGCGATTACCTGGCCGAAGGGCTGGATCAGTTCGGCCTGTCCTGGAACGACGAGCGCACCACCCCGGTGGTTTGAGCGCGATACCGCAATCATCCGGGGCTGCGTTCCCGTAGCATTCCGAGGGACGCCGATTTACCAGCGATTTCAGCGCTGTGCGGTCTATTCTGCGGGGCACTTTGATCGGCACGAAGGAATGCCGGTCGACCCGTGGAGGCGACCATGAAGCCGGAGGCTGGTTTCGATTCCCGCGACCTGCTGCGCAAGCTCGGTCACGGCCACGCGATCACCAAATTCGTCAAGAATCAGACGATCTTCGCACAGGGCGATAAAGCCGACAGTGTGTATTTGCTGCTGCAGGGGCGTATCAAAGTCGTCGTGCTGTCGGTGCAGGGCAAAGAAGCGGCAACCGGCATGGTGGCGCCAGGTCAGTTCTTCGGCGAGGGGTGTCTGGTCGGCGAACCGATCCGCAGTGCCACCACGATCGCCATGCAGAACTGTGTGGTGGCGATCATCGCCGGCGCGCGGCTGATCGAGACATTGCGGGCGCAACCGGATTTCGCCGAATTGTTCGTCCGGCATCTGTTGCTACGCAACCGTCGCATCGAAGAGGATCTGCTCGACCAACTGCTCAACTGCAGCGAGAAGCGGCTGGCCCGTCTGCTGCTGCGCCTCGCCGAATTCGACGGGGGAGGTCAAACGCAGCCGATCGCGACGCACATCAGCCAGGAAACGCTGGCTGAGATGATCGGCACCACCCGCTCTCGGGTCAGCTACTTCATGAACAAATTCCGCAAGCTCGGCCTGATCAGCTACGATCGCACCATTGAGGTGGATCACGTCCGGCTCGCTGCCGTGCTGCACGATCGGGCAGAGGCGCGAAGCTAGCTTTCCCCTGCTAGACGTCCCGTGCTGGAGAATTTTGCACCGCAACGCCGCGATGCTGTTCTGCGGAATGATGCGCCTGCTGCAAGCATTGTGTGCGCCGTCTGCCACACGGAATACGCGGTCCCGACAAGTCTCCGATCGAACGAAACGCCGAACTCGACAGGCGATTCCGTCGAACGTCTGTACGCGAGCGGCGCGAAGTGGTTGAAAGGCGAGCGCTGGATCGCTGACGCCGAATGCCTTTTCAGCGGCGTCAGTGCGTCCCTTCGCTCCTCGCAACGACGCGCACTTGTTCGAGTTCGATAACCAAGAAACGTGGAGACCGAAATGCCCGACTTCATCACTCTTCCTGCCCTGGTTCGTGGCACCGCGCAGGCGCGGCCGGAGCGGATCGCGGTGATCGACGGGGAACGGCAATTGCGCTACGCGGAATTCGATGCGCTGATCGATCGCATCGCCGCGACCTTCCATCGCGACGGTCTGAAGCCGACCGACACCATCTCGATCTGCGCGCTGTCCTCGATCGAATATGCGGCGACTTTCCTCGGCGCTCTGCGCGCCGGCATCGCGGTGGCGCCGCTGGCGCCGTCGTCGACCGCCAAGGACTTCTCCGCGATGGTGCGGGACTCCGCCGCCAAGATTCTGTTCACCGACGACTTCGCCGCCAATGCGATGAAGGACGCCGAGATCGATGCCGCGGTGAAGCGCGTGGCGTTCGACGATGGCACCAGCGGCGAAGCGTTCACCCGCTGGCTTGCGCCGGAAGGTAGCAAGCCAGCGCCGGTGACGATCGATCCGGAATGGGTGTTCAACATCATCTACTCGTCGGGCACCACCGGTACGCCGAAGGGCATCGTCCACAGCCATCAGATGCGCTGGGCGCAATACGGCAAGCTCGATCCGATCGGCTACGGCCCCGACGCGGTGACGCTGCTGTCGACGCCGCTCTATTCCAACACGACGCTGGTCTGCTTCAACCCGACGCTCGCAGGCGGCGGCACCGTCGTGCTGATGAAGAAGTTCGATGCCCGCGGTTTCCTGGAGCTGGCGCAGAAGTATCGCGTCACTCATGCGATGCTGGTGCCGGTGCAGTATCGCCGGATCATGGCGCTGCCGGAGTTCGGTCAGTTCGACCTGTCGTCCTTCCAGATGAAGTTCTGCACCTCCGCGCCGTTTGCGCCGGAATTGAAGGCCGACATCCTCAAGCGCTGGCCCGGCGGCTTGACCGAGTATTACGGCATGACCGAGGGCGGCGGTTCGTGCACGCTGCTCGCCCACGAATTCCCGAACAAGCTCCACACCGTCGGCCAGCCGCGGCCCGGCCATGAGATCCGGATGATCGACGAGGACGGCAACTTCCTGCCCAACGGCGAGGTCGGCGAAATCGTCGGTCGCTCCGACACCATCATGAAGGGCTACCTCAATCAGCCGCAGAAGACCGCCGAGGTGTTCTGGACCGACAAGGACGGCAATCTCTGGGTGCGCAGCGGCGACGTCGGCCGGTTCGATGCCGACGGCTTCATCACCCTGATGGACCGCAAGAAGGACATGATCATCTCGGGCGGATTCAACATCTATCCGAGCGATATCGAAGCCGTGGTCGCCAAGCATCCCGACGTGCTCGAGGTCGCGGTCGTCGGCATGCCGTCGGAAGAATGGGGCGAGACCCCGGTTGCGTTCGTGGCGTCGCGGCCCGGCCGCAGCATCGACCCGGCTGAGCTCAAGACCTGGACCAACGGCCAAGTCGGCAAGACCCAGCGTCTCGCCGAGGTGGTGCTTGTCGAGTCGCTGCCGCGTAGCGCGATCGGCAAAGTGCTGAAGCGTGAGCTCCGCGACCAGCGCCTTGGCATGAAGGCGGCGTCGTAACTCCTCGGCTCAACGTCATTCCGGGGCGCTCACGAAGTGAGCGAACCCGGAATCCCGAGGTTGTTGCGACGCGGAGATTCCGGGTTCGCCGCTACGCGGCGCCCCGGAATGACGAGGGGAAGGGCTTGCGCTCGAGCGGGCGAGCCCTCCTCCCTCAATAATGCGGCGGACGCTCGTTGGCCGGAGCGCCGGCGCTGCTCTCGGCCTGATCGAGCCGTTCGCTGAGGGCGGCGAGCTGCCGGGTCAGCGCGTCGATCTGCTTCCACTGGGCGGTGACGGTCTGGTTCAGCGCCTCGATCGTCTCGTCCTGATACGCCAGGCGCACTTCCAGCGCCTCGACGCGGTCGTTCAGATCGTTCTCGCCGGCCATCGCCCGCTCCATTTCGGCTCGGTCTGCCCGCTCACAGCCGGCAAGACGCAGGTTGTCGCCGGCCCGGATGCGGAAGCGCGGCTGTGGGCGTTGTGTAACAGCGCCGGTGCCGGCAGAAAACCGCCGCCTCCGGGGAGATCGCGGTCGCTCGGTTGCGGCCGTGGCGAGGATTGCTCGGCGGCCGTGGAATATGCCAACTAGGCCGGCGCCGGAGCGCGGCGTAACCAACCCAACGAGCTTGTGCCTATGAGGAATTTCCATCTCGCCGGCCGGTCCACCGTGCACGCCCGCAACGGCATGGTCGCGACCTCGCACCCGCAGGCGGCGCTGGCCGCGATCGAAATCCTGAAAGCTGGCGGCACCGCAGCCGACGCCGCGATCGCCGCCTCGGCGCTGCTGGCGGTGATCGAGCCGCAATCCACCGGCATCGGCGGCGACTGTTTTGCTCTTGTGCAGCCGAAGGGCACCGGCAAGATCACCGCCTATAACGGCTCGGGCCGGGCTCCGGCGGCCGCCAAGGCCGAGTGGTTTCTGGAAAAGGGCATCGACGCGATCCCGCTGACCAGCCCGCATTCGGTGACGATCCCCGGTGCGATCGACGCCTGGGCGACGATCCTGCGCGATCACGGCCGGTTCGGGCTCGACAAGGTGCTGCAGCCGGCGATCCAGGCCGCGGCGGAAGGCTACGTGGTGGCGCCGCGGATCGCGTTCGACTGGGCTAACGGCTTCACCAAGCTGAAGAAGGGCGCCAACACCGAGCGCTATCTGCTGCCGCACGGCGAAGCCGCCAAGACCGGCGACGTCATTACCCAGCCGGAGCTCGCCAACACGCTGAAGCTGATCGCCGACAAGGGGCCGGACGGCTTCTACAAGGGCGCGGTCGCCGAAGACATGGTCGAGACGCTGCGCGGGCTCGGCGGTCTGCACACGCTGGAAGACTTCGCCGAGCACTCTACTGAAACCACTTCGCCGATCGGCACGATCTACAAGGGCCTCGATGTCTGGCAGTGCCCGCCGAACGGTCCGGGCATCACCATGCTGGTGATGTTGAACATTCTCAGCCGGTTCGATCTCACCAAGTTCGGCCCGCTCAGCGTCGAGCGCTTCCATCTGGAAGCCGAGGCGACCCGTATCGCCTACATGATCCGCGAACAGCACATCGGCGACCCCCAGCATGTCGATGTGGACGTGCTGCGTATTCTGGCGAAGGAATTCGCCGAGGAGCATTACAGCCAGATCGCGCTCGACAAGCTGCTCGATCTGCCGGTGGTGTCGCCGCCGATGAATCCGTCGACCGTGTACATCACCGTGGTTGATGCGGAGCGCAACGTCTGCTCGTTCATCAACTCGATCGCGCATTCGTTCGGCTCCGCGATCGTGTCGAACAAGACCGGCGTGCTGCTGCAGAATCGCGGTGCCGGTTTCCGCATCCAGCCCGGCCACCCGAACTGCATTGCGCCGAAGAAGCGCCCGCTGCACACCATCATTCCGGCCCTCGCCACCGAGAACGGTCGGGCCCGAATGTCGTGGGGCGTGATGGGCGGTCAGTATCAGCCGGTCGGTCAGGTTCATGTGCTGACCAACGTGCTCGACTACGGCCTCGATATGCAGGAAGCGATCGATCTGCCGCGTGGCCTGCACTACGAGGATATCTATCAGCTCGAGGATGGCGTGCCGGCCGAGACCGTCGCGGGCCTCAAGGCGCTTGGTCACAAGGTCGTGCCGATCGGCACCCCCCATGGCGGCGGTCAGGGCATCTGGATCGATTGGGACAAGGGCACGCTGACCGGCGGATCGGATCCGCGCAAGGACGGCTGTGCGCTCGGTTACTAAGAGCGGCGGCGGGACTGCCCAGACATGCGAAGACCGGCCCAGGGGCCGGTCTTGCAACGATCCATGGTGTTGCGGGAGCCGCTGATCACAGATTTTTGTGGGCGGCGCCGGCCACCTTGTCGGCGGTGTTCTTCACCGCTTCCTTGGCATCGCCGAGCGCCTGCTGGCCGTGGCCCTTGGCTTCCTGCATCGCGCCTTCGCCCTGCAACTTGTCAGAACCTGTGGCTTCTCCGAGGCCCTGCTTACCCTTGCCGGCGAGTTCGTTGGCCTTACCCTTGACCTTGTCCATCGTGCTACCCATCGGATGTTCTCCTTTGCTTCGTGAGCTTCGCAGGGACAACCGGTTGGAGCCTGGGATGTTCCGACCATTTTGGGTTGCAACAAGTCGTGACCATGCTCCTTTGTGGAATACTAATTTACCGGAAAATAGGTTGTTTCGCGGATTGTTAACCGAGGCGCCGTCGTGCTGCAGCTTCCGCAGTCGAGTTAACGGTCGCTAAGCACCCGGGCAGCATGGTCGATCCCAGTCTTGTGCCGGTCAGCGATCCATCAGAGGGGCGGTACAGGATGCCGCATGTGTGGAAGACAGAGTCTTCTCGGGCGGTTAGACTGTCTGGGCGAGGCCGCGCATGAGGCAGTGACGACCTGGATCGTAAACGGCCGAGAGAGCGTTTCGAGATGTCGGGCCTGTGGCAATCGATGACGACGGCCTGGATGTCCCGGACCGACAGGGCCGCCTTGCTGGACTTCTGGCTGGGAGGTCGCGGCGCCGGTACGTTGCTGCCGCATACCGACATCGACGAGCACGAAATGCGGCGGATACGTGCCGCGCAGATCGACAGCGTCACCCGGCTGACTCCGGTGACGATGAGCGTCAACCTCGCCAACGCATCGCTGATACTCTTCACGTTCTGGGGCAGCGAGGCGCGCCCGCAACTGCTGGCCTGGATGGCGATGATCGTGTTCGTCGCCGCCTCGGCGGTGAGAGCCTGGCTGCGCACCCGATCCGAGCCCCGTCTCGAAGCCTCCGCACGTGCGATCCGGCGGATGACGCTGCATGCTTTGCTGCTCGGCCTGATCTGGGGGGCGATGCCGGTGATGGTGTTCGTCACCGCCGAACCCGGCGATCAATTGATCGCCGCCTGCGTCGCGGCCGGCATGATCTCCGGCGGCGCGTTCACGCTGTCGACGGTGCCGCGGGCCGGTCTTGCTTATACTTGGGCTTTGACCGCCGGGTCGGCGCTGTCGCTGGCGCTGTGCGAGGGCACCGCCTATCGCATCACCGCGGCGTTCCTGCTGCTGTACGGCGTGTTCATGTCGCGCAACCTGGTGTCGCACGGCGAGATGTTCTTCGACAATTTGCGCGCGAAGTTCGAGCTGGAACGTCAGACCGAGATCATCTCGCTGCTGCTGAAGGACTTCCAGGCCAACGCCAGCGATTGGCTGTGGCAGACCGACGCCCAGGGGCGGCTGGTCCACGTGCCCGAGCGTTTCGTCGAAGTCGCCAAGCTGCCCCCGAACCTGCTGACCGGAGCGCTGCTGTCGGATGTGATCGGCATGCTGTGCTCGGAGGACGGACGTTGCGCGATGGGCGTCGCCGCGAAGATGGCGCAGCGGGAGGCTATGAACGATTTTGTGGTGCACGTGGTGATCGGCGGTGCGCCGCGGTTGTGGTCGCTCACTGCCAAGCCGGTGTTCGACGCCAAGGGCGAGTTCGCAGGCTATCGCGGCGTCGGCCGCGACGTCACCGAGCGCTGGCGCGCCGAGCAGGCCGAGGCCGAGAACCGCGCCAAATCCAGCTTCCTGGCGATGATGAGCCACGAGATCCGCACCCCGATGAACGGCGTGCTCGGCCTCGCCAATTCGCTGCTGGAGACCAAGCTCGACGCCGAGCAGCAACAGGCGGTCACCACCATCCGCGATTCCGGCGACGATCTGCTGCGCATCCTCAACGACATCCTCGATCTGTCCAAGCTCGAAGCCGGCCGGCTGGAATTCGAACAGGCCGATTTCTCCCCCGCGACGCTGGTGGAGTCGGTGCGTGCCATCATCGAGCCGGAGATCAGGGGCAAGGGGATCGAGTTGAAGATCGATATCGATCCGCGGCTGCCGCCGTCGCTCAGCGGCGACGCGGCGCGGATTCGCCAGGTGCTGCTCAACCTCGCTTCCAATGCCGTGAAGTTCACCGAGCGCGGCTCGATCGCCATCGTGCTGACCTGCGTCAAGCGCAACGACAGCCACGCCACCGTCGAGTGGCAGGTCACCGATACCGGCATCGGTATTTCGCCGGACCGGGTCGGCAGCCTGTTCACCGATTTCGCCCAGGCCGACGTCTCGATCAATCGCAGGTTCGGCGGCACCGGCCTCGGGCTGGCGATCAGCCGGCGGATCGTCGAACAGATGGGCGGCGACATCGCAGTGACCTCGCGCGAGGGCGAGGGCTCGACCTTCCGCTTCAGTCTCGATCTGCCGTGGAGCAATGCGTGGGTCGCCGACCACCGGCTAGACCGGCTCGGCAGCGACGATCTGCGCACCCGCATCGCGCTGCTCGGTCGTCCGCTACGTGTGCTGATCGCCGAAGACGACGCCACCAACCAGATGGTGGTGACCAAGATGCTGCAGGAATTCGCCGCCGAGATCACCGTCGTGTCCGACGGCACCGACGCGGTGCAGGCCGCCAGCGAGCGCGAGTTCGATGTCGTGCTGATGGACGTGCGAATGCCCAATATGGATGGCCTCGCCGCCACCCAGGCGATTCGCGGGAAAGGCAATGCGCTCGCCAAGCTGCCGATCATCGCGCTGACCGCCAACGCGTTCCCTGACGACGTCAAGGTCTGCCGCGAGGCCGGCATGAACGACTTTTTGGCCAAGCCGCTGCGCAAACCGGCGCTGGTGGCGGCTGTGCTGCGGGCGCTGCGCGGGGCGCCCCAGCCGGTCACGGTGCTGGCGCCGCCGACGCAGGCCGATCTGGATACGCTGGCAGAGCTGACTGCGGAAATCGGCCGCGACCAAGTCAATGAAATGGTGACGCTTTTCTTCGCCGAGACGGAGCGGCGGATCGCGCTGTTCCGGCGTTTCGGAGATCGCATGGATCGCACCACCCTCGAGGTCGAGGCGCACTCCCTGAAGGGCGGGGCGCGAACCCTCGGCTTCCATTCGATCGGCGAGATCGCACGCCTGATCGAGCAGGAGTCCGGAGCGATTTCTCCGGAGCAGCTCGATCTGCTCACCGGTCAACTGGCCAGGGCTCTGACCGACCTGCGCCGGCGCTGCGAAGGCAGCCTGAAGCTGGCGAGCTGACGGGTAGTCACAAATTCATGAAATCTGACGAATATTGACAATCGTCAAAAGTCAGTCGACAGTTCCTCCGATCGCAAAAGGAGGCTGGCGATGCGCGCGTTTCCTCTGTTCGACGGTTTCTTCAGACTTCTCGCCGGCACCATGCTGGCCGTCGCGGTGATCGGCCTGGCCGGCTGCGACGGCAAGGAAGCCAGACCCGAGCTGTCGAAGCGGCCGGTTCTGGTCACCGCGGTGCATTATGTCCCGCAGGCGCCGGAGCGCAGCTTCGTCGGCACCATCAAGCCGCGCACCGAGACCGACGTCGGATTCCGGGTCGGCGGCAAGATCGCGCAGCGGCTGGTCGAGGTCGGCCAGACCGTGGAGATCGGCCAGAAGCTGGCGGTGCTCGACCAGACCGACCTGAAGCTGCAGGCCGAGCAGGCCGAGGCCGAACACAGCGCCGCCAAGGGCGTGCTGGCGCAGGCCACGGCGTCGGAGAACCGCGCCCGGGAGCTGCGCGCCAAGGGCTGGGCCACCGAGGCGCAGATGGACCAGAGCCGCGCCGCCGCCGACGAGGCCCGCGCCCGCTTCGCCCGCGCCGAGCGCTCGGTCGAGCTGACCCGCAACGCCCTGTCCTACGCCGCGCTGGTCGCCGACAGCCACGGCGTCGTCGCCGCCACACTGGTCGAGCCGGGGCAGGTGGTGGCGGCCGGCCAGGCCGCGTTCCGGCTCGCCCGGATCGGTGAGAAGGAAGCGGTTGTGGCGATCCCCGAGACGCTGATCACCCGCGCCACCAAGGGGCTGGCCGATGTGACGCTGTGGTCGGAGCCGGGCCGGCACTATGCCGCAAAGCTGCGCGAGGTGGCGCCGCTCGCCGATCCCGCGACCCGCACCTTCCTCGCCAAGTTCTCGCTGCCGGGCGCCGACGACCGCGTCGTGCTCGGCATGACCGCGACGCTCACCCTCACCGACCCGGACAAGGTTCGGGTCGCGAAGGTGCCGCTGTCGGCGCTGTTCAACCAGGGCGGTCAGCCGTCGCTCTATGTCGTCGACGCGGCCGGTGAGGTGAAGCTGAAGCGGGTCGCCGTGAAGGCCTACGAAACCGACGACGTGGTGATTAGCGACGGCGTCGACGAGGGCGATCAGGTGGTCACGCTCGGGGTGCAGAAGCTCGATCCGGCCGAAAAGGTCCGAGTGGTGTCGGCCTTGACCTTCTGATCCGCGCTGGGAGCGTCGCAATGCGTTTCAACCTGTCGGCCTGGGCGGTCCGACATCCGGCGCTGATCCTGTTCCTGATCTGCGCGCTCGGCTTCACCGGCATCTATTCGTATCAGCGGCTCGGCCGTGCCGAAGATCCGTCGTTCACCGTCAAGGTCGCGGTGGTGTCGGCGATCTGGCCGGGCGCCACCGCCAAGGAGATGCAGGAACAGGTCGCCGACCCGATCGAGAAGAAGCTGCAGGAGCTGCCTTACTTCGAAAAGGTGCAGACCTATTCGAAGGCGTCGTTCACCGCGATGCAGGTGACGTTCCGCGACTCGACGCCGCCGTCCGAAGTGCCGCACCTGCTCTATCTGCTGCGCAAGAAGCTGTGGGACGTCGCGCCGCAATTGCCGAGCAGTCTGATCGGCCCGTCGATCAACGACGAATACGGCGACGTCGATTCCATACTCTACATGATGACCGGCGACGGCGCGAGCTACGCGCAGCTCAAGAAGGCCGCCGAAGGCCTGCGCCAGCGGCTGCTCAAAGTCGCGGGCGTCACCAAGGTCAACATCTACGGCACCCAGGACGAGAGGATCTATGTCGAATTCTCGCACGCCAAGCTGGCGACGCTCGGCCTGACGCCGCAGGCGATCTTCGACTCCCTCGCCAAGCAGAACGCGGTGGTGCCGGCCGGCACCGTCGAGACCTCGTCACAGCGGGTGCCCCTGCGGGTCACCGGCGCGCTCGACGGCGTCCAGGCGGTGGCGGAGACGCCGGTCGAGAGCGGCGGCCGGGTGTTCCGGCTCGGCGACGTCGCCGAGATTCGCCACGGCTATGTCGACCCGAGCGATTACCAGGTGCGGCAGAAGGGCAAACCGGCGATCGGCATCGGTGTCGTCACCGCCAGGGGCGCCAACATCCTGCAGCTCGGCGAGCAGGTCGGGGCGGCGACCGCCGGCTTCATGGCCGACGTGCCGCAGGGCATCGACATCGAACAGATCGCCGACCAGCCCGAAGTGGTGAAGCACGCGGTCGGCGAATTCATGCGCTCGTTCGTCGAGGCGCTGGTGATCGTGCTGTTCGTCTCGTTCCTGGCGCTCGGCTGGCGCACCGGCATCGTGGTGGCGCTGTCGGTGCCGCTGGTGCTGGCGATCGTGTTCATCGTCATGAACGCGATGTCGCTCGATCTGCACCGGATCACGCTCGGCGCGCTGATTGTCGCGCTCGGCCTGCTCGTCGACGACGCCATCATCGCGGTGGAGATGATGGTGGTGAAGATGGAGCAGGGCTGGGACCGCGCCAGGGCGGCGTCGTTCGCCTGGGAATCCACCGCGTTTCCGATGCTGACCGGCACGCTGGTCACTGCCGCCGGGTTCCTGCCGATCGGCTTCGCCAATTCTGCGGTCGGGGAGTATGCCGGCGGCATCTTCTGGATCGTGGCGATCGCTCTGATCGCCTCGTGGTTCGTCGCGGTGATCTTCACGCCCTATATCGGCGTCAAGCTGCTGCCGGACTTCGCCGGCAAGAAAGGCCACAATCCGGACGAGGTGTATCACACCCGGATCTATCGGGCGCTGCGCGCGGCCGTCTCTTGGTGCGTGCGCTGGCGTGGCACGGTCGTCACGGCCACGGTCGGCATCTTCGTCGCCGCGGTGGTCGGCTTCGGCCATGTTCAGCAGCAGTTCTTCCCGCTGTCGGAACGGCCCGAACTATTCCTGCAACTGCGCCTGCCGGAAGGCACCGCCTTCGATGTCACCACGAAGTCGGTGAAGGAAGCCGAGACGCTGTTGAAGGACGACGGCGATATCGCGACCTACACAGCCTATGTCGGTAAGGGCTCGCCACGGTTCTGGCTCGGCCTCAACCCGCAGCTTCCGACCGAGTCCTTCGCCGAGATCGTGATCGTCGCCAAGGACGTCGCGGCGCGCGAACGGATCAAGGCGCGGATCGAGCAGGCTGCGCACAGCGGCCGGCTCGCAGCGGCGCGGGTGCGCGTCGACCGCTTCAATTTCGGCCCGCCGGTCGGCTTCCCGGTTCAGTTCAGGGTGATTGGCCCGGACACCGCCAAGGTGCGCGAGATCGCCTATCAGGTCCGCGACGTGGTGAAGAACAACGCGAGCGTCATCGATCCGCATCTCGATTGGAACGAGCAGTCGCCGTATCTCAAACTCGTCGTCGACCAGTCCCGCGCCCGCACGCTCGGTCTGACTCCGCAGGACGTCTCGCAGGCGCTGGCGATGCTGATCTCGGGCGCGCAAGTCACCACGGTGCGCGACGGCGTCGAGAAGATCGGCGTGGTCGCCCGTGCGGTGCCGAACGAGCGGCTCGATCTCGCGCGGATCGGCGAACTCACCATCATGGCCCGCAACGGCGTGGCGGTGCCGCTGTCGCAGGTCGCCAAGGTCGAGTACGCGCACGAGGAGCCGATCCTGTGGAGGCGCAATCGCGACATGGCGATCACCGTGCGCGGCGACGTCGTCGACGGCGTTCAGGCCCCGGACGTCACCAATGCGATCTGGCCGCAGCTCGAGAGCATCCGCGCCAATCTGCAGCCGGCCTACCGGATCGAAGCCGGCGGCGCGATCGAAGAGTCGACCAAAGGGAATGCGTCGATCTTCATCCTGTTTCCGGTAATGGTGATCGCGATGCTGGCGCTGCTGATGATCCAGTTGCAGAGCTTCCCGCGGCTGCTGCTGGTGTTCCTCACCGCCCCGCTCGGCATCATCGGCGCCTCGCTCGGCCTCAACGTCGCGGCCGCGCCGTTCGGCTTCGTGGCGCTGCTCGGCCTGATCGCGCTCGCCGGCATGATCATGCGTAACGCGGTGATCCTGGTCGACCAGATCGAGAGCGACGTCGCGCACGGCTCGACCCGGCGCGAGGCGATCGTCGAGGCGACGGTACGCCGGGCGCGGCCGGTGGTGCTGACCGCGCTCGCGGCGATTCTGGCGATGATCCCGCTGTCGCGCTCGGCGTTCTGGGGCCCGATGGCGATCACCATCATGGGCGGCCTGTTCGTCGCCACCTTCCTGACGCTGTTCTACCTGCCGGGCCTGTACGCGCTGTGGTTCCGCAACAGTCTCGACGAGCGCGGCGGCGACGCTGCCGATCTTGCGGCGCAGCACGGCGCCGATCCGTCGCGGAGCTTTCCGCTTGCCGCCGCGGCCGAATGATTGAATATCTGTGCTGATGACGCTGCTGACCGAGAATACCGAAGCCGACATGCGCCACCGCATCCTGGTGGTGGCCGAGCGCCTGTTCCGTGAGATCGGCTACCAGAAGACCACGGTGGCCGACATCGCCAAGCTGCTGCAGATGAGCCCGGCCAATGTCTATCGCTTCTTCGATTCCAAGAAGGCGATTCACAAGGGCGTGGCCCGGCATCTGATGAGCGAGGTCGAGCAGGCGGCCGCGACGATCGCGCGCGCGCCAGGCTCCGCCCGGCAGCGGCTGCGCGATCTGCTCACGACGGTGCACCGGATGAATTGCGAGCGCTACATCGGCGACGCCAAGCTGCACGAGATGGTGGCGATCGCGATGGAGGAAAACTGGGATGTCTGCATCGCCCACATGGAGCTGGTCACCGGCACCATCGGCGAGGTGATCGCGCAGGGGGCCGAGAGCGGCGAATTCGACATTGCCGACGTGCCTGAGGCGGCGAGCTGCACCTGCGCCGCGATGGTCCGTTTCTTTCACCCGCAGATGATCGCGCAGAGCTTCACCAAGGATCGGCCGACCCTCGACCAGATGATCGATTTCGTGCTGGCCGCGCTCGGCGCCGGCCGGCGCGCCGAGACGCAATAACAACAAGGAAACCCGCGTGTCCGATCTGCACTCCTACCGGCCGGTGAACGGTCACGGCCTGAAGCACGACCCGTTCAACGCCATCATCGCGCCGCGGCCGATCGGCTGGATCTCGTCCTGCGACGCCGAAGGCCGCGTCAACCTCGCGCCCTACAGCTTCTTCAATGCCTTCAACTACCACCCGCCGCTGATCGGCTTCTCCTCGACCACCTGGAAGGACACCGTCGCCAATATCCAGCGTACCGGCGAGTTCGTCTGGAATCTGGTGACGATGGATCTGGCGCAGGCGATGAACGCGACGTCCGCGACCGTCCCGCACGAGGTCGATGAATTCACGCTCGGCAATCTGACCAAGCTCGGCAGCGAACTGGTCAAGCCGCCGCGCGTCGCCGAGAGCCCGGTGTCGTTCGAATGCAAGCTGTCGGAAATCGTTCGGCTGAAGGGCGCCGATGGCGTCGAGGTCGACGCCTGGCTGACGATCGGCGAGGTGGTGATGGTTCACATCGACAAGCGCCTGATCGAAGACGGTGTCTATCAAACCGCCGCGGCGCGGCCGATCGTGCGCGCCGGCCGGCGCGGCGACTATTTCGAGATCCGCCCCGACGCGATGTTCGAGATGCCGCGTCCGGCCTAGCGGCTTGTCAGTCCAGACGGCCGTCGCCTCGGTTTTGGCCTGTCCTACGGCCTTGCTGCGGTCACTGAGTCCTCACCCTGAGGAGCCCGGCGCAGTCGGGCGTCTCGAAGGGTGGGCCGCGCAGTACCAGCAGCCCATGGTTCGAGACGGCGGTTCGAGACGGCGCTTCGCGCCTCCTCACCATGGGGCCGTGCGTGTTGCGGAGCGCAGCCGTCTCGCGCCGCGCGTTGACCTGACGCGCGAACAGCCGCACCATGGCGCATCAACGTTGCAAGGTGCGTGCGTGACGGCTCTGACCCATCGTCAGTCTGAAATCCTCAATATCGCCCGGGCCTCGGGCCGGGTGATGGTCGAGGATCTGGTGCGGCGCTTCGAAGTGTCGGCGCAGACCATCCGCAAGGATCTCAACGATCTGTGCGACCAGCGCTCGCTGACCCGAATCCACGGCGGCGCGATCATCGCCTCCGGCGTCGCCAACCTCGCCTACGAGGCGCGCCGCTTCGTCGCCGCCGAGGAAAAGAAGGCGATCGGCGCGGCGGCCGCGGCGCGGATTCCCAACGGTTGCTCGCTGTTCATCAACATCGGCACCACCACCGAGGAGGTCGCCGGCGCGCTGTCGTCGCACCAGGATCTGTTGGTGATCACCAACAACCTCAACGTCGCGATGCTGCTGTATCGCCATCCGCGAATCGAGGTGGTGGTGGCCGGCGGCACCGTGCGCCGCGCCGACGGCGCGGTGATCGGCTCCACCGCCACCAGCCTGATCGGCCAGTTCAAGGTCGACTACGCCATCATCGGCGCCTCGGCGATCGATGAGGAGGGTGCGCTGCTCGACTTCGACTACCGCGAAGTCCAGGCGTCGCAGGCGATCATCGCCAACGCCCGCAGCGTGATGCTGGTGGCGGATTCGACCAAGCTGGAGCGCAACGCGCCGGTGCGGATTGCCCATCTCAGCCAGATCCAGACCTTCGTCACCGACAGGGCGCTGCCGCCGTCGCTGCAGGCGATCTGCGATGCGAAAGGTATCGAGGTAATCGAGGCCTGCCCGGCGAAACCCGATCTCGACGAATCCGCGGCCTGAACAGCCTTTCCACATCGTCAGTTGTGCTTGTCTCCCAGCGTTCGGCTGCGATTTCGCGCCGGAAACGCGATCCCTTTGCAGATCACAGTTGCTTTCGTTTCGGTTTGTGATTTATTCGCTTTCCAGCGTAAATCGACAGAAGCGAAAGTGCGTTGCAGCAATTTGTTGCAATGCGGTGAGGAGCGTCGGTGGGAACGGTGTACGACCTCGCGATCATCGGGGGCGGGATCAACGGCTGCGGCATCGCGCGCGATGCGGCGGGCCGCGGACATTCCGTGTTCCTGTGCGAGATGAACGACCTCGCCAGCGGCACCTCGTCGTGGTCGACCAAGCTGATCCATGGCGGCCTGCGCTATCTCGAATATTTCGAGTTTCGCCTGGTGCGCGAGGCGCTGATCGAGCGCGAGCGACTGTGGCAGATCGCGCCGCACATCATCGGGCCGCTGCGCTTCGTGCTGCCGCATCACGACGGCCTGCGCCCGGCCTGGCGGCTGCGGCTCGGGCTGTTCCTGTACGATTATCTCGGTGGCCGGAAGCTGCTGCCGCCGACCCGTTCGGTCGATCTGGCGCATGACGAAGTCGGCAAGCCGCTGATCCCCGGCCGCTACACCAAGGGCTTCGAGTATTCCGATTGTTTCGTCGACGACGCTCGCCTCGTGGTGCTCACCGCGCGCGACGCCGCCGAGCGCGGTGCCGAGATCCGCACCCGCACGCGCGCCGTGCAGGTCAGCCAGCAGGGCGGCATCTGGCAGGTGACGCTGGAAGACGTCGGCAGCGGCGCGCGCAGCACGATCCAGGCGCGTGCGCTGGTCAATGCCGCCGGTCCCTGGGTCGAGGGCGTGCTCGGCTCCGGCGCCGGGGTCGATGCCCGCTACAAGGTGCGGCTGGTGCAGGGCTCGCACATCGTCACCCGCAAGCTCTACGACCACGACCGCGCCTATATCTTCCAGAATGCGGACGGCCGCATCGTGTTCGCGATTCCGTATCAGGGCGAATTCACGCTGATCGGCACCACCGACCGCGACTATCACGGCGATCCGTCGCAGGTGAAGGCGACGCCGGAAGAGATCGAGTATCTGTGCGCTGCGGTGAGCGGCTATTTCGCCAAGCCGGTGACGCCGGCCGACGTGGTGTGGACGTTCTCCGGGGTGCGGCCGCTGTATGACGACGGCGCCAGCGAGGCCAAGGCCGCGACCCGCGACTACGTGTTCGAGCTCGACACCCCCGGCGGCGCGCCGCTGCTGTCGATCTATGGCGGCAAGATCACCACCTATCGCCGGCTCGCCGAAGAGGCGCTGGAGAAGCTGTCGTCCTATCTGAAGGGCGGCTCGGCCGAGCAGGGCTGGACCGCGCATCAGCCGCTGCCGGGCGGCGATTTCCCGGTCGACGGCGCGCCAGTGCTGATCGGCGATCTGTTGCGCGACTATCCGTTCCTCGCCTCGGCTCACGCCTCGCGTCTGGTGCATGCCTACGGCACCCGGGCGCGCGACGTGCTCGGTTCGGCCAAGTCGGCCGCCGATCTCGGCCGCGACTTCGGCGCCACATTGACGGAGGCCGAGGTCCGCTATCTGATGAGCCGTGAATGGGCCTGCAGCGCGGACGACATCGTCTGGCGGCGATCCAAGCTCGGCCTGCGGCTGACGCCGGCCGCGATCGCCGCACTCGACGAGTGGGTGATTGTCCATCGCGCCGCCCAGGCGTCGCTGCAGCAGGCGGGAGCATCGGCATGAGCGTCAGCCTGGAGAATGTCACCAGAGTGCTCGACGGAGTGCCGGCGATCCGCGACGTGTCGCTGACGCTGGAGCGCGGCACGCTCAGCGTGCTGCTCGGGCCGACGCTGTCGGGCAAGACCTCAATCATGCGGCTGCTCGCCGGGCTCGACAAGCCGACCACCGGCAGGGTGCTGGTCGACGGCAAGGACGTCACCGGTGCCGATGTGCGCAGCCGCTCGGTAGCGATGGTGTATCAGCAGTTCATCAACTACCCGTCGCTGACGGTGTACGAGAATATCGCCTCGCCGCTGCGGGTGCAGCGCAAGCCGCGCGCCGAGATCGAGCAGCGTGTGCAGGAGGCTGCGAAGCTCTTGAAGCTCGAGCCGTATCTGCAGCGCACCCCGCTGCAGCTCTCCGGCGGTCAGCAGCAGCGCACCGCGATTGCCCGCGCGCTGGTCAAGGGTGCCGATCTGGTGCTGCTCGACGAGCCGCTCGCCAATCTCGACTACAAGCTGCGCGAAGAGCTGCGCACCGAACTGCCGAAGATCTTCGAGGCGTCGGGTGCGATCTTCGTCTATGCGACCACCGAGCCGTCCGAGGCGCTGTTGCTCGGCGGCCGGACCATCTGCATGTGGGAAGGCCAAGCGCTGCAGGTCGGGCCGACGCCGCAAGTCTATCGCAAGCCCGACACCATGCGGGTGGCGCAGGTGTTCTCCGATCCGCCGCTCAACATCGTCGGGGCCGAGAAGAAAGCCGGCACCGTGCATTACTCCGGTGGCGTCACCGCGCCGGCGACCGGTGTATTCGCGAGCCTCTCTGACGGCACCTATCGGGTCGGCTTCCGTGCGCATCAGATCGAGGTGAAGAGCGCCGATCCGGAGCGGCATGCGTTCCAGGCGACCGTCGCGGTGACCGAGATCACCGGCTCGGAGAGCTTCGTGCATCTGAAGCGCGGCGACGACTATTGGGTCGCGGTGCTGCACGGCATCCACGAGTTCGAGCCGGGCCAGACGCTCGACGCCATCCTCGACCCCGCCAATCTGTTCGTGTTCGACGCGGCCGATCGTCTCGTCGCCGCGCCGAAGCCGATCTGAGGGGACAGCCCG
This sequence comes from Rhodopseudomonas palustris, assembly GCF_007005445.1. Classification (NCBI taxonomy): domain Bacteria; kingdom Pseudomonadati; phylum Pseudomonadota; class Alphaproteobacteria; order Hyphomicrobiales; family Nitrobacteraceae; genus Rhodopseudomonas; species Rhodopseudomonas palustris. The sequence goes on along the minus strand of NZ_CP041387.1, from coordinate 3,769,730 downwards.
ATGGCGCGCATCGATCTCGTCGATCTTGCTCACTCCTATCTGGTCGGTGACGACCTGCCGCCGGCCGCCTATGCGCTGAAGCCGGTGTCGATGACCTGGCGGCAGGGCGGCGCCTATGCGCTGCTCGGGCCAAGCGGCTGCGGCAAGACCACGCTACTCAACATCATTTCGGGGATCGTGACACCGTCGCGCGGCAAGATCCTGTTCGACGGCCGGGACGTCACCGAGCTCTCCACCCGCGACCGCAACATCGCGCAGGTGTTCCAGTTTCCGGTGATCTACGACACCATGACGGTGCGCGAGAATCTGGCGTTTCCGCTGAAGAACCGCGGCGTGCCGAAGGCCGATATCGCCAGGCGCGTCGCCGAGATCGCCGATCTTCTGGACCTGACGCCGAACCTGAACCGCAAGGCGACGCGGCTGACCGCCGACGCCAAACAGAAGATCTCGCTCGGCCGCGGACTGGTACGCAGCGACGTCGCCGCAATCCTGTTCGACGAGCCGCTGACGGTGATCGATCCGCATCTAAAGTGGGAGCTGCGTTCGAAGCTCAAGGCGCTGCACCGCGCGCTCGATCTGACGATGATCTACGTTACCCACGACCAGACCGAGGCGCTGACCTTCGCCGACACCGTGGTAGTGATGCACGACGGCCGCGTCGTGCAGAGCGGCACGCCGGAAGAACTGTTCGAACGCCCCGCCCACACCTTCGTCGGCTATTTCATCGGCTCGCCGGGCATGAACATCGTTCCAGCCGAAGTGAAGGGTCGCGAGGCGCTGGTCGCCGGCCATCGCGTGCCGCTTGCGCGCAGTTACGAGAAACTGCCCGCCGGCAAGATCGAGATCGGGGTGCGGCCCGAATTCGTCCACCTCACCGCCAAGGCCCCGGGCCTGATGACCGGCCGCATCGAACGGATCGACGATCTCGGCCGTATCCGCTTCGCCTCGGTGCGGGTCGGTGACGTCAAGATCGCCGCGCGCGTGCCGGATGGCTTTTCGCCGAGCGGGGATGAAGCCGCGCTGCGGTTCGAGCCGTCGCGCATCCACGTCTATGCCGACAGCGAAATCGTCGAAGGCAGCTCACTGGAGCAGGTCGCCTGATGGACAAGGTCGTCAACCAGAAAGCCTGGTTCCTGGTGCTGCCGGTGTTCGCCATCGTGGCGTTCTCGGCGATCCTGCCGCTGATGACGGTGGTGAACTATTCGGTGCAGGACACCTTCGGCAACAATCAGTTTTTCTGGAACGGGGTCGGCTGGTTCAAGGAACTGCTGGATCCGTCGACCGATCTCGGCGGCCGGTTCTTCGCCTCGCTGTGGCGCAATCTGGCGTTCTCGGCGATCATCCTGGCGATCGAAGTGCCGCTCGGCATCGTGGTGGCGCTGGCGATGCCGCGTCACGGCTGGTCGGTCGCGTTCTGTCTGGTGATCATGGCGTTACCGCTTCTGATCCCGTGGAATGTGGTCGGCACCATCTGGCAGATCTTCGGCCGCTCCGACATCGGCCTGCTCGGCTACACGCTGAACAGCCTCGGCATCAATTACAATTACGTCTCCAACGACTTCGACGCCTGGGCCACGGTGGTAGTGATGGACGTCTGGCACTGGACCAGCCTGGTGGCGCTCTTGTGCTACGCCGGCCTGAAGTCGATTCCGGACGCGTATTATCAGGCGGCGCAGATCGACGGCGCCTCGCGCTGGGCGGTGTTCAAGGCGATCCAGTTGCCGAAGATGCACCGCGTGCTGCTGATCGCGGTGCTGCTGCGGTTCATGGACAGCTTCATGATCTACACCGAGCCGTTCGTCGTCACCGGCGGCGGGCCGGGCAATTCGACCACCTTCATCTCGATCGAGCTGGTCAAGATCGCGCTCGGCCAGTTCGACCTCGGCAAGGCCGCGGCGCTGTCGATCGTCTACAACCTGATCATCATCATCGTGTGCTGGGTGTTCTACACCGTGATGACCAATGCCGGCGCCGAGCGGCGGCCGGTCGAAGGGGGCATGTGATGCATTCGATCCCCGGCCGCCGCGTCGTCATGGTGCTGTATCTGTTGTTTTTGATGTTGCCGATCTACTGGCTCGTCAACATGAGCTTCAAGACCAATGGCGAGATCGTCTGGACCATGACGCTGTGGCCGCACCAGCCGACGCTGGAGAATTACCGGACGATCTTCACCGATCCGAGCTGGTATTCGGGCTACATCAACTCGCTGCAATACGTCGTCATCAACACCGTGCTGTCGATCTCGTTCGCGCTGCCGGCCGCTTATGCGTTCTCGCGCTACCGCTTCCTCGGCGACAAGCACCTGTTCTTCTGGCTGCTGTCGAACCGGATGGCGCCGGCCGCGGTCTATGCGCTGCCGTTCTTCAATCTGTATTCGGCGCTGAACCTGTTCGACACGCCGTGGGCGGTGGCGCTGGCGCACTGCCTGTTCAACGTCCCGCTGGCGGTGTGGATCCTGGAAGGCTTCGTCTCCGGCGTGCCGAAGGAGATCGACGAGACCGCATTCCTCGACGGCTATTCGTTCCCGCGGTTCTTCGTGAAGATCCTGATGCCGCTGATCGCCTCGGGCATCGGCGTCGCGGCGTTCTTCTGCTTCATGTTCTCCTGGGTCGAGCTGCTACTCGCCCGCACCCTGACTTCCGTGAACGCCAAGCCGATCTCAGCGGTGATGACCCGGACGGTGTCGGCGGCCGGCATGGACTGGGGCCTGCTCGCCGCCGCCGGCGTGCTCACCATCATCCCGGGTGCGCTGGTGATCTGGTTCGTCCGCAACTACATCGCGCGCGGCTTCGCATTGGGGCGGGTGTGAGGGCACGATGATGGATTCCTTTGCCTGGATGGCCTGGACCTGGCCGACCGCGATCTTCTTCATCGCGCTCGCCGGCACGCTCGCGACCATGACCTGGCTCGCGGTGGCCTCTCCCGAGGTCGAGCGCGTCGGCATCTTGCGGATCCCGACGACGCGCGGCGACCGGCTGTTTGTCTCGCTGATCCTGGCCGCGGTGATCCATCTCGTCTGGATCGCGCTGGTCGGGACCGATCCGATTGCGACCTTGCCGATCGGAGAAGGAGTCGAAGTGTCGAGCCTGTGGCTCGCCACGCTGCTGTCGCTGGTCTCGGCCGCTGCGATCTTCCGCACCGTCTGAGCCCGGCGAACGAGGAACAGATCCGGGATCAACCCGGACCTGAATGATATCGCTCAACGGAGGAAACGAACGATGACTGGATCGAAGCTCCACCTCAGCCGTTTGCGGCTGATGACGATGGCGAGCGCCGCAGCGCTGATGGCGGCGTCGATGACCCTGGCGGCGCCGGCATGGGCAGCCGACGACGCGGTGCTGAAGAAATGGATCGACGAGGAATTCCAGCCCTCGACGCTGTCGAAGGAAGAGCAGCTCAAGGAGCTGCAATGGTTCGCCAAGGCGGCCGAGCCGTTCAAGGGGATGGACATCAACGTCGTCTCCGAGACCATCACCACCCACGAATACGAAGCCAAGACGCTGGCCAAGGCGTTCAGCGAGATCACCGGCATCAAGCTGAAGCACGACCTGATCCAGGAAGGCGACGTGGTCGAGAAGCTGCAGACCCAGATGCAGTCCGGCAAGAACGTCTATGACGGCTGGATCAACGATTCCGACCTGATCGGCACCCACTTCCGCTACGGCCAGACCGTGGCGCTGTCGGACTACATGACCGGCGAGGGCAAGGACGTCACCAATCCGGGCCTCGACATCGAGGACTTCATCGGTCGCTCGTTCACCACCGCGCCCGACAAGAAGATGTACCAACTGCCCGACCAGCAGTTCGCCAACCTGTACTGGTTCCGCTACGACTGGTTCACCAATCCGGACTACAAGGCCAAGTTCAAGGCGAAGTACGGCTACGACCTCGGCGTTCCGGTCAACTGGTCGGCCTATGAGGACATCGCCGAGTTCTTCACCAACGACGTCAAGGAGATCAACGGCGTCAAGGTCTATGGCCACATGGACTACGGCAAGAAGGATCCGTCGCTCGGCTGGCGCTTCACCGACGCCTGGCTGTCGATGGCCGGCAACGGCGACAAGGGCCTGCCGAACGGCCTGCCGGTCGACGAATGGGGCATCCGGATGGAAGGCTGCCGGCCGGTCGGCTCGTCGATCGAGCGCGGTGGCGACACCAACGGTCCGGCCGCGGTGTACTCGATCGTCAAATATCTCGACTGGATGAAGAAGTACGCCCCGCCGCAGGCGCAGGGCATGACGTTCTCGGAATCGGGGCCGGTGCCGGCGCAGGGCAACGTCGCCCAGCAGATCTTCTGGTACACCGCCTTCACCGCCGACATGGTGAAGCCGGGCCTGCCGGTGATGAACGACGACGGCACGCCGAAGTGGCGGATGGCGCCGTCGCCGAAGGGCGCGTACTGGAAGGACGGCATGAAGCTCGGCTATCAGGATGTCGGCTCCGGCACGCTTCTGAAGTCGACCCCGCCGGATCGTCGCAAGGCCGCCTGGCTGTATCTGCAGTTCATCACCTCCAAGACTGTCTCGCTGAAGAAGAGCCATGTCGGCCTCACTTTCATCCGCGAGAGCGACATCTGGGACAAGTCGTTCACCGAGCGCGCCCCCAAGCTCGGCGGTCTGGTCGAGTTCTATCGCTCGCCGGCCCGCGTGCAGTGGTCGCCGACCGGCAACAACATCCCGGACTATCCGAAGCTGGCGCAGTTGTGGTGGCAGAACATCGGCGATGCGTCGTCGGGTGCCAAGACGCCGCAAGCCGCGATGGACTCGCTCGCGGCGGCGCAGGACTCGGTGCTGGAGCGTCTCGAACGCTCGAAGGTGCAGGGCGATTGCGGTCCGAAGCTGAACAAGAAGGAGACCGCCGAGTACTGGTACGCCAAGGCGGAGAAGGACGGCAACATCGCTCCGCAGCGCAAGCTGGCGAACGAAAAGCCGAAGGGCGAGACCGTCGACTACGACACCCTGATCAAGTCGTGGCCGGCGTCGCCGCCGAAGCGCGCGGAAGCGAAGTAACCACTCGCGAAGCCTCATGATGAGGCCTTTGCAAGAATCGAAAGGCCGGGGAGCGATCCCGGCCTTTTCATTGCGTCTTGGCAGTCATTCCGGGGCGCTCGCGAAGTGAGCGAACCCGGAATCTCGACATTGTGGAAATGTTGGAAGGTGCAGAACATCTCGGGATTCCGGGTTCACGCGCGTTGCGCGTGCCCCGGAATGACCCGTGCGTGGGGCTGGGCGCTTACTGCGCCGCCTGCGCCGGCTCCAGCGTCGGGTAGTCGGTGTAGCCCTTGGCGCCGCCGCCGTAGAAGGTGGACTTGTCGGGCTCGTTCAGCGGAGCATTCCGCTTTAGGCGTTCGACCAGATCGGGGTTGGAGATGAACGGCTTGCCGAACGCGATCAGGTCGGCCGCATCGGCGTCGAGCTGCTTGTCGGCGAGCGCGAGGTCGTAGGCGTTGTTGCCGATGTAGCTGCCGCTGAAGCGCTTGCGCAAGGATGCGTAGTCGAACGGTGCGATGTCGCGCGGCCCGCCGGTGGCGCCCTCGATGACGTGGATATAGACCAGCTTCAGCTTGTTCAGCTCGTCGGTGATGTAGTCGAACAGCGCCTGCGGGTTGGAGTCGGAGACGTCGTTGGCCGGGGTCACCGGCGAAATCCGGATGCCGGTGCGTTCCGGTCCGATCTCCTTGGCCACCGCCGCGGCGACTTCCAGCATCAGCCGCGCGCGGTTCTGGATCGAGCCGCCATACTCATCGGTGCGCTTGTTGGAGCTGTCGCGGGCGAACTGGTCGAGCAGATAGCCGTTGGCGCCGTGGATCTCGACGCCGTCGAAGCCGGCCGCAATCGCATTGGCGGCGGCTTTCCGGAAATCCTCGATGATGCCGGGAATTTCAGACAGCTCCAGCGCGCGCGGTTCGGAGACGTCGGCGAACTTGCCGCCCACGAAGGTCTTGGTGTTGGCGCGGATCGCCGAGGGCGCGACCGGAGCGCCGTGGTTCGGCTGCAGGTCGACATGAGAAATGCGGCCGACGTGCCAGAGCTGGATGAAGATCTTGCCGCCGCGCTTGTGGACCTCGCGGGTGACCTGTTTCCAGCCTTCCACCTGGGCCTGCGAATAGATGCCGGGCGTATCCTGATAGCCCTGGCCCTGCTGCGACACCTGGCTGGCTTCGGTAATCAGCAGGCCGGCGCTTGCGCGCTGGCCGTAATACTCGGCCGCCAGCGGGCTCGGGACCAGACCCTCGGGCACTGCGCGGTTGCGGGTCAGCGGCGCCATCACGACGCGGTTCGCGAGCGTGATCGCACCGAGCTTGTAGGGCTCGAACAGCTTGGAATTCGACATGAGGCGGTCCTGGACGGTTACGGATGTCAGGAACTTGGGGGGCGGCTCCCGAAACACAATGGCCCAGCCGAAAATAGATGCGCTCGCATGAAACTTTGGTGCGCGGCTTCCAAAATGTCGTTCAACAGGGAAGAGATTTGCCGAGAATAACGCTGCGCCGGGATATTTCCTGCTGACCCAAAGTTCGGCGGCGGACCAGCGCCGCCGAACTTTGTCTTCGCTATCGCGCGGTCGGTGCGCCTCTGTCAGGCGGCTACGACGGTGCGGCGCTGGCGGCGGAAGAACCAGAACACGATCGGGCCGACGAACAGCGTGCCGAATGCCGGCAGCGCAGCGACCCGCAGCATCGCGGTGGCGTCGAGCACTTCGCCGCCGATGCCGGCCTTGCCGAGCACGAAGACGGCGACCAGCGTGATAAACGGCCCGACCACCATCGAGGCGGCGCCGGCCGCCTGGCAGTACAATTTTCCTTCCGGCGCGGAGGCGGCCAGCACGCGCGCCACCATGGCGGTGGCGACGAAGGCGATCGCGGTAAGGACCAAGAGCAGCATCATTCCAACTTCCTGTTTGGTCGGACGATCCCCTGCCGCAGCGTGAAGATGGTGCTGGAGTAGGGAGAATGTCCTATGTCGACAAAGGCGCGGACTATGGGAGGGCGCCTGTTCAGCGGCAACAGGATACTTTGTGCGCTGCAAACGATGTTGATCGAGCGCAGAAATTGCTTCTTATTTTACCGTCGCGGGTGCTTGTCCAAGAGGTATCTCAGGACGCGAACAGGCAGTTTAATACCTAAATCCTGCACCCGTGCGCTGAGTGATCGCCTCGCCATCAACCTCCGGGGGTGAGAGGCGGCACTAAAAAGCCCGAAGCTGGAATCATTCAAAACGCCAAGCCCGGTTACGATGCGCCTACGACTTTCGTCGGGTCAATCTGCCGGCTTCGGCGCCCCGCGCAGCCGGCCGACGATTCCGGTCGGGAAGAAATACACGCTGGCGACGAACAGCAGCCCGAGCCACAGCAGCCAGCGGTCGGGATGCAGCAGGTTCGGCAGCAGCGGAAGGCCGAGCGATGCGGTGGCTTCGGAAGCGGCGCCCATCAGCGCCTGCAGATAGTTCTGCGCCAGGATGAAGATGGTGGCGCCGATGATCGCTCCGTAGATCGTGCCCATGCCGCCGATCACCACCATCAGCAGGATGTCGAGCATGATCGAGAAGCTCAGCGACGTGTCCGGTCCGGCATAGCGCAGCCACATCGCGTTGAGCACGCCGGCGGCGGCGGCGACCAGCGCCGCGATGACGTTGGCATAGGTGAGGTGGAACACGGTGCGATAGCCGAGCGCTTCGGCGCGGAAACGATTCTCGCGGACCGCCTGCAGCACCCGGCCGAACGGCGAATTCACCACCCGCAGCAGCGCCAGAATCATGCCGGCGCAGCCGATCAGGATGATGTAGTAGGTCAGGGTCCGACCGGTGATCCGCACCCCGAAGAAGTCCTTGATGAACACCGTGCCGGGCCGCAGAAGTTCCGGCAGGCTGAAGCTGCGGCCGTCCTCGCCGCCGGTCAGCCACGACAATTGCGACGCCAGCACCAGGAAGGCGGAGGCGACCGCAAGCGTGATCATCGCGAAGAAGATCGCCTCGACCCGCAGCGAGAACAGCCCGATGCCGAGCGCCAGCAATGCTGCGAGCGGCAGGCCGATCGCGATGCCGGTGCCGACCGCAGCCCAGCTCGGGCCCATGCCGTACAGCGCGATCGCAACCGCATAAGAGCCGATGCCGTAGAACATGGTGTGGGCGAACGACACCGTGCCGGTGTAGCCGAGCAAGAGGTCGTAGGACGCCACCAGCGCCGCGAAGATGCAGATCTTGGCGGCGACATTGAGCGGCTTGGCGCCGGGGAATAGGAACGGGGTGATTGCCAGCAGCACCACAATCGCGATCAGGAGCAGCGACAGCACCCGGCTGCGCGGCGGATCGCCCGACAGGATCATCATCGACTTGTCACCGCATAGAGCCCGCGCGGCCGCCACATCAGGATCGCGACCATCAGCAGGATGTTGGAGACCAGCGCCAGTTTCGGCAGCAGGAAGCCGCCGTAATTGGCGACCATCGCGACCAGGAGGGCGCCGATGAAGCAGCCGCCGACCGAGCCGAGCCCGCCGATGATCACCACGATGAAGATCAGCACGGTGAGCTCGTTGCCCATCGAGGCGTGAACCTGCTCGCGATACAGCGCCCACATCACGCCACCGAGCCCGGCCAGCGCCGAACCGACCATGAACACGCCGAGGAACAGCCGCTTGACGTGATAGCCGAGCGCTTCGACCATCTCGCGGTTCTCGACGCCGGCGCGGATCAACAGCCCGATCTTGGTACGGTTCAGCGTGAGCTGGATGCCGACGAACACCACGAGGCCGACCAGCATCACCAGCAGGCGATATTTGGCGATCGCGACGTCGCCGATGATGAACGAGCCGCGCAGCGACGTCGGCAGCGGCAGCGGGATGATCTGCGGGCCCCACAGCGCGTACAGCGCCTGCTCGGCGACGATCAGCCCGCCGGTGGTCATCAGGATCTGCTTCAGATGCTGGCCGTAGACCGGCAGGATCAGCACCCGCTCGACCACCACGCCGAGCGCGCCCGACACCGCCATCGCGGCCAGCACCGCCGGCACCAGCACGGCGAGATTGGTGAGCAGCGAATCCGCGCCCGACATCGCCGCCAGCGGCAGCAGCACCAGCGTCGCCACATAGGCGCCGACCGCGATGAACGCGCCGTGGCCGAAATTCAGTACGTCCATCAGCCCGAACACCAGCGTCAGGCCGGACGCCATGATGAAGATCATCATGCCCATCGCCAGGCTGGCGATCGTGAGCGTCACCCAGGACGAGAACGAGCCGACCAGCGGCAGCATCGCCAGCGCCAGGATCGCCGGCAGCAGCACCGGCACGAGGTCGCGCCTGGCCTGCGGCAGCGGGTCGGAGGTGGAGGGGGCGGGGATGTCGGTGCTGGTCATAGTTGCGCCTCCCGGCTGAGCGCGTAGCCCGCATGAGCGAAAGCGACATGCGGGGATGAGGCGACAACCCGCATATCGCTGCGCTCATGCGGGCTACGCGTTTCGCCGTCGGCTCGCAATGACGGGGAGAGGGCGGTGGTTCTCATCACTGATGCGCCTCCAGGCTGAGGCCGAGCAGGCGTTCCTGCAGCGGCACGTCGGCGGCAAGCTCGGCCATGGCGCCGCGATGCACGATCATGCCGTTGTCCATCACCAGCACGCTGTCGCCGATCTGTTGCGCGACATGGAAGTTCTGCTCGACCAGCAGAATGGTGGCGCCGGTGCGCTTGAGTTCGGCGAAGCAGTCGATCAGCGCGCCGATGATCGCCGGCGCCAGCCCTTTGGTCGGCTCGTCGATCAACAGCAGCTCGCGTGGCTCGACGATGGCGCGGGCGATCGACAGCATCTGCTTCTGCCCGCCGGACAGTGAGCCGGCGCGCGACAGCCAGAATTTTCGCAAGGCCGGGAAGAAGCCGAAGATCCAGTCGAGCCGCGCGGTGTCGAGGTCGCCGTCGCGCGCCGCCAGGATCAGGTTTTCCTTCACGGTGAGATCGGAGAACACCGCCATGGTCTCCGGCACGTAGCCGACGCCGAGCCGCGCGATGTCCGGCGTCGCCATCGCTTCGATCCGCCGGCCGCCAAGGGTGATCTCGCCGCGCGAGGCCGGCCACAGCCCCATGATGGTGCGCAGCGTCGTGGTCTTACCGGCGCCGTTGCGGCCGAGCAGCATCGTGGTCTGTCCGGCGGGGACGGCGAAGTCGACGCCCTGCAGGATGTGATAGCGGCCGATATTGGTGTGCACGCCTTCGAGCGTGAGGAGGTCAGTCATGCGACGTCCGTTGATGTGGAGGTATGACCTCTACCCGAAGCGAAGCCTGCTCCCCTCCCCCTTGCGGGGAGGGGTCGGGGGTGGGGGTCCACAACGGGACGCCATCCTTGGGGCGCCCTCACCCCAACCCTCTCCCGCAAGCGGGAGAGGGAGCGGGTTGGCGTGCTGGGAGGGGGCGTGACCAACATCGCAGAAGCTGGCGTCACCAACATCGAAGCATTCGACATCTTCATCATCACGCTCACGCCGCACTCTTCCCCGGTGCAATGCCCAGATAGGCCTCCTGCACAATCGGCGAAGCGATCACCTCGGCTGGCTTTCCGTCGGCGACGAGTTTGCCGTGGTGCAGCACGATGATGCGGTCGGCGAGGGAGCGGACGACGTCCATTTTGTGTTCGACCAAGAGGATGATTTTTGACGGATCGGTCTTCAGCCTCGCGATCAGATCGAGCACCACCGGGACCTCGTCGACGCTCATGCCGGCGGTCGGCTCGTCGAACATGTAGACCTTCGGCTCAAGCGCCATCATCAGCGCGACTTCGAGCTTGCGCTGGTCGCCGTGCGACAGCGCGGTGGCGGCGACGGTGCGGCGGGCACCCAGCGCAACGCTGTCCAGGATGGCGTCGGCGCGCTCGATCAGGTCGCGCCGGGTGCGCCACGGCCGCAGCATGTCGTAATGCGTGCCGCTGTGCGCCTGCACGGCGAGCCGGACGTTCTCCTCGACCGACAGATTGGGAAACAGATTGGTGAGCTGGAACGCGCGGCCGAGCCCGGCGCGGGTGCGCAGCGGCGCGGTCATTTGGGTGATGTCCGCGCCGTCGAACAGGATGCGGCCGGCGCTCGGGCGAAGCTGGCCGGAGATCAGATTGAAATACGTGGTCTTGCCGGCGCCGTTCGGTCCGACGATCGCGGTCAGCTCCCCGGGGCGAAACGCACAGCTCACCGCATCGACCGCGACATGGCCGCCGAACCGGATGGTGAGGGATTGGGTCTCGAGGGTGGTCATGAGGGAGCGAGCCTGCACGACGTTAGAGTTCGTCATTCCGGGGCGCGAGCGCAGCTCGCGAGCCCGGAATCTCGATGTAACAATCTCGGGATTCCGGGGGCGCGCTTCGCGTGCCCCGGAATGAATCCCTTGTGGCTGTCACCGTTTGTTCTTGATCGGGATCTCCATCTCCTCGATCTTGAGTTCGCGCACCGGCTCGAGCACGGCCCAGGCCAGCGCCGGCTCGACCTTGACCTTGAAGTGATACATGCTCTGCAGCGCCTGATGGTCTTCCTTGCGGAACATCATCTTGCCCTTGGGCGTGTCGAACTCCATGCCTTCCATCGCGGCGATCAGCTTCTCGGTGTCGGTCGACTTCGCCTTCTGCACGGCGGTGACCACCGCCATCGCGGCGGTGAAGCCGCCGGCAGTGAAGAAGTCCGGCGGCGCGTTGAAGCGCTTCTGGTGCTCGGTGACGAGCCAGTCGTTGATCGGGTTCTTGGGGATGTCGTAGTAGTAATAGGTCGCGCCTTCCATACCGGGCAGGCGCTTATAGGCGGCGAGCGCCGGCAGGATATTGCCGCCGGTCGACAGCTCGATGCCGTAGCGCTTCGGGTCCATGTCCTGCAGCTTGGTCAGCGGATCGCCGCCGCCGGCCCAGATCACCCAGATGACTTTTTTGCCCGGCTTGTCCTTCAGCGCATCGAACAGCCGCTGGCCGACCGCGGTGAAGTCGGTGGTGGTGGTCGGCACGTATTCTTCGGCGGCCAGCGTTGCGCCGGTCTTGGCCAGGGCTTCCTTGAAGGCGGCGACGCCGTCGCGGCCGAACGCGTAGTCCTGCGCCAACGTTGCGATGGTGACGCCCTGTTTGCCGATCGCGACCGCGTTGGAGATCGCGTCCTGCGACGAGTTGCGGCCGGTGCGGAAGATGTAGCGGTTCCACTTCTCGCCGGTGATCTGATCGGCGACCGCCGGCTCGACGATCAGGATCTTCTTGTTCTCTTCGGCGACCGGCAGGTCGGCGAGCGCCGCGGCCGACGACGAGGTGCCGATCGCGATGTCGGCGCCGTCATCCTGATAGGCTTCGGCGAGAGCGGCTTTGGAGAGGTCGGGCTTGGACTGATCGTCCTTGGTGATCACCACGATCTTGCGGCCGTCGAGCGTCATCGTGCCCTTGGTGGCGTATTCCAGCCCCATCATCAGGCCGGTCTCGGTCTGCTTGGCATAGGCTTCGAGGGGGCCGGTCTTGCCGTAGATCAGCGCGATCTTGAGGTCGTCGGCGGCATGGACCGCGGTGGTAGCCAGCGCGACAGCCGCGGCTGTCATGATCAACAGATGACGCACGTCGTTTCCTCCAGGATGTTATTGCGTCGCACCCTAGAGCAAGTCGGCGGAATTTGAAAAGCCGCGGCGCGGATTTTTCCGCTATTGCGGCAGCGGCGCGGCCGGTCGGTCGCGCCTGGCGCGCCGCGGTTCGGTGGCCGGCTCCGGTTCGGCGGAGGCCGACGGGGCCGCCGTGCCGCCCATCCGGGTGAGCAGCTCCGCGGTCGGCCAGGAATCCGCCGGCAGACGATATTTGATCTGCATCGCCTTCACGGCGCTGCGGGTGTTCTGGCCGAGCACGCCGTCGACCTTGCCGACGTCGTAGCCGGCGCGCACCAGAAGCTGCTGCAACTGCTTCATCTCGTTGAACGAGAGCTGCGCCACCGCGGCACGGGGCTTCTGCATCGGCGGCGCTCCGGCGATCCGGGTCGCCAGGTAAGCGGCTGTGGTGGCGTAGATCAGCGAATTGTTCCACTCGGTATAGGCGTCGAAATTGGCATAGGCCAGGAACGCCGGGCCGTGCCGTCCCATCGGCAGCAGCAGCGAGGCCGGCAGGGCATCGCTTTGCAGCGGGCGCCCGTTCGGGTAGGTCACGCCCCATTGCGCCCATTGCGAGCGCGGATGCTTCACGGTGAGATCGGCCTGATCCCACGGCAGGTTGTCCGGCGCCTGCACCTCCTGCAGCCACGGCTCGCCGCGACGCCATTTCAGGCCGGTAGCGATGTAGTGCGCGGTCGAGCCGATCACGTCGGGTGCGCTGCGCAGCATGTCGCGGTGGCCGTCGCCGTCGTAGTCGACCGCGTAGTCGTAATAGTGCCGCGGCAGAAACTGGGTCTGGCCGAGCTCGCCGGCCCAGGAGCCGATCATTTCTGCCGGCGTCAGATCGCCGCGATCGATGATCTTCAGCGCCGCGATGGTCTCGTCCTGGAACATCTCGGAGCGGCGGCAATCATAAGCCAGCGATACCAGCGAGCGCAGCGTCGACAGATTGCCCTGCACCGCGCCGAAATCGCTTTCCAGCGCCCAGAACGCCGCGATCACCGCCGGTGGCACGCCGTACTCCTTCTCGGCGCGGGCGAACGCGCCCGCGTATTGCTTGATCAGTTGCTGGCCCTTGACGCGCCGTCCTTCGGACGCCATCCGCCCGGCGAACACCGTGAAGATCTGCCCGAACACCCGCTGGCCGCGGTCGCGATTGACGATGCTCTGGTCGTAGACGAGATACGGCGAGGCTTGCGCGATCGCGCCTTGCGACACCCCGGCCGCGACGGCTTTCTGTTTCAGGCCGGCGAGGAACTGCGGAAAGCTCTGGCCGCCGTGGCACGACGCGCCGCGCTGGGCGAGGGCGGGGGAGGCCGAGATAGCTATCGCGGCCATCGCAAGTGCGCCTACTTTCAGTCCCGTCTTCTGTGCCGTCAAGTCGATCCGAAGAATTTTCTGCAGCATATATTCCTCAGCAGCAGGTCATTTCAGATTGCGGCCAATTGGGTAGGCACGCATTCGCTTTGAAGACTGTTGAAACAATTCGAGCGCTACAGTATCGCTGCATAGCGCAATTTTCAGTTCTTCTGTACGAGTGGTGCGGCATTTTCTGGTATATCGAATCCGATTCCGTAACCACCAGTTTCTTTGCGTACATTTATTCTCCAGAACGCGCAGTTACATTCTCTTGCTAGTCGTTGCTCGATTTTTTCCGAGGTAACTTCTCTTATAGGGCGAGCAAAACTGATGCCACCGTCCCATCTTCGAAATAATAAGCAGTAGTTGGCGTTGCGGAAGTAGATTGCTAGAGCATTGTGAGAAGGGATCTGCGCTGGAATAACCTCAAAATTGTAGTCGCCGGTTCGCGCCTCTCCAAAGAGGATGTCTCGCTCCGCGGACGGCGATATGTCCGGGTTTGGTTTTGCAAAGAGCGCAGATAGTTCTGGCCATAGTTGAGCTCGTTCATGCCCAATGACTAGGGTAATAGGAAATCCACCTACTGAGGGGATGCTTGAATCTTGTATTACGTCCGCCATTGCGCAAGAAGTTCGGGTACAAATTTGATGGACGGCATCATTCACGATCGCGGGGCGGATTGCACGGGTTCCTCGTTCGAAGCGAACAATGTTTGATACGTCTCCCTTTTTGGGATTTCCTGTTGGAACGAAGCTCCGTTGAAATCTATCAAATGCAAGTCCGTCGCCAATCCAAGTCGTATTACAAGTGGATCGATTGCAAATTCCACCTTTAAAGACATGAATGGCTGCTGTCCTGACCGAGATAAGAAGAAAGTCCGTTTCCCCATCGGGGTTGCGGCGCGATTCTTTGTGTGCGGATAATAGAATTTCGCTTGCGGTATGAAATGCTGGCGAGCCGGAAAATTGCTTCAAGGCGACATCTGCAAAATATGTATTACCTGCAAAGGCGACCACCCAGTTGCTATCAATGTTGACTACTTTGAGCGACTGGTCCAGCGGGGTCCATTTGCAACGTGTTGGGTCGGTTAGTTTTGTGTCAGAAACGATGAGCAAGAAGTCCTGCACTCGTTTCACTACAACTAGTGTCATGCATCCCTCCAGTCCCTCACAACTCCCTTGCATTGCTGAACGCAAAGCTGCTGGCCCTTCTCGTGTTCTCGTCGAGGATCAGCGTCCGTGTGATCGGCGGCTCGGCGCGTTGGCTGCAGTGTTCGCGTTCGCAGAGGCGGCAGTTGACGCCGATCGGAGTGCCTTCGGCTTTTTCCAGGTCCATGCCGGCGGCGTAGATCAGCTTTGAGGCGTGGCGGATTTCGCACCCTAAGCCGATGGCGAAGCGCGGTTGCGGCTGCGGGTGCGGGGCGATCGGGCGGCGGACCATCTGGGCGATCGAGAAGTAGCGGCTGCCGTCGGGCAGTTCGATCACCTGCTTGAGTAGCCGGTCCGGCGTGTCGAAGGTCGAGTGCACGTTCCACAAGGGGCAGGTGCCGCCGAATTTCGAGAACGGGAAGGTGCCGGACGAGAACCGCTTGGAGACGTTGCCGGCGTTGTCGACCCGCAGCATGAAGAATGGCACGCCGCGGGCGTTCGGCCGCTGCAGCGTGGTGAGGCGGTGGCAGACCTGCTCGAAGCCGGCGTTGAAGCGCTGCGCCAGCACGTTGACGTCGTAGGAGAGTTGCTCGGCGGCGGCGTGGAACGCCGCATAGGGCATCATCACGGCAGCAGCGAAGTAGTTGCCGAGCGTGATGCGATACAGCCGCCGCGCCTGGTCCTCGAGCCCGCCGGCCCGATGCACGATCGCGTCGATCACCCCGCCATGCTCGGTCAGCCCGGTCTGGAACGCGACCTGGAAGGCGCGGCCGGGGCCGTCGATCAGCTCGGAGATCAAGAGTTGCCGGCGATGGCGGTCGAACCTGCGCAGCGTCTCGCGCATCACGTCGACCGGCATGATCCGGGTGGTGATCGAATGGCGCTCCCGCAGTCGGTCGGTCAGCGCGCCGAACATCTCCTGCGAGCCGATATTCAGCTCGTCGCGCACCGCTTCGGCGGCCTGCTCCAGCTCGGGGAAGTAGTTGCGGTTGGCCTCGATCATGTCGCGGATCCGCTCGATCGGGTTGGCCTCGTAGCGGATCTGTTCGCGGTCGGCCATCTGCGCCGCCACCATGGTCTCGCCGCGGCGGGCCTCGGTATAGGCTGCGTACAGCCGCTGCAGCGAATGGGTCACGCCGGGGCACAGTTCGGCGAGGTCGCGCAGCTCCTGCTTGGGCAGGTCGATCTGCCGGAACAAGGGATCGGAAAAGATCTCGTTGAGTTCGGCGAAGAACCGGTCCTCGTCGGCGGTGGCGAGGTCGCGCAGGTCGAGATCGTAGGTTTCGGCAAGCCGCAGCAGGATCTGGGCGGTCACCGGGCGCTGGTTGCGTTCAATCAGGTTGACGTAGCTCGGAGAAATGCCCAATCCTTCGGCGATCTGGGTCTGCGACAGACCGAGCTGCTGCCGAATGCGGCGGAACCGGGGGCCCACGAACAGTTTTTTACCGGTATCGCCGGCCATTTTCACGATCCTTTCAGATTCCGCCCCGGATATCGCTTTTTACAAAATTTACAAAATAACAATTGTGACATGTACTGAAGTTACATGACATCACCATTCGTTCGCAAGAGGTCTGTACGTCTTCTGTCATCTCGCGTTTATCTCCCGGCACGTTTCGCAGCGCGATTGTCACGAATGTCGTGACTGCGAATTATTCGTACCGAAGGGATCATCGACATGAACTTCCAGCCCCGTGGGATCAGCGACCTGGCCATCCAGGGTCCGGCCACCTACAAGAGCGAAATCGAAGCCGCCGAAGCCCTCCTCAAGGACAAGCCGACCTGGACCGGTGTGACCGCTGAAGCCGTCGCCCGCATGCGGCTGCAGAACCGTTTCAAGACCGGCCTCGACATCGCGCGTTACACCGCGGCGGTGATGCGCGCCGACATGGCGGCCTACGATGCCGACCCGACCAAATTCACCCAGTCGCTCGGCTGCTGGCACGGCTTCATCGCCCAGCAGAAGCTGATCTCGATCAAGAAGCACGGCGGCGGCAAGACCGATCGTCGCTACATCTACCTGTCGGGCTGGATGGTCGCGGCGCTGCGCTCCGAATTCGGCCCTCTGCCGGACCAGTCGATGCACGAGAAGACCTCGGTGCCGGCGCTGATCGAAGAGATCTACACCTTCCTGCGCCAGGCCGACTCGCGTGAACTCAACGACATCTTCCGTCAGCTCGACGCCGCCCGCAAGGAAGGCGACAAGGCCAAGGAAGCGGCGCTGATCGAGAAGATCGACAACTTCCAGACCCATGTCGTGCCGATCATCGCCGACATCGACGCCGGTTTCGGTAACGCCGAAGCCACCTACCTGCTCGCCAAGAAGATGATCGAAGCCGGTGCCTGCGCGCTGCAGATCGAGAATCAGGTCTCGGACGAGAAGCAGTGCGGCCACCAGGACGGCAAGGTCACCGTGCCGCACGACGTGTTCATCGCCAAGGTCCGCGCGGTCCGTCACGCCTTCCTCGAGCTCGGCGTCGAAGACGGCATCATCGTCACCCGCACCGACTCGCTCGGCGCCGGCCTGACCCAGCAGATCGCCGTCAGCCACCAGCCGGGCGACATCGGCGACCAGTACAACAGCTTCCTCGACTGCGAGGAAGTCGACGTCAACAAGGTCGGTAACGGCGATGTGGTCATCAGCCGCAACGGCAAGCTGCTGCGTCCGAAGCGTCTGCCCAGCAATCTGTACCAGTTCCGTCCCGGCACTGGCGAAGACCGCTGCGTGCTCGACTGCATCACCTCGTTGCAGAACGGTGCCGACCTGCTGTGGATCGAGACCGAGAAGCCGCATATCGAGCAGATCGCCGGCATGGTCGACCGCATCCGCGAGGTCATCCCGAACGCCAAGCTGGCCTACAACAACTCGCCGTCGTTCAACTGGACGCTCAACTTCCGCTGGCAGGTCTACGATGCCTGGAAGGCCGAAGGGAAGGACGTCAGCAAGTACAACCGCGCCGAGCTGATGAAGGCGGAATACGACGACACCGCGCTGGCGATCGAAGCCGACGCGCGGATCCGCACCTTCCAGGCGGATGCCGCCAAGCGCGCCGGCATCTTCCATCATCTGATCACGCTGCCGACCTATCATACGGCTGCGCTGTCGACCGACAATCTCGCCAAGGAGTATTTCGGCGACCAGGGCATGCTGGGTTATGTTAAGAATGTGCAGCGCCAGGAGATCCGTCAGGGCATCGCCTGCGTGAAGCATCAGAACATGGCCGGTTCGGATATCGGCGACGACCACAAGGAATACTTCGCTGGCGAAGCCGCTCTGAAGGCCGGCGGTGCCCATAACACGATGAACCAGTTCAGCTAAACGGAAAGAAGCAGGAGAAGGACCATGACAGCGGGCAGCAACTTCTGGGTGATCGGTGGCGAGTTCGGTTCGATGAACTTCCACAAGCTCGTCGAAGGGTCGGCCCAGGTGAAGGGTCCGTTCAAGACGCGCAAGGAGGCCGAAGAGGCCTGGAAGGTCCTTTCCGAGGAGAATCGCCATCGCGCAGGCGTGCGGTTCTCGATCGTGGAAGAGCCGAACCGGGCCGTCACCCCGGCCTGATGCGTTCCTGAACCGCGGCGGCGCACGCGCCGCCCGGCGAGCTGACGAGATAGAAGACGTCCAAGGACTTTGGCGGTCCTGTCGGGGCAACCCGGCAGGGCCGCCATCGTCGTTTTGGGGAGCCCTCAAACCAGACGGTGGCACGTCCGTCAGACTGCCGTGGATGAGCCAACTGGTTGATCCGCAACCGGCTTTCGCGGCCGAAGGGTTACTGATAGGTTAATCGGCGGCGGGCTCAGGCAAGCATGAGGCTGAAGTCGAGAATGGCGGATGCTCACAACTCCGGAAGCACGGCGGCGCGGCCGATGCGGCTCAAGGATGCGCTGCGGCAGGCCCGGATCGAGGCCGCCGACCGCACCGGCGTGGTCGTCGACCTGCGCGATGCCGAGATTGCCCGGCTCGAAATCCTGAGCGAAGCGCTCGACCCGCTGTTCGCCGACATCCCGGCCGGGATCGAGCTGTTCGACCGCGGCATCAGCCAGGGCGACACGCCGCGGCTGTGGATCGATGTCGTCGCCCATGTGGTGATGGGCCGCGACAAGCGGATCTACCGCTTCGTCCAGGATACCGCTTACGGCCGGATCGTGCTGGCCGAATCCCATGAGGCGGCCAGGATCGTCGATGCGGTGACCGCCTATGTGGCCCGCCGGTTGGTCGAACGCGAGCGGGCGCTGTCGGCGCCTCCGGTCCAAGCCGCGCCGCCGCCGCCCGCGCCGCAGCGCCGCAGCGGATTGTGGACCTTCGTACTCGGCTTTGTCGCCGGCGCGCTGGCGCTGTTCGCCCTCGCGCTGTTCGCGGCGCTGCGGATTTCCTGACGCCGCGCGCGGCGCGCAGCCGCGGTATGCGGCACCCGGCGCTACAGCATTTCGGGCGGGCGCACGTCGACAATCTGTTCGCTGGCCTGGAAGCCGCGGACGCGGTGCTCGCAGCGCCAACCGTCATTGCCTTCGCTGATCGTAAACAGGTTGTAGGCTGCCGACGGGCGGTGACGGTCGTTCATCGCCGAGGCGGACGGCACGCCGACCACCGGAATCGCGCCGGACGGCGTCTCGATCCGAACCGTGGCGTGGACGTGGTCGTGGCCGTGCAGCACCAAGTCGACCGGATGCCGTTGCAACAGCGCGATCAGCTCCGCGGAATCGGTCAACCGCTTGTGCCGCGACCGCGATTGCAGCGGATGATGGATCAGCAGCACCTTGAACACGCGCTCGCCGGAAAGGCTCTGCAGCAGCGTCTCCAGCGCTGCGCGCTGCGCCGCGCCGAGCCAGCCGGTGGCGCGCAGCGGCGCGGTCGGCACCGCGCTCGACACCCCGATGATGGCGATTCCCTCGCGGCGGCGCAGATACGGAAAGCCGGGCACCGCGTCGTCGCCGCTGATGTAGTCCGGAAACGTCTCGGCGAAGCGGTGCGCGGTGGAGCGGACATAGGCGTCGTGATTGCCCGGCACCAGGCTGACGCGGTCGGCCGGCCCGACGCTCTCCAGCCATTGCCGCGCCGGGGCGAACTCGTTCAGCAGCGCGATGTTCATCAGATCGCCGGTGACCGCGATATGGTCCGGCTGCTGCGCCTGCAGATCGGCGACCAGCCTGTCGAGGATGTCGCGGCGGTGGATCTGGTGCCGGTTACGCCGCCAGTTCAGGTAGCCGAGCGCGCGCTTGGAGGCGAGGTGGCGCAGGCCGGTCTTGGGCGGCAGCGGCAGATGCGGGTCGGACAGATGCGCCAGAGTGAATACGGTCATCGCCCGATCCTGTCGCGACGCCGCGCATTGCGAGCCGGTCGCGAACTGCCGCCTGTGAAAACCTCTGCGGTTTTGGCAAGTTGGCCGGACCGGCGCAAGCCTCCGCTGCGCCTTTGGCGGAAGGGACGTCCGGCGGTGACGGCGGTTCAGAATCTACGTTTGAAGTTCGAGCCGGTGCTGACACGGGCGTTTCATCTGTATTGGCGATTCGCGCGCGGCATGACGCTCGGGGCCCGCGCCGTGGTGCTGGACGACCAGGACCGGGTGTTCCTGATCAAGCATTCTTATGTCGTCGGTTGGCATCTGCCGGGCGGCGGCGTCGAGGTCGGCGAGAGCTTCGTCGATGCGCTCGCCCGCGAGCTGATGGAGGAGGGCCGGATCGCGCTGACCGGCGCGCCGACGCTGCACGGCATTTTCCTCAACAGCCATGTGTCGCCGCGCGATCACGTTGCCGTTTACGTGGTGCGGAATTACCAGCAAGACAGGCAGCCCGAGCCGAACCGGGAGATCATCGCCAGCGGCTTCTTTGCGGCTGATGCGCTGCCGGCCGAAACCACGCCAGGGACGCGGTTGCGGATCGCCGAGGTGCTCGGCGGTAGACCGCCAATCGCGACCTGGCGCTAGCCTCAGCGCGTGTTCCCGAATGCTGGTGTCGCCACCGTTTCACAGCTTGTCTTGCGACCACAAACTGGCGACCACACAGATGGCCCATTTCGCCGCTAGTGGCGGTGCAGCATTGTCATGGTCTCGGATTGTCAGCCTCGCCCAAGGCGGGGCGAAGGCCGCCAGCGCGACCATTCATCCCGTATTCCTGCGAGAGGATCGATTTTGACGTCAACTGCACGTGCATTGGTTCGAGTTCTGATCGTTGTCGCCGCGATGTTGGCCGCTGGCCCCGGATGGGCACAGGTTCCTGGCGTCAACGGTAACGGCAGCGCCGCGGCGCCGGCGGCGCCGCCGGCACCGACCGATCCGCTCGGCCGCGAGACGCCGGCCGGCATGGTGGCGGGCTTTATCGCTGCTGCCGCGGAGCAGAACTACGAACGCGCCGCGATGTATCTCGATCTCAGCCAGGAGAAGGATGCCTGGGGACCAAGCGTCGCGCAGCAGCTCCAGCGTATCCTCGATCGCGGCGGCCTGTTGTATTCCCGGCTACGCCTGAGTTCGGAGCCGCAGGGCGACCAGGAAGACGGCCTCGCCCCGGACCTCGAGAAGTTCGGCCTGGTCCGTACCGACCACGGCACGGTCGACCTGCTGGCGCAGCGGGTCGACAGCAAGGACGGCGTCAAGATCTGGCTGGTGTCGGCTCGCACCGTCAGCGAGCTGCCGGAACTGTCCCGCACGGTGCTGTCGAGCTGGGTCGACAGGCTGCTGCCTTACGCCCTGCGTGACGAATATCGCATCGCCGGCGCGCCGGTCGGGCACTGGCTCGCCGTGCTGGTGCTCGCCGTCTTGGTCTATGGCGCGATCTGGCTGATCACCGGCGCGCTGGGGCTGCTGGTGTTCCGGCTGCGCAAGGCGTCCGGCGACTCGCGGTTCCGGCGCGTGCTGAGCGCCTCCGCGCTGCCGGTCCGGCTGTTCCTGACCGCCTGGGCGCTGCGGGTTGCGATGGTTCTGGCCGGCGTCTCGATCGTGGCGCGCCAGCACATGTCCGGCGTCACCGAGTTTCTGGCCTGGGTCGCGCTGTCGTGGATCGTCTGGCGGGTCGTCGATGCGCTCGCCGCATTCGCGATCGACCGCATGACGCTGCGCGGCAGGTTGTCGATGCTGTCGGCGGTCACCTTCATCCGCCGCAGCGTCAAGTTCGTCATCATCGCGTTTGCGATCAT
This sequence comes from Rhodopseudomonas palustris, assembly GCF_007005445.1. Classification (NCBI taxonomy): domain Bacteria; kingdom Pseudomonadati; phylum Pseudomonadota; class Alphaproteobacteria; order Hyphomicrobiales; family Nitrobacteraceae; genus Rhodopseudomonas; species Rhodopseudomonas palustris. The sequence goes on along the minus strand of NZ_CP041387.1, from coordinate 3,747,534 downwards.
CGCCGGTCTCAACGCTTTCGGCTACAACGTCACCGCCGGTCTCGCCGCTCTCGGTATCGGCGGTATCGCGATCGCGCTGGGTGCGCAGAAGACCATCGAGCACCTGGTCGGCAGCCTGACCCTGGTCACCGACCAGCCGATGCGGGTCGGCGATTTCTGCAAGTTCGGCGAGACGATGGGCACCATCGAGGACATCGGTATGCGGTCGACCCGCATCCGCACCCTCGACCGCACAGTCGTCACGGTCCCGAACGGCCAACTCGCCGCGGTGCAGATCGAAAACTACAGCCGGCGCGACAAGTTCTGGTTTCACCCGGTTCTCGACCTGCGCTACGAGACCACGCCGGATCAGATCCGCGCGCTGATCGCCTCCCTCCGGCAAATGCTGCTCGATCATCCCAAAGTCGACGACGATCCCGCGCGGGTCCGATTTATCGGGCTCGGGGCGACTTCGCTCAGGGTGGAGATCTTCTCCTACGTCCACGCCGTGAGCATGGACGAATTCCTGGAGGTCCAGGAAGAACTGAACCTGCGGATCATGGAGCTGGTTGCGGAGGCCGGCAGCGGCTTCGCCTTCCCGTCGCAGACGGTCTATGTCACCCGTGACAAGGGCGTCGCGGTGCCGACGGAGCAGGCCGATGCCACGCAGTCTGCCGGCGGTCCCGACGGCGCCTCGCCCGCCGCCGCGCCTCAACGGGTTTAGGCCGGGAGCAGTCTGGCGGCGATGGACCTGATGCGGAGGCGGTGCTATTTCGCCTCCGTCATGTCCGATCTGAAACTCACCATCCTGCCCGAAGCCCCCAACGACGCGCACGCCATCGAACGGCTGCACGAGCGTACCTTCGGGCCCGGCCGCTTCGTGCTCAGCGCCTATCGGTTGCGCGAGCATGTCGACCACATCGCCGAGCTGTCGTTCACCGCCTGGATCGGCACGCTGCTGGTCGGCTCGGTGCGGCAATTGCCGGTGACGATCGGCGACACCCCGGCGCTGCTGCTCGGTCCGCTGACGGTCGAGCCGCCGTTCCGCTCGCGCGGAGTCGGCCGGCTGTTGCTCGAACGCGCGCTGGCGGATGCCAGGGCGCAGGGCCACAAGCTGATCGTGCTGGTCGGCGACGAGCCGTATTACAGCCGGGCCGGCTTCAAGAAGATTCCGAAAGGCCGGGTGACGATGCCGGGACCGGTCGATTACGGCCGTCTGCTGGTCGCCGAACTGGTCGAGGGCGCGTTCGATGGCGTCAGCGGCCCGATCCGGCCGGACTGGAGCAGGGCGCGGGCGTAAGCTCACTGCCCAGCGTATTCCGGGGCCCGCGGAGCAGCGAACCCCGGAATCTCTTTTTGCAACAACTTCTGGATTCCGGGTTCGCTCGCTGACGCGAGCGCCCCGGAATGACTTCGGTGGATCAGAACTTCACGTTGGCGAAGGCCCGGACGCCGATGCCGGGCATCAGCACGTTGTCCTTGCTGTAGGAGGTGGCGATGCGGATGTCCTCGTTCAGCAGATTGTTGCCGACGAGGCCGAGCAGCATTTCGCGCGCGCCCCAGACATTGGGATCGAGCTTGGTGCGATAGCTCACCTCGGCCTTCAGCAGGTTGTAGCCGGGCGTCGTGGTCTCGGCGATCGGGGCGACGTCGTTCTGCGCGAAGGCGTGCAGCAGGTTGACCTTCATCAGCCAGTTGGCGTCGCGCCAGTACAGGCCGCCGCCGACGCGCATCGGCGGAATCCGCGGCACGTTGGTGCCGTCCGCGAAAGTCGCCCGCACGATGTCGAACTGGTTCTCGATGCCGAAGGTGCCGCCATAGAGCTGGGCGACGTCGAGCTGGCTCTGGAATTCGCCGCCCTTGAAGGTGGCGTCACGCTGCGAATAGATCGCCTGATTGAGTTCCAGTCCGGCGCCGGCCGCGCACTCCACCTCCTCGCAGGTATTCCCGGTCAGGCGGCGATAGATGAAGCCGCTGAACTGCGTGTAGTAGGCGGTGATCTCGAACCGGAACGGACCATCGGCGCGGCGCAGTCCGACCTCGACCGACTTCGCGGTTTCGATCTTCAGGTTCGGGTTGCCGATGTCGAAGGTCGCGGTGGCGTCGTGGCCGCCGCGCGAGAACAGTTCGGCGGGCTTCGGCGCACGCTCGGTGTATTGTCCGGTGATGCTGGCGGACAGGCCCCACGGCAGCGCCTGGATCAGACCCAGGCTCAGGCTCTTCGGCGTGAACGACAGGTTGCGCTGGGTTGCCGGGCCGATCGCGCTCGGGTCGCTGTTGAGGTCGAAGATTTCCGGAATCAACGACGGCGTCGAGCCGGACAGTTCGACGTGCTCGATCCGGCCGGCGACCTGCGCCTTGGTGGTGTTGGTGAACTGCAGCTCGTTGAACACGTAGCCGGCCACCCGGGTGTTCTTGTTCGGGTCGAACAGGCCGTTCAGCGGGCTGCCCGGATCGTCCGGGCTCGGCGCGGTCAGTTCCTGATGTCCGGCCTGCACACCGACCGCGGTGGTGACCGCCGCGAAGCCGGCGTTGAACGGCGCCAGTTGCACTTCGAGGCGGCCTTCCTGCTCGCGGTTGGTGAAGGTCTGGCGCACGCCATCGGTGGTCGGGTCGCCGGCGGTGGCCTGACCGACCTCGTTGTGCTTGTAGTCCGTGGCGCCGACCCAGAACCGGATCGCGTCGATCGCTGCCGCATCCGGGCGATATTCGCCCTTGGCGTTGAACTTGGTCTGCTTGGCGTCGATCCGGGTGCCGACCTCCGAGCCCTCCACACCGGGGATGCGATACAGCGAATTGTTCTGGGTGATCGACGCGCCGATGAAGCCGCCGTCGAACAGATACGAGCCGCCGATCGAGGCACCTGCGGCGGTGGCGGCGGAGTTGGGCTGGCGGCCGTTGAACGGCATACCGGGGGCCGCATAGGGATAGCTCGGCACGTTGTAGTCGCCGGCGTTGCGGCCGTAGACGTCGGCATGGACCGCGACGTTCTTGCCGCCGGCATCGAGCAGCACTGCGCCTTCGACGCCGCGATCGACCGAGCTGACGGCGCTGCGGACTTCGCCGTTCATGCAGCCGGCACCGCCGATCAGCGTCGGCGCCTTGGCCGGCAGGCCGTAGCTCTGGAACGGCTGCGCGCACGGCGGCAGCGCATCGGGAATGCGGTTGTTGGTGGCGCTGACGACGCCGCCGATCGCGGTCGAGCCGTAGCGCAGCGTGGCTGGGCCGCGGATCACTTCGATCTGGTTGGTGGATAGCGGATCGACCGGCACGAAATGGTCTTCGCCGAGGTCGGAGGCGCCGTTGCTGCCGATGCCGTTCTCGATGATGCTGACGCGGTTGACGTCGAGGCCGCGGATGATCGGCCGGCTGGCGCCGCCGGGCGCGTATTGCGAGCCGGTGATGCCGGGCTTGTTGCCGAGCAGGTCGCCGAGCGTGCCGCCGCCGTTGCGGCGGATCTCCTCGTTCGGCACCACCGTGACGGTGGCGAACTGGTCGGTGACGATCGGCAGGATGCCGGGTTGCGGCGCCGGTGCGGCCTGCGCCACCGGGGGCGTCTCGGGCTGGGCGGGACCGCGCTGGCGCGTCGTGGTGGCGACGCGGGCGGCCGGGCGCTGCTGCGGGGCCGCCTGATGACGGCGCACGATCGGGCTGGGCGCCGTGACGGTGACCTCGGGCAGTGTGGTGGCGGATTGCGCGAAAGCGACCGGAGCACCGGCGCTGTAGACGGCGAGCGTTGCGGTGCCGAGCAGAAGCCCGGTCTTGAAACGAGATGACATGGTTCGGTCCTGACTGTCCGGCTCACAGTGAGCCGGGATCTGCGGTGACGCAGATCGATCACGAGGCCGCGCAGCGCCGTTTTGCGGCGTGGCGCGATGTTCACGAGGGATCGAGGTCAGGACAGCGGGGGCGCGCGGGGCTGGAATGCACCGGGCGGAGCGGACGGCTCGGCAATGCCGGATGCGGCCAGGCGGTAGTGGATGGCGTGTGCCTGCTGCTGCGGCAGCGTCGGGGGCGCGGCATCCAGCGCCGAGCCGGCCATCGCCGTGACGGCGCAGATCGCGCACAGATCGGCGGCCGCGCCGTGATGACGATCGTTATCCGGTTCGGCCGGGCTGTTGGTCTCCGCGGCTTCGACGATCGCCGTCGCCACCGCTTCCAGGCCATGGATGTGGCCGAATGACAGGGCGAATTGCAGCGCCAGCGCGATCAGCGCCAGCTTTGCCCCCCATCCGATGTTCGCCCGCGCCCAGCTCATCCCCACCCGCCCCGAACACCACCGGCGAGCCCGGGCCGATGGCGTTACACTGTAACATCACGGGAAGGTCGGCGGCTGTCAACGGAGTAGGGATAGTCCGTAGCCGAGTGTGTCTTTTGCGCACGGAGCGCCCCGCCGGAATGCGGGCATGGCCGCTGAGAGCCGTCTTAGAGCGGTTCATCGTTTGATTGAAACGATCCGACCTTTCCGAAGGCACTGAGTCCTCATCCTGAGGAGACCGGCGAAGCCGGGCGTCTCGAAGGATGGGGCAACGCATTCCCTGCGTCACATGGTTCGAGACGGCGCTACGCGCCTCCTCACCATGAGGTTGTGCGTGTGGCACGCGGTGCGGATCAGCTCTGATTCTATAAAAAGCAGAACTGCTCTGGGGGACGGCTCCGGTCTCGGCCGTTACTTGATCGTTACTTGGCCTTCGGAATCAGCGCCTTGAGCTTTTCGATGTCGGCGATGTTCATCTTCAGTCCGCCCGGCATCACGATGTCGCCCGGCTTCTGACCGTCCTTGCACGGGCCCAGCCATTTGGCTTCCAGCGTCATGCTGCCGTCCTTCGGCAGGCCGGGGAGCGGCTTGTCGGTGTGCGACGTGACTTTGACCGTATAGGCCGAGTTGAAGTCGCCGGTGACCTCGGAATGCGAGGTGGTGCTCATGCCGGCGACGTCGCAAACCGCATCGGTGACGTAGCCGGCCGCAGTCTTCTGCGTCTCCTGCTTGGAGCAGGTCTCGCTCGCCATCGGTTGCAGCGACTTCGTCATCCGCTTGTCGGTGGCTTCGTCGGTGCAATGCAGGATGGTGATGTCCGAGCCGGGGTCGCCGCCGGGCCGTGCCATCTTCAATTCCCACAGGCCCGCCTTGCGGGTCGGCAGCTCGATCGCCTGCGCCGCCGTCGCCGGTGCGGCGAGCAGAAGCGGAAGCAGCCAGACAGAACGAAGGCGGCCACGGCTCATCGCTGCGGCTCCGCTCAGTATTTGGTGCGCAGCGGCCGCTCGTCGGTGCCATACGGCACCCAACGGCAGGCGAACGAGATGTAGCCGCCGTAATTGGCCTGGACGCCGAGCAGCTTCACCACCTTGCCGTAGCGGGCGCAGTGATCGATCGCCATGGCGCGGACGTCGGCGTGGCCGATCAGATTGGAGGAGATGATGCCGCCGGTATCATTACCCTTGAACGGTGGCACATAATCGGCGCGCGCCGCCGTGCCCGCCAGCATCGCGCCCAGAACGGCCAAGCCGGCAGCCCCCATCAATCGCATCGCAATCTCCTCATGTCGCTGAAGACGAGTCTAGAACGCCGCCACGAGAATGGAAAGAATGCGTCTCCGTTCCGCATCGGGTTGTGCCGAGGTGTGGCCGGGCCGCACTTGACCTCGGCATGGCTTCGCGGCACCGTCCGCCGCATCGAATTCCGGTGGATGAGCCATGCGATTCATTTCGACGTTGAAAACGCCCGTCGCCGCGGTCGCGGCTCTGCTCGGCCTGTTCGCGCTGGCGCCGACCGCCCAGGCGGCCAATCCGCTCGAGATGAACTTCTGGCTGTCGGGGCCGCGCTACGACGGCAATCTGCCGCCGTGCGAAGCGGCGCTGCCGTCGATCACCCACCAGTTCGCCGAGAAGGAAGGCACCTTCTGGAATTCGGATCTGCGGATCACCGCCTACGGCAAGATCCGCGACGTCGCGTTCCGGCCCTGGCAGAGCGACAACATTCCGCGTCGCTTCTGCGCCGCCGAGGTGCTGCTGAACGACGGCAAGACCCATCCGGTGTATTTCTCGATCATCGAGGACGGCGGCCTGGCCGGCTTCACCGACGGCGTCGAGTTCTGCGTGGTCGGGCTGGATCGCAACTGGGCGTTCAATCCGGCCTGCAAGGCCGCCAAGCCCTGAGCCGGGCAGCGTTGCCACGCCGCAGCGCCATCGACCATTTGGGTTCTTGAAACGTTCCTGAGCTCGGGTAGGCTGATCGCACGCCGGCAGCGGGGCCTTGTCGCATGGTTGGATTTATTGGTCGTCGACGGTCGCTGATCGCCGCCTGTGCGGCGCTTGCAGTGCTGTTCGCAGCGCTGGTTGGGGCGCCGGGAGCCGAGGCTCAGGACCGCCAGAATGCACCCGGCGAGTTCGACTTCTACGTGCTGGCGCTGTCGTGGTCGCCGTCCTATTGCGAGCAGGCGTCCGAACGCGGCCTCAGCGGCCGGTCGCAGCAATTGCAATGCGGCGGACGCCCGTTCGCCTTTGTGGTGCACGGGCTGTGGCCGCAATACGAGCGCGGCTTTCCGGAATATTGCGAGCGTCCGGCGCCGCGGCTCGACCGCCGCATCGTCGAGTCGATGCTCGACCTGATGCCGGCGCCGGGTCTGATCTATAATCAATGGGACAAGCACGGCACCTGCACCGGGCTGCCGCAGCGCAGCTATTTCGAGCAGATCCGCAAGGCCCGCGCCGCGGTCCGGGTGCCGCCGGACTTCATCGACGCCAAGGAGCCGCGCACCGTCACCGCCGACGAGGTCGAGGACGCCTTCATCAAGGTCAATCCCGGGCTGTCGAACGCCGCGATCGCCGTGATGTGCGACCGCAAGCGGCTCAGCGAGGTGCGGATCTGCATGAGCAAGGATCTGCAATTCCGGGCCTGCGAGGAGATCGACCGCCGCGCCTGCCGCCGCGACCGGCTCGAAGTCCCGCCGCTGCGCGGCGGCTGAGCGAGCGTTTCCGGCTTCAGTCTCGTCAGAGGTGTCCCTGGGCGCTCCACGGCTTGACACCGCGCGCGGCTCCGCGTCACGGTCGCCTCCCCACCCGAAAGCGATGAACTGAATCCCAAATGACAGGCTTTGCCGTAATCCGCGACGAGACGCCGACGGCCGCGATCCCGAAGGGCGCGGTGGTGGCGATGGGCAATTTCGACGGCGTCCACCGCGGCCATCGCGCCGTGATCGGCGCCTGCCTCGACATGGCGCGGATCAAGAAAGCGCCGGCCCTGGCGGTGACGTTCGAGCCGCATCCGCGCAAGTTCTTCAGCCCCGATGTCCCGCAGTTCCGCCTCACCGACGAGACCGCCAAGCTGCGGCTGCTGGCCGGCACCGGGCTCGACGGTGCGGTGATCCTGAGTTTCGACGCGCGCCGCGCCTCGACCACGGCGCACGACTTCATCCAGCACGAGCTGATCGGCCGGCTCGGGGTGCAGGGCATTGCGATCGGCTACGACTTCCATTTCGGCAAAGGCCGTGGCGGCTCGCCGTCGATGCTGGTCGGCGAGGCGCCGGCGCTCGGCATCGAGGTCGACGTCCAGCCCCACGTCGATTTCGGCGATCACCCGGTGTCGTCGAGCGCGATCCGCAAATGCCTGGAGCAGGGCCATATCGCCGCCGCCACCGAGATGCTCGGCGGGCCGTGGTTCGTCACCGGCGAGGTGATCCACGGCGACAAGCGCGGCCGCGACCTCGGCTATCCGACCGCCAATATCAGGCTCGACCCGGAGTGCAGCCTGAAGCACGGCATCTATGCGGTGCGGGTCGGCCGCAAGGGCAGGCATTACGACGCGGTGGCGAATTTCGGTCGCCGCCCGACGTTCGACAACGGCGCAGCCTTGCTCGAAGTGTTCGTGTTCGATTTCAACGAGCCGCTGTATGGCGAGACGCTCGACGTCGCCTTCATCGCCTTCATCCGCGCCGAGGAGAAGTTCGAGAGCATCGAGGCGCTGATCCGGCAGATGGACGACGACTCGGCCCGCGCCCGCGCCGCGCTCGCCGCCGCCGCCGGCGCGTTCCCCAAGCTCGGGACGCTCGGATGAGCCGCACTGAGAAGGAGAAGATGCTGGCGGGCGAGCTGTATCGCCCCGGCAGCCCCGAGCTTGCCGCCGACGAGGCCGCCAACAAGGCTTGGATCGCCCGCTATAATGCGTCCGGCGCCCAGCCGGCTGCGGAGCGGCATGTGCTGCTGTCCGAGCATTTCGGCCATGTCGGCAAAAGTGCGGTGGTGCGGCCGCCGTTCTTCTGCGACTGCGGCTACAACATCTTCCTCGGCGACAACGTCTTCCTCAATTTCAACTGCGTGATCCTGGACATCATGCCGGTCCGGATCGGCGACCGCACCCAGATCGGGCCGGCGGTACAGATCTACGCCGCCGACCACCCGCGCGATGCCGCCACCCGCCGCGACGGCCTGGAATTCGGCCGCCCAGTCACGATCGGCGCCGACGTCTGGATCGGCGGCGGTGCCATCATCCTGCCCGGCATCAGCATTGGCGACGGCGCCGTGATCGGTGCCGGCAGTGTCGTCACCCGCGACGTCGCCCCGCACGCCATCGTCGGCGGCAACCCGGCCAAGCCGCTGGGGAAGGGCTGAAACAGCTCTATTCGCCGATCAGCCGCCGATCGAACGGAGCGTGGATGATCTCGGCGATCGCGATGCCTGCCGCGCCGGGGTGAGCCGGATTGAGCAGGTAGTTGACGGCTTGTGGCACGATGACTGAGGGCACCCGGAGCAACGGGTGCGACCCGCGATCGAGCCAATTGTCGCCGATCCGGCGACTTACTTCGAGCCGTTCGGCCCAATCCGAAGGCAGTTCGTCAGCCGCGACGATATCCGTTTCGACCCCGCTCGGGATCGCGACGCGCAGCATTTGGTAGGTCGGAGGCAGAAACTCGCGGTCCATGTGGACGAGCATTTCGAGCAGCGCGCTCGACGGATGATCGGCCAGATAGACGATCCGCCGCCCTCGGCTGTGCCAGCGGCCGCTGGCTCTGAGTCCGCCGGTCCCGGTCAGGTCCGCATAATTCGAGATCCGCCAAAGCTCCACGGCAGGGGACTCAGGCAAAGATTCCGTGGTCGATCTGCTCCAGTTCTTCGCGAACGACCGCAGCGCCGAGTTCGTCACGCAGCAGGTCCACGGGACGCTGTCCGTTCAAGCTGCGGTTCGGACGGCTGAGCCAGCCCTCTGCCTTGGCCGGATCGGCAAAGACCCGGTCCGCCAATGCGCGGATTTCGAGGGTGCGGATCAGGTCTATGGCGGAGTCGACCGGTCCACGAAGGGCCTGTCGGGCATCGTCCAGCAATTGGTCGAGGGGACGGCTATCTCCCTCGCGGCGAAGCCTCTTCAATTCCTCAAAAACTTCAGCAGGCGGCCTGACCGACATGGAATTCCTCCATCGATCAATAGATTAGTCTTTTGGAGGGCGGCTGCAACCGGCACCTTGCGGGTGTCCCGCAATCGGCGCATCTCGAAGCAAATTCGATTGCCGGGACGGTTCAATCGGGTTTCCGAAGCCCTCCAAAACCGCTATTCACGCCGCCATGACCGATAAGCCCGCCAAGACCGACGCCGCCCCGAGCGGCAACGACTATTCCAAGACCCTGTTCCTGCCGCAGACGGAGTTTCCGATGCGCGCCGGGCTGCCGCAGCGCGAGCCGGAGCTGCTGAAGCGCTGGGAGGAGATCGACCTCTACGGCAAGCTGCGCGAGGGCGCGAAGGGCCGCGCCAAATTCGTGCTGCACGACGGCCCGCCTTACGCCAACGGTCACATCCATATCGGCCACGCGCTGAACAAGATCCTCAAGGACGTCGTGACCAAGAGCCAGCAGATGCTCGGGTTCGACTCCAACTACGTGCCAGGCTGGGACTGCCACGGCCTGCCGATCGAATGGAAGATCGAGGAAGAGAACTACCGCTCCAAGGGCAAGCCGAAGCCGAACTTCAAGGACTCGGCCGCGATGGTGGCGTTCCGCAAGGAGTGCCGCGCCTATGCGCAGAAATGGCTCGACGTGCAGCGCGAGGAGTTCAAGCGGCTCGGCGTGATCGGCGACTGGGATCATCCCTACGCGACGATGAACTACGCCGCCGAAGCGCAGATCGCCCGCGAATTGATGAAGTTCGCCGCCAACGGCACGCTGTATCGCGGCAGCAAGCCGGTGATGTGGAGCGTGGTCGAAAAGACCGCGCTCGCCGAAGCCGAGGTCGAGTACGAGGACTACACCTCGGATACGGTGTGGGTGAAGTTTCCGGTCAAGACCGGCGATGCGTCGACCAAGGACGCCAGCGTGGTTATCTGGACCACGACGCCGTGGACGTTGCCGGGCAACCGCGCGATCAGCTTCTCGTCCAAGATCGGCTATGGTCTCTACAAGGTCACCGACGCTCCGGTCGATAACTGGGCCAAGGCCGGCGAGTTGCTGATCCTTGCGGACGCACTCGCCGAAAGCGTGTTCAAGCAGGCGCGCGTCGCGGCCTACGAGAAGGTGATGGACGTCGATGCCGACGTGCTGAAGGCGAGCGAGTGCGCCCATCCGCTGCGCGGTCTCGCTGGCGGCTATGAGTTCACCGTCCCGCTGCTCGACGGCGACCACGTCACCGACGATACCGGTACCGGCTTCGTCCACACCGCGCCGGGCCACGGCCGCGAGGACTTCGATATCTGGATGCACAATGCGCGTGCGCTGGAAGCGCGGGGCATCTCGTCGACCATCCCCTACACCGTCGACGAGAACGGCGCGCTGACCGATCACGCGCCGGGCTTCACCGGCAAGCGGGTGATCAACGACAAGGGCGAGAAGGGCGACGCCAACGAGGCGGTGATCCAGGCGCTGATCGCACGCGGAGCGCTGCTGGCGCGCGGCAAGCTGAAGCATCAGTACCCGCATTCATGGCGCTCGAAGAAGCCGGTGATCTTCCGCAACACGCCGCAATGGTTCATCGCGATGGACAAGGACATCCTCCCCCCTCCCCCTTGCGGGGAGGGGTCGGGGGTGGGGGTCCACGGCGGGACGCCATCCTCGGGGCGCCCTCACCCCAACCCTCTCCCGCAAGCGGGAGAGGGAGCGCGCAGCGATGCGGTGAGGGGGGATACGCTCCGAGCGAGGGCCCTGCAGGCGATCTCCGTCACCCAATGGGTGCCGCCGGCCGGCCAGAACCGCATCAACGGCATGATCTCCGGCCGTCCCGACTGGGTGATCTCGCGGCAGCGCGCCTGGGGCGTGCCGATCGCGGTGTTCATCAAGGACAAGGGCGACGGTTCGGTCGAGATCCTGCAGGACGAGATCGTCAACCAGCGCATCGCGGAGGCCTTCATGCAGGAAGGCGCCGACGCCTGGTACGCCGAAGGCGCCGCCGCGCGCTTCCTCGGCGAACGCGCGGCCGAAGGCTGGCAGAAGGTCGACGATATTCTCGACGTCTGGTTCGACTCCGGGTCGACCCACGCGTTCGTGCTGGAAGACGCGCAGAACTTCCCCGGCCTCGCCGGCATCCGCCGCAAGGTCGACGGCGGCGCCGACACCGTGATGTATCTCGAAGGCTCGGACCAGCATCGCGGCTGGTTCCATTCGTCGCTGCTGGAGAGCTGCGGCACCCGCGGCCGCGCGCCCTATGACGTCGTGCTGACTCACGGCTTCACGCTCGACGAGCAGGGCCGCAAGATGTCGAAGTCGCTCGGCAACACCACCGATCCGGCCAAGGTGATCGCATCCTCCGGCGCCGACATCCTGCGGCTGTGGGTGTGCGCCACCGACTACGCCGACGATCAGCGCATCGGTCCCGAGATCCTCAAGAACGTGGTCGAGACCTATCGCAAGCTGCGCAACTCGATCCGCTGGATGCTCGGCACGCTGCATCACTATCGTCGCGACGAGGCCGTGGCGTTCGCCGACATGCCGGAGCTGGAGCGGCTGATGCTGCATCAGCTCGCCGAGCAGAGCGCGACGATCCGCGCCGCTTATGCCGAGTTCGACTACAAGACGGTGGTGGCGTCGCTGGCGGCGTTCATGAACACCGAGCTGTCGGCGTTCTATTTCGATATCCGCAAGGACACGCTGTATTGCGATCCGCCGTCGTCGCTGGCCCGCAAGGCCGCGCTGACCACGATCGACATCATCTGCGACGCGATCCTGAAATGGCTGGCGCCGGTGCTGTCGTTCACCGCGGATGAAGCCTGGACGATGTATCGCCCGGACGCCGAGCCGAGCGTGCATTTGACGCTGTTCCCGCTGGATCTCGGCGGCTATCGCGACGACGCGCTGGCCAAGAAGTGGACGCTGATCCGCGCGGTGCGCCGCGTCGTCACCGGCGCGCTGGAAGTCGAGCGTGCGGCCAAGCGGATCGGATCGTCGCTCGAAGCCTCGCCGATGATCTACCTGCCGGAAGCGTTCATGGGCGACATCTTCGACGTCGACTGGGCGGAGATCTGCATCACTTCGAACGCGATGGTCGAGATCCTGCGCGGCAACGACACCCCGCCGGCCGACGCGTTCCGGCTGCCGGAGCTGGCCGACGTCGCCGTGGTGGTCGAACGCGCCCAGGGCACCAAATGCGCCCGTTCCTGGAAGATCCTGTCCAGCGTCGGCAGCGATGCCGACTACCCCGACGTCTCCCCCCGCGACGCCCAGGCGCTGCGGGAATGGAAGGCGCTGGGGGGCGCAGCGGCTTGAGCGGCGTGGCGCGCGCACCGGTCCCTCATGGTGAGGAGCGCGCCGATCGGCGCGCGTCTCGAACCATCAGGTTCCGTGGCCCTCATCCTTCGAGACGCGGCGCAGACGCCGCTCCTCAGGATGAGGAGGAAGCGACGGTTGCTCCGTCGCGGCTATGGCCGGGCATGACGACAGAGTGTGGGGCGAGGCCAAACCTATGACCCCCGTCCGCCTCGGCGTCCTCGCCGCCGTCGTCGCGCTGGTGCTCGATCAGGCCACCAAGCTGTGGCTGCTGTATGGTTTCGAGCTGGCGCGGAAGGGCGTCGTCCAGGTGCTGCCGTTCTTCGATCTGGTGCTGGCCTGGAACACCGGGATTTCCTACGGCTGGTTTTCCGACCAGGGCCCGACCGGGCAAATCCTGATGCTGGGGTTCAAGGCGGTGGCGATCGTGGCGCTGGCGATCTGGATGGCGCGCTCCACCACAAAGGTTGCGACCATCGGTCTCGGCCTGATCATCGGCGGCGCGATCGGCAATGCGATCGACCGGCTGGCCTATGGCGCGGTGGTCGATTTTGCGCTGCTTCACGCCGAAATCGGCGGCAAAATCTACAATTGGTACGTGTTCAACGTCGCCGACGTCGCGATTGTTGTCGGGGTGGCGGCCCTGCTGTATGACTCCCTGCTGGGGCCACCCGCCGCAAAAGCGCCCTGATCCCGGCCGATACCGACCGCGCGGAAGTGGGCCGCTCCCCGGGTGCAGCCCGATCGCAAGACGTGAATAGGATCAACGCCATGCGCCAGACCGACAGCCGCCTTCCGACGCTGGACACGTCCACCGCTGCGATGCTCCGCACCGTCCGGCTGGCCGCCGTTGCCATCGGGATCGGACTGGTGCTGACGGCCGGCGTCGCCCATGCCGAGGACGATGGTGACGACACCACCTTTGAGGAGAAGATCATCAAGGGTCTGATGTCCGGCATCGGCGCCACCAATATGGAAAATTCCGGCATCAATTATCGCGAGCGCTCGCCGCTGGTGGTGCCGCCCAAGCTCGACTTGCCGCCGCCGGAAACGGCGGCCGCCGCGGCCCCTGCGCCGAACTGGCCGAAGGACGCCGACCTGCAGCGCCGCAAGGAGATCAGGGCCGCCGAGTCCAAGGCGAAGCCGTCGCCGTGGGAATCGGCGCAGCCGCTGACGCCGTCGCAGCTCAAATCGGTCCGAGCCGAGGCCGGCAAGGGCGGCAACGATCCGATGCAGCCCGGCAACCAGCAGAACAATCCGATGTTGAGCCCGTCTCAGCTCGGCTTCAACGGTTCGCTGTGGAGCGTGTTCGGCGGCAGCAAGACCGAGACCGCGACCTTCTCGGGTGAGCCCACCCGCGAGACCCTGACCCAGCCGCCGGTCGGCTATCAGACGCCGTCGTCGAATTATGCCTACGGCACCGGTCCGAAAGAAGCGCTCGGCAACAAGCGCATCGACATCATGACGGGCAAAGAAACCAGCAATTGAGTCTGGTTGCTGTCCGGTCCGTCACGGCACGGAGCGCCGTCTCACGCGGCATCACCTGTATTGGTCTGCTCGGTTGCGCAGGCCCCGGCATCGTCGGGCCGTGGCGACGCCGCGCGACCTGCACTCGACCCTGCCCACGCACGCTCGACCCTGTCCTAATCTCCAGCCGGGATGATGCCTGATATGACCGCATCCGTCGCTTCGCGCCGCCGCCCGCTCGCCGCGTTCGCGGTCCTCGCCGCGGTGTTCGCCGCCGCGCCGCCATCCGCCGCCCAGACCGTCACCGCCGCGCCGCCGACGACCTTCACGCTGCAGAACGGCCTGCGGGTGGTGGTGATCCCCGATCATCGCACCCCGGTGGTGACGCAGATGATCTGGTACAAGGTCGGCTCCGCGGACGAGACCCCGGGCAAGTCGGGGCTGGCGCATTTCCTCGAACATCTGATGTTCAAGGGCACCGCAAAGCACCCGGCGGGCGAATTCTCGCAGACCGTGCTGAAGATCGGCGGCAACGAGAACGCGTTCACCTCCTACGACTTCACCGGCTACTTCCAGCGCGTGCCGAAGTCCCACCTCGAACAGATGATGACGTTCGAGGCCGATCGGATGACCGGCCTGGTGCTGAAGGACGAAAACGTGCTCCCCGAGCGCGACGTCGTGCTCGAAGAATACAACATGCGGGTCGCCAACGATCCCGATGCCCGGCTGACCGAGCAGATCATGGCGGCGCTGTATCTCAACCATCCCTACGGCCGGCCGGTGATCGGCTGGCATCAGGAGATCGCCAAGCTCGACCGCGAGGATGCGCTGGCGTTCTATCGCCGGTTCTACGCGCCCAACAACGCCACGCTGGTGATCGCCGGCGACGTCGAGGCCGGCGAGGTTCGCCCGCTCGCCGAGCGGATCTACGGCCCGATCCCGGCGCAACCGGCGATTCCGGCGCAGCGGGAGCGGCCGCAGGAGCCGACGCCGGCGGGACCGCGCACGGTGACGCTGGCCGATCCGCGCGTCGAACAGCCGGCGGTGCGGCGCTACTATCTGGTGCCATCGGCCCACACCGGAGCCAAGGGCGACAGCGTCGCGCTGGAAGTTCTGGCCCAACTGCTCGGCCACGGCAGCAATTCGTATCTGTACCGCGCGCTGGTGATCGACAATCCGCTGGCGATCACGGTCGGCGCCAACTACCAGGGGAATGCGCTCGACGACAGCTACTTCATCGTGGCGGGAACGCCGAAGCCCGGCGTCGAGTTTTCGGCGATCGAGAAGAAGATCGACGAGGTGATCGCCGACCTCGTCGCCAATCCGGTCCGCTCCGAGGATCTGGAGCGGGTCAAGACCCAGCTCATCGCCGCCGCGGTCTATGCCCAGGACAATCAGGCGACGCTGGCCCGCTGGTACGGCCAGGCGCTGACCACCGGACTGAGCGTGCAGGACGTCCAGAGCTGGCCGGCCCGCATCCGCGCCGTCACCTCCGACGACGTGCGGGCGGCGGCGAAACAATGGCTCGACCGCAATCGTTCGGCGACCGGCTATCTGGTCAACGGCCCGGCGGCGAAGCAGGAGGAGAAGCGCTCGTGAGCATCGACCTGTCTTCGGCGCGCCGCATCGCGCTCGCCGCCTGCGTCGGCATCGCCGTCGCATTGTCGTCCGCGCCGTCTGAGGCCGCCGCCAAGATCCAGCGGCTGGTCACCCCCGGCGGGCTCGAGGCCTGGTTCGTCCAGGACGCCACCGTGCCGCTGATCTCGATGGAGATCTCGTTCGACGGCGGCGCCAGCCAGGATCCCGCCGACAAGCCGGGCGTCGGCCACATGGTGGCGAACCTGATCGACGAAGGCTCCGGCGACATGGATTCGGCGAGCTTCCACGAGCGGCTGGATCGGCGTGCCATCAAATTGTCCTATGCGGTCAATCGCGATTATTTCCGCGGCTCGCTGCGGATGCTGAAGGAGAACCGCGACGAGGCGTTCGGCCTGCTGCGGACCTCGCTGACCAGGCCGCGGTTCGAGCCGAAGGACGTCGAGCGCATTCGCGCGCAACTGATCTCGACGCTGCGGCGCCAGGCGCTCGATCCGAACACGCTGGCGAGCCGCAAGTTTCTCGAAGTGGCGTTCGGCGATCATCCCTACGGCCGCCCCTCGACCGGGACGCTGGAGAGCCTGCCGAAGATCACCGCCGACGACATGAAGAGCTATGTCGGCCGGGTGCTGGCGAAGGACACGCTGAAGATCGCCGTGGTCGGCGATATCGACGCCGATGCGCTCGCCAAGCTGCTCGACGACACTTTCGGCAGTCTGCCGGCGAAGGCGCAACTCACGCCGGTGCCGGACGTCGTCGCCGCCAAGCCGCCGCAGCGGACCAACGTCACGCTGGAGGTGCCGCAGACCGTGGTGATGTTCGGCGGGCCGGGCGTCAAACGTCACGATCCGGATTTCATGGCGGCCTACGTCGTCAACCACATCCTCGGCGGTGGCTCGCTGTCGTCGCGGCTGTACAGCGAAGTGCGCGAGAAGCGCGGGCTGGCCTATTCGATCTACGAGCAACTGCTGTGGATGCAGCATTCGGCGCTGTTCATCGGCTCCACCGGCACCCGCGCCGACCGCGTCACCGAGACGATCGACGCCATCACCGCCGAGGTGAAGCGGATCGCCGAGCAGGGGCCGAGCGAGCAGGAACTCGCCGAGGCGAAGTCCTACATCAACGGCTCGCAGATGCTGTCGCTCGACACCTCGGCCAAGCTGGCGCAGGCGCTGCTGCAATATCAGAACGACGGGCTGCCGATCGAATACATCGACAAGCGAAGCGAAGTGGTCAACGCGGTGACGCTCGACGATGCCAAGCGGGTCGCGCAGCGGCTGTGGTCGAACGGCCTGCTCACGGTGGTGGTCGGCCGCCAACCGCAGGCCGCGGCCGAGCCCAACATGGTGAAGCCCGCCGGCACCCCGCCGCCGGCACGAGCGAACTGACGCCACGCTCAGACTCGTATTCGCCCAAGCTTTCCCCGAGCACGACCGAACCTCTCCCCGAGGCATAGTTGAACCTCTCCCCGCGCGCGGGGAGAGGTCGACCGGCGAAGCCGGGCGGGTGAGGGGGCGCCTCGACACGGCCGAGCCTCTGCGACGTGTGGAGACGCCCCCTCACCCCAGCCCTCTCCCCGCTCGCGGGGAGAGGGGGCGCGCCGCGGACGGCGAGATGCAGCTCTCTTCGCCGCAAGGAGCGCCTTGGTCGGCAAACATGCTACACAGCGGGCCGCCGTGCGGTCCGCGCGGCATCAACCGCTTTGGTGCCCCATGCTGCGGATCAGCCGCAACCTCGTGATCGAGGACGACGACATCGAGATCAGCTTCATCCGCGCCTCCGGGCCGGGCGGGCAGAACGTCAACAAGCTCGCCACGGCGGCGCAGCTTCGGTTCGACACCGCCAGGATCGCGCTGCCGGAGGATGCGGCGGCGCGCCTCGTCGGGCTCGCCGGCCAGCGCATGACCAAGGACGGCGTCATTGTCATCCGCGCCGACCGCTTCCGCACCCAGGAGCGCAACCGCGCCGATGCGCTGGAGCGGCTCGAACAACTGCTGAAAGCCTCCCTGGTGCGCCCGATCCCGCGCCGCGCCACCCGCCCGACGCTGGGCTCCAAGAAGCGCCGCCTCGAAGGCAAGAAGCGCCGCGGCGACATCAAGGCGGGGCGCAGCGGCAAGAGCTTCGATGATTGAGTGAAAGTTCCCCTCCCCCTTGCGGGGAGGGTGGCCGGCCGTAAGGCCGGTCGGGTGGGGGTAAGCCCCAAGCGCAGTGCCCGGGGCCCCCCACCCCGGCCTCCGCTTCGCTCGGCCGACCCTCCCCGCAAGGGGGAGGGGATCGGCAGCGCTAGCGTCGCAATTCCTCCTTCGCTCCCCTAAAGTCCGCGCTCTGCCAACCGAGTCGCCGCATGCCCGTCCGCCAGCTTCCCGAAACCATCGTCAACCGCATCGCTGCCGGCGAGGTGGTGGAGCGGCCGGCGAGCGTGGTGAAGGAGCTGGTCGAGAACGCGATCGACGCCGGCGCCAGCCGGATCGACATCTTTTCGGACGGCGGCGGGCGACGGAAGATCGTGATCGCCGACGACGGCTCGGGCATGACGGCGGCGGATCTCGCGCTCGCGGTCGATCGCCATGCGACGTCGAAGCTCGACGACGAGGATTTGCTGGCGATCCGCACCCTCGGGTTTCGCGGCGAAGCGCTGCCGTCGATCGGCGCGGTGGCGCGGTTGTCGATCACCACGCGCCATGCCAGCGAGCCGCACGCCTGGGCGATGCGGGTCGAGGGTGGCGACAAGACCCCGATCGCTCCGGCCGCGCTGAGCCAGGGCACCCGCGTCGAAGTCGCCGATCTGTTCTTTGCAACGCCGGCGCGGCTGAAGTTTCTCAAGACCGATCGCACCGAGGCCGAGGCGATCCGCGAGGTGGTGCGGCGGCTGGCGATGGCGCGACCCGACGTCGCCTTCACGCTCGCCGGCGAAGAGCGCGCGCCGGTGACCTGGGCAGCGGCGCTGCCCGGCGCGCCGGGGCAATTGATCCGGCTCGGCGACATTCTCGGCGCCGACTTCCGCGCCAATGCCATCGAGGTCCGCGCCGAGCGCGAGGGCGTGGTGGTCGAAGGCTTCGCCGCGGCGCCGTCGCTGACCCGCGCCAATGCGCTCGGCCAGTATCTGTTCGTCAACGGCCGCCCGGTGCGCGACAAGCTGATCTTGGGGGCCGTGCGCGCCGCGTATTCGGATTACTTGCCGCGCGACCGCCATCCGGTGGTGGCGTTGTTCGTCACGTTGGATAGCCGCGAGGTCGACGCCAACGTGCATCCGGCCAAGACCGAGGTGCGTTTCCGCAATGCCGGCCTGGTCCGCGCGCTGATCGTGCACGCGTTGAAGGAAGGTCTGGCGCGCGAAGGACGCCGTACCGCGGCCAACAGCGCCGGCAGCGTGATCTCGACCTTCCGTCCTGCTTCTATGCCGCCGGCGAATTGGGACTGGCGGACTTCGCCGTCCTATCCGGTCGGCGGCAGCGCGGCGCCGTCGTTCGCCGAGCGGGCGCAGGCGGCGTTCGATGTCGGCGCGCCGAGCGCCGACATTCGTCCGCAGGAGGTGACGCCGGATCTGCTCGACCGTCCGCTCGGTGCTGCGCGCACGCAGATCCACGAGACCTACATCGTGTCGCAAACCCGCGATGGCCTGATCGTGATCGATCAGCACGCGGCGCACGAGCGCATCGTCTATGAGCGGCTGAAGGCGTCGCTCGAAGCCAACGGCGTGCAGCGCCAGATCCTGCTGATCCCCGACATCGTCGAGATGGACGAGGCGACGGTCGAGCGTCTCGTGGCGCGCGGCGAGGAACTGGCGAAGTTCGGCCTCGTCATCGAGAGCTTCGGCCCCGGCGCGGTGGCGGTGCGCGAAACGCCGTCGCTGCTCGGCAAGACCGATGCCGGCGGTCTGCTCCGCGATCTCGCCGAACACATGGCCGAATGGGACGAAGCGCTGCCGCTGGAACGCCGCCTGATGCACGTCGCCGCCACCATGGCCTGCCACGGCTCGGTGCGGGCCGGGCGCGTACTCAAGCCCGAGGAAATGAACGCGCTGCTGCGTGAGATGGAAGCGACGCCGAATTCCGGCCAATGCAACCACGGCCGCCCGACCTATGTCGAACTGACGCTGACCGACATCGAGAAGCTGTTCGGGCGGAGGTAATTGGCTCCGTCATTCCGGGGCGCGAGCGGAGCTCGCGAACCCGGAATCTCGATATGTTCTGCGGAGCGAGATTCCGGGTTCGCCCGCTGGCGCGAGCGCCCCGGAATGACTCGTGGTGAGAGTGGTGCCCTAACTAATAGACCCTCAGAACACCTTCTTGATCCAGCCGTGCTTGTCTTCGGCGCGGCCGTATTGGATGTCGACGAGCTGTTTGCGCAGGCCCATCGCCACTTCGCCGGCCTGGCCGCCGCCGATGGTGAAGTCACCGTGGTTGGAGCACACCTTGCCGATCGGCGAGATCACCGCGGCGGTGCCGCAGGCGAACGCTTCCTTCAGCTTGCCGCTCGCCGCATCGGCGCGCCACTGCTCGATGGTGTACGGCTCCTCGCGCACGGTGCGGCCGGCGGCGCGCGCCAGGGTGATGATCGAGTCGCGGGTGATGCCGGGCAGGATGGTGCCGAGCGGCGGCGTCGACAGCGAGCCGTCGTCGAACACGAAGAACACGTTCATGCCGCCGAGTTCTTCGACGTAGCGGCGCTCGAGCGCGTCGAGAAACACCACCTGGTCGCAGCCGCGCTCGATCGCCTCGGCCTGGGCGCGCAAAGACGCCGCGTAGTTGCCGCCGCATTTGACGCCGCCGGTGCCGCCGACCGCCGCACGGGTGTAATTCTCCGAGACCCAGATCGACACCGGGGCCGGGCCGCCCTTGAAGTAGGAGCCGACCGGCGAGGCGATCACCGCGAAGATGTACTCCGCCGACGGCTTGACGCCGAGGAAGATCTCGCTGGCGATCATGAACGGCCGCAGATACAGGCTGCCTTCGCCGCCCGGAATCCAGTTGCGGTCGATCTTCACCAGTTGCTCGATCGCCTCGATGAACACCTGCTCGGGAAGCTGCGCCATCGCCATGCGGTCGGCGCTGTCGCGGAAGCGGCGCGCATTGGCGTCGGGGCGGAACAGGTTCACGCCGCCGTCGTCGCGCTTGTAGGCCTTGAGACCCTCGAAAATCTCCTGCGCGTAGTGCAGCACGGCGTGAGCCGGATCGAGCGGGAAGTTCGAGCGCGACTCGATGCGGGCGCCGTGCCAGCCGTGGGTCTGGTCGTAGCGCACGATCGCCATGTGGTCGGTGAAGACCCGGCCGAAGCCGAGATTTTCCAGCTTCGCGTCGCGTTCCTTGTCGGGGGTCGGGTTCGCCGAGGGCTGGATGTCAAAGTTCAGCCAGAGCGAGCCGTCGATCTTGTCGAACGAAACTCCCATCGATCTTCTCCTGGACCGGCGCGCCTGCGGGTGGCCGTGGTTGTGGCGGATCCCGCTGCGAAGCCGGCCGCATAGGGTGGTTATCGGTCCCGGCGCATCGCCGGGAGATGTCTTTGGCGGAATTGCCGAACTCCGCTAATGTTTCGGCCGAGCCGTCCGACCATCGCATGCAGGCCGCCGGGCAGCTTTCCTTTATCGGACTGCACGGGCGCGGGTCGCAAGCGGAATAGTCGAATATTTCGTCTTGGTCGGCGGTTTTGTAACATAAAGACCTGATATGTCAACATGGCTGACATAAATTTCAACGAGATGGTTCGGCCGACCGCCGACATCCCCGCGGAGACTGCGTCCGGTGCGGACCCGCATCCGCCGCGCTGGGACATTATCGAGCTGCTGTTCTTCGCCTATCGCGACTTCGTCGGCGACGCCGACCATGTGCTGGAGGCGTTCGGCTTCGGCCGCGCCCACCACCGCGTGGTGCATTTCGTCTGCCGCTATCCCGGCCTGACGGTGGCGGATCTGCTCGACGTGCTCCGGATCACCAAGCAGTCTCTCAGCCGGGTGCTGAAGCAGCTCCTGGACGAGGGCTACATCGTGCAGAAGGCCGGCGACAGCGACCGCCGCCAGCGCCTTCTTTTCGCCACCGCAAAGGGCGAGGCGCTGGTGGAGAAACTGGCCCGGCTGCAGACCGAGCGGATCGACCGCGCGCTGCGCGATCTTCCGCCCGCCGGCGCCGAGGCGGTCGGCAAATTCCTCCGCGCCATGATCGATCGGGACGATCCGGACAAGGTGCTCCAGACCATCCTGCACGGCGGCGCCAGCGCAAAGGACGTGACGTGATCCAGCTCGCAGCACTGGCGAAGAAACCGGTCCGCCCCGCCGACGATGCGCCGCATCTGCTGCTGGTCGACGACGACCGCCGGATCCGCGATCTGCTGTCGCGGTTTCTCGCCTCCGAGGGCTACCGCGTCACCACCGCGCAGAGCGTGCGCGACGCCCGCGCCAAGCTGGCGGGGCTCGACTTCGACCTCTTGATCCTCGACGTGATGATGCCGGGCGAGACCGGCTTCGATCTCGCCCGCTCGATCCGCCAGACCTCCGACGTGCCGATCGTGATGCTCACCGCCCGGCACGAGGCGGAGAGCCGGATTGAAGGGCTGCAGATCGGCGCCGATGACTACGTCGCCAAGCCGTTCGAGCCGCGCGAATTGCTGCTGCGGATCGGCAATATCCTCAAGCGCACCGCGCCGGCGCCGGCCGCCAAGGCCGAGACGGTGGCGTTCGGGCCTTACGTGTTTCACATCGAGCGCGGCGAACTGCGCCAGGGCGACGAGATCGTCCATTTGACCGACCGCGAGCGTGACATGCTGCGGATGCTGGCCGCGGCGCCCGGCGAGACGGTGCCGCGCGGCGATCTCAGCGGCGCCGGTAATGCCAATGAGCGCGCGGTCGACGTCCAGATCAACCGCCTCCGCCGCAAGATCGAGCGCGATCCAGCCAACCCGCTATTCCTGCAAGCCGTCCGCGGCATCGGCTACCGCCTGGTGGCGGCGCCGTAGGGCCTGATTAGTTTGGTGATGAGCAGAGCTTTGCCCCAGGCACCGTGCAACCTCTCCCCGCAAGGGCGGGGTGAGGGAGCTCGCCATGCTGGGGGCGGGTGCTTTGCTTTCAGCGTCGGCGCTGAAAGGGAAAGCGCTCGCGCATTTGGGCGGCCTTCGTCATGAGCACGCTCGACACCGGGCTGACGCTGATCCGCTCCGCGACGCGGCGGGTGTCGGCGGCCAACGGTTACTTAGGGCAGCGCTTCAACGACTTCATGCCGAAGGGGCTGTATGCCCGCGCGCTCTTGATCATCATCGTGCCGATGGTGCTGCTGCAGTCGGTGATCGCCTTCGTGTTCATGGAGCGGCACTGGAACACGGTGACGCAGCGGCTGTCGGCGGCGGTGGTGCAGGACATCGCGACGCTGATCGACGTCTACAAGAGCTATCCGCAGGACAAGGACCGCGCGGTGCTGCGGCGGATCGCGCAGACCCGGCTCGGGCTCGTCGTCGACTTCCTCGGCCCCGGCGAAATGCCGCCGCCCGGGCCGAAGCCGTTCTTCTCGCTGCTCGATCAGTCGATCAGCAAGCAGATCAGCCGGCAGATCGCCCGGCCGTTCTGGATCGATACTGTCGGCCGCTCCAGCCTGGTCGAGATCCGCATCCAGCTCGACGACGCGGTGATGCGGGTGTTCGCGCTGCGCAGCGCCGCCTACGCGTCGAACTCCGAAATCTTCCTGCTATGGATGGTCGGTACATCGACGGTGCTGCTGATCGTCGCGGTGCTGTTCCTGCGCAATCAGATCCGGCCGGTGCTGCGGCTCGCCGACGCCGCCGAGAGCTTCGGCAAGGGCCGCGACGTGCCGAACTTCCGGCCGCGCGGCGCCCGCGAGGTGCGGCGCGCCGCCTATGCGTTCATCGAGATGAAGGCCCGCGTCGAGCGCTCGATCGAGCAGCGCACCGCGATGCTGGCCGGCGTCAGCCACGATCTGCGCACCATCCTGACTCGCTTCAAGCTCGAACTCGAACTGATCGGCGACGCGCCCGAGACCGAGGGGATGCGCAAGGATGTCGACGAAATGTCGGCGATGCTCGAGGCGTATCTGGCGTTCGCGCGCGGCGACAGCGGCGAGCAGTCGCAGCCGACCGACATGGTGGCGGCGCTGGAGGAGCTGCGCTCCGACGCCGAGCGCCACGGCCACGTCGTCAGCGTCGCCTTCAGCGGCCAGCCGGTGGTCACGGTGAAGCCGGCCTCGTTCAAGCGCTGCCTCGCCAATCTGGTGTCGAACGCCGCTCGCCACGCCCACACCATCGCCATCACCGGGCAGCGCGATCACCGTTATCTGACGGTGACCATCGACGACGACGGTCCGGGGATTCCGACGGCGATGCGCGAGGAAGTGTTCAAGCCGTTCCTGCGGCTCGACGATGCCCGCAACCAGGACGAAGGCGGCACCGGCCTCGGCCTCGCCATCGCCCGCGACATCGCCCGCTCGCACGGCGGCGACATCACCCTCGGCGACAGCCCGATGGGCGGCCTGCGGGCGATCGTGCGGGTGCCGGTGTAGTTGTATTCGTGTCGTTCGCGGCGTCTCTCCATCCTCAATCGTCATCACCCGCGCATGCGGGTGATCCAGTATTCCAGAGCGCCAGTTATTTCACACGAGCGCTCTGGAATACTGGGTCGCCCGGACGAGCCGGGCGATGACGTGGGTGTGTTTAACGAAGCGTCATCGCCGGGCTCGACCCGGCGATCCATCCTCTTCGCGGAATGCTGCTGCATCTGAGCGCGCGCTTGCGCGCGATGGATGCGCGGGTCAAGCCCGCGCATGACGTCGGTATTCTGCTTACTTCGCCAATTCCTTCGACCGCTTCGTCGCCGCCGCCACCGCGCGGGTCAGCAGCGGGCGGAAGCCGTCCTCCGCCATCAGCACCTCCAGCGCCGCAGCGGTGGTGCCGCCGGGGGAGGTGACGTTCTTGCGCAGCGTTGCGGCGTCGAGGTCGGAGCGGTGCAGCAGCTCGCCGGAGCCGGCGACGGTGGCGCGCGCCAGCGTCATCGCGAGCTCTTCCGGCAGGCCCGCTTCGACGCCAGCGCGGGCGAGTTCTTCGGCGAGCAGGAACACGTAAGCCGGGCCCGAGCCGGACACCGCTGTCACGGCATCGATCAGGGCCTCGTCCTCGACCCACTCGACGCCGCCGGTGGCACGCAGCAGCGCATCGGCAGTGCCGCGCTGCGCGGGGGTGACGCTAGAGGCCGCGACCGCGACGGTGATGCCGCGGCCGATCGCGGCCGGCGTGTTCGGCATGGCGCGGACGACGTGGCCGCCGAGCTGCTCGGAGAGCGCCGCGATCGGCTTGCCGGCCATGATCGATACCACCAGGGTCGACGGCCCGACATAGCCGCGCAGCGCTGCGGCGGCGTCGGCGAACATCTGCGGCTTGACGGCGACCACCAGCGTCGACACCGCGCCGACGTCGCTGGCGGAGGCATTGAGGCGGACGCCGCGCGCGCTCAGCGCGGCGATGTCGTCGGTGGGATGCGGTTCGATCACCACCACGTCGCCGCCGTCCAGTCCCTGCGCCAGCCAGCCGGTGAGCAGCGCGCCGCCCATTTTGCCGGCGCCGGCCAGCACCACCGTGCCGCCGAGCTGTTGCAGGGGAGACTTCGAGGAAGTGGTCATCGCGCGCATCCATCGGCGCCGCAGGCGGCGGCGTCATCCGGTCAGCGTTCTAGGAGAAGGCGGCAGCGCTCACAAGGGCCGAAACGCGCAAGTGGCCTCTCCACGTCATTGCGAGCCGAAGGCGAAGCATCCAGAGGATCAGTGCACGGAGCGCTTGGTCGGCTTTGCCTTCTCGCAATGACGGAGAAATCGAGCAGGGAGCCGTCAGGCCTCGCCCTGAGTGTCGAACATCGCCGCGCTCATCGCTTCGGCGGCGGTCTTGCCGGCCCACACCGTGAACTGGATCGCCGGGTAGTAGCGCTCGCAGGCGTGGATGGCGCTGATCAGCATGGTCTCGCACTGCGCTTCGGTGGCGGCGAGCCCGCCCGGCAGCACCAGCGCCTGACGGTACATCACGGTGCCGGTGTGATTCCACACGTCGAAATGACCGACCCAGAGCTGTTCGTTGACCGCTGCGATCAGCCGCAGCGTCTCGGTGCGGCGTGCGGCCGGCACCTTCATGTCGAAGGCGCAGGCCAGATGCAGCGCTTCGATCTCGTGCATCCAGGTGAACGACAGCGTGTAGTCGGTCCACTGGCCCTTGGCGACGATGGTGATTTCGTCCTCGCCGGAGCGCTCGAAGGCGAGGTCGTTCGACGCTGCGATGTCTTCGACGACCGCGAGCGGATTATTTCGTGAATCGATGATGCCTTCGAGCAAGGGCATGCCGTCTCGACCTTACGTTGGATTATGCTGATACGCATGAGGCAGGCCGGTACGCGCCTGTACCCGTGCTCGTGCCGGAAGGATTAGTCCGGACGAACCGAGGTTGCAGGGATGAAATGATGTGATTTGCGGAATCCGTGCAATGCCGGGCTTCGCCAATTCCACAACCAAAGAGTAACCCGTCCACAGCCGAGCGAGCAGGGCGAGAACAAAACGGAATCGGATTCGCGTGGTCCGAGTCCGGCGCGCGGAATTCGCTCCACACGAGTCTTTCGACGCAGCCGCAACTTTGATTCGTGCGCGCCCGCTGGTAGCCTGGGCCGACCTTCAGATCACAGCCGAGCGAGCCTGCCGATGACCGACACCGTGACCGATCCCGCCGAAACGGCTCCGCCGCCGGCCGAACGGACCTATCCGCGCTTCGCCAAGCCGCAGCGCGTCGCCTTCGTGCAATCGTCGTGGCATCGCGACGTGGTCGGCGCTTGCTGGGAGTCGTTCGAGCGCGAGATCGTCGTGCGCGGCATCCCCGCTTCGCAGGTCGATCTGTTCGAGGTGCCGGGCTCGTTCGAAATTCCGCTGCATGTGCAGCTCCTGGCGAAGACCCGGCGCTATACCGCGATCGTCGCCGCCGGCCTCGTGGTCGACGACGGGCTGACCGGCTTCGTCGCGCCGACGGTGATCGAGGCGTTGATGGAGGTGCAATTGCGCACCGAGGTGCCGGTGTTCTCCGCGGTGGCGACGCCGCAAGGCTTCGATCGCGACGCGCCGCAAGCCGAGCGCTTCACCCAGCATTTCGCCGCCAAGGGCGCCGAACTCGCCCACGCCTGCGCCGACACTCTGCTCAGCCTCGAACGCCTGCGCGGCCAGGTCGCGGCGGGGATCGTGTAGTCGCGGGATCGTGTGGTCGAATGACTCCGTCATTCCGGGGCGCGAGCGAAGCTCGCGAACCCGGAATCCAGAGATTGTTGAAATATCGCTGGTGCCTCGAACGTCGAGATTCCGGGTTCGCTCACTTCGTGAGCGCCCCGGAATGACGACGTTCTTGTCGATTAAGAGATTCCGGGTTCGCGAGCTCTACTCGCGCGCCCGGAATGACAAAAGAGACGCTGATTGCGTCGAATGACGACGGAGATCAGGGAAACTTAGTCGAACAGGCTCGACACCGACTCTTCCGCCGCGGTGCGGCCGATCGCTTCGGCGATCAGGGAGGCGATGGAGATGGTGCGGATGTTCGGCGCCTTGCAGACGCCTTCGGTCGGCTGGATCGAGTCGGTGATCACCAGTTCCTTGAGCTTGGAATTGGTGATGCGGGCGCAGGCGCCGCCGGATAGCACGCCGTGGGTGATGTAGGCATAGACGTCGGTGGCGCCGTTGGCCAGCAGCGCTTCGGCCGCGTTGACCAGGGTGCCGCCGGAATCGACGATGTCGTCGAGCAGGATGCAGGTGTAGCCGGCGACTTCGCCGATCACGTTCATCACTTCGGATTCGCCGGCGCGTTCGCGGCGCTTGTCGATGATCGCCAGCGGCGCGTTGATGCGTTTGGCGAGACCGCGGGCGCGGACCACGCCGCCGACGTCGGGCGACACCACCATCACCTTCGACAGGTCGAAGCGCTCCTTGATGTCGCGCACCATCACCGGCGAGGCGTAGAGGTTGTCGGTCGGAATGTCGAAGAAGCCCTGGATCTGGCCGGCGTGCAGGTCCAGCGTCATCACCCGGTCGGCGCCGGCATGGGTGATCAGATTGGCGACCAGCTTGGCCGAGATCGGCGTGCGCGGGCCTGCCTTGCGGTCCTGCCGGGCGTAGCCGAAATACGGGATCACCGCGGTGATGCGGCGCGCCGAGGCACGGCGCAGCGCGTCGGTGATGATCAGGAGTTCCATCAGGTGGTCGTTCGCCGGAAACGAGGTCGACTGGATGATGAAAACGTCCGAGCCGCGGACGTTCTCCTGAATCTCGACGAACACTTCATTGTCGGCGAAGCGGCGGACGCTGGCTTTGGTCAGCGGCATGTTCAGCCACTGCGCGATGTCGCGCGCCAGCGCCGGATTGGAATTGCCGGCGACCAGTTTGACCGATCCGTTCTTGCCCGACATCGACGCGTCCCCCCTCGGCGCGGTGGATACTACGTTCAGCATATCGGTTGACTCGCGAAATCGGACTGTTTTGCGAGCGAGGTGATATCAGTCGCCCGCCAGCGATGGCAACCCATCGTGACGGTTTTCCGGTGCGGATTCGACCTATGTCGCGTGCAATTGCGGCAATCAGCGTGCAGCGTAACTCAGGGCTGCGGAGGGCGCATCGCTGCTTGCCGCCGGTGCCGGCTCGGCGCTCGCGATCGCCGGACCGCTCGCCGCTGTCGCCGAAGGCGCGGCCGGCTCGGCTGGTAACCCGCCGTTCACCAATCGGCCGAGCCCGGTCAAGCCGGCCTGGGCGATCCGGCGCAGCACCACGTCGTCGGCCTGCGCCCATGCATCGCGGCCGTTGCCGGCCGGTTCCTCACCGGACAGCCGCAGCGCGCGCTGCTGGTCGCGGTCGTAAACGTCCCACACCCAGGCGATGTTGGTGCGATTGCCGCGGACCTGCGCCGACAGATAGCTGCGGACCCGATAGGCCGCGCCGCCCTCGCGAGAGACCACCGGGATCTGGCGCAGCTTGGATTCACTGTCGAGCACCGCGACCATGCGGTCGAACACCTGCGGCGGCGGGCCGTCGATCGACTCGAACGCGACGCCGCTGCCGCCTGCCGAAGCCATCGGACCGGCACCGGGGCCGCCTTGGGTGACGCAGCCGGCGAGGCCGGTGAGCAGTGCGAGCAGAAGGGCGGTGCGCGTCGTGCGCGAGGCGATCAGGCGGGGCAGGCGAGCCGACATGCAGGGTCCCGTCGAAAGCGCGGCGCAGCGGCCGCCGAACGACGGAAGCGATATCGTTAAAATGCATTAAGGTCTAGGGCGGGGCGAGTCCCAGGTTAACCCTTTGCCGCCGGCCGGATCAAATTTATCTAAAATTTTCAATCGATTGCCGCGACTGCCGGGGGCTCGGGCGTAAACCAACGTGGTTAATTCTCGTTCATCATTGCCGCTTGCCGGAGGCGCGGCACTCAGGCGTCCGTGTCCAGCACGATGGCATGGACGTGGCGGCCGTAGTCCGGCTCGTTGCGATGCGTGGTACGGCGATAGGAGAAGAATCGCTCGTCCGGATAGGTGTCGATGCCGAGATCATCGATCGCCCCGACGCCGGCGGTCTGAAGCCGCATCCGGATGAAGCCGCCGAGGTCGAACATCGCGTGGCCGGCGCGTTCGGCTGCGGCGAAGAAGGCCGCGTAGGCCGGATCGGCCGCGGTGAAGCGGGCGACGAACTCGTCGCCGACCTCGTAAGACGGCTGCCGGATCAGCGGGCCGATCGCGGCGACGACGCGGCTGCGGGCGGCGCCGAGCCGTTCCATCGCATCGAGGGTGGATTCCAGCACGCCGGTCAGCGCGCCCTTCCAGCCGGCATGGGCGGCGCCGATCACCCGCGCGGCCGGATCGGCGAACAGGATCGGACCGCAATCGGCCGCAGAGGCTCCGATCGCGAGACCCGGCGTCCGGGTCACGATGGCGTCGGCCTTCGGCCGGTTCGCCGCGGCCCAAGGCGTCTCGGCCACCGCCACGTCCGGCGAGTGCACCTGATGGACGGTGAGGAAATGCTCCGACGCGACCCCCAGCGCTGCTGCCATCCGCCGCCGGTTCTCGGCAACCTTGGCCGGGTCGTCGTTCGAGCCGACGCCGGCGTTCAGCCCGGCATAGATCCCCTCGGATACGCCGCCTTCGCGGGTGAAGAACGCGTGACGCACGCCCGGCGCGGCCCCGAGCAGCGGCGAGGTGATGATCATCCGCTGATCCCTTGCCGGCGCTCGGCGGCGCGATCGGTGTCGTCGCTGAGCGCGACCAGGGTCTCGATCTTCGGATCGGACACCCCGATCACCTTGAACATCGAGCCCATTGCGCCGCGGCCTTCGCCGGTCAGGCGCTGCAGCGCGCCGGCGATGTCTTCCGACACCTGCGGCGTCGCCTTCGCCATCAGCGACAGCGCCCGGGTTTCGATGCCGAGCCGCCTCAGGAACGTGCCCTGCGTCACCGGACCATGGGCGCGGGCGCCGACGCTTTCGGCGGCGCGGCCGAGCGCGTCGAAATCGACATGCGCGGTGAGGTCGGCGCGGCCGGGATGCTGCAGCGGATCGGCATAGCTGTGGCTGGCGATCGCCTGGAACGTGTCGCCGACGTCGCTGCGCAGATGGCCGTAATCGATGATCAGTGCGGCGCCGCCCTGGTCGCGCACCCGGCTGGCGATCTTGAGGATTTCGGCGTCCGGCCGCCATTCGAACACCGCGCCGGGCGGTGCCAGCCGCGCCAATGGCGGCAGCAGCGCCTCGAAACCGGGGATCGGATCGGCGGCGACGCCGAACACCAATTCGCCGGCCGGGCCGATCTCGATCACCCGCTCGTGCCAGCCGGTCTCGCGCTTGGTCGCCTGGTGGATCGGCAGCACGTCGAAATATTCGTTGGCGAGAACGACGGCGGGGCCTTCCGGCACGTCGTCGAAGCTGTCGTGCCAGTGGATGTTGCGGATGCCGGCCAGCGTGGTCTGCTGCTTCTGGCGCAGCACCGGATTGATCTCGACCAGATGCACGCTGAGCGACTGGTACAGGATCGGCAGCACCCGCAGCGCGCGCAGCGCGTCGGCCATCATGGTGCCGCGGCCGGGTCCGATCTCGATCAGCCGCAGCGTCTGCGGCTCGTCGGCGGCCTTCCACACCGAAGCCGACCACAGCCCGAGCAGTTCGCCGAACATCTGGCTGATCTCGGGCGAAGTGGTGAAATCGCCTTCGCGGCCGAGCGGATCGCGGGTGACGTAGTAGCCGTGCTCGGGATGGCTGAGGCACAATTCCATGTAGCGCCACACCGGCATCGGGCCGGCCGCCTTGATCAGCCGCTTGATCTCGGTGGCGAGCGCAGTCTGGTCGATCATGACGCCACCTCGCCGGACCGGGGCGCCGCCGCTCGTCCGCGACGCCAGGTCGTGATCATCACCGCGATGCCGACGATCACCATCGGCACAGACAGCAGCATCCCCATGGTCATGCCGCCCCACAGGAAGCCGAGCTGCGGGTCGGGCTCGCGGAAGAATTCGCCGGTGATGCGGGCGAGGCCGTAGAAAGCCAGGAACGCGCCGATGATCAGGCCCGGCCGCTTCAACGCGCCGGCGCGGATCATCACCGCCAGCACGATGAACAGCGCGATGCCCTCGAGCCCGGCTTCATAAAGCTGGCTCGGATGCCGCGGCAGCGGCCCGGCATTGGGAAACACCATCGCCCACGGCACCGAGGCGTCGGCCGGCCGGCCCCACAATTCGCCGTTGATGAAGTTGGCGATGCGGCCGAGGAACAGCCCGATCGGGCCGACCGCGCAGGTGATGTCGCCGAGCGACAGGATCGGCACCTTGCGCTTCCATCCGAACAGCACGACCGCCAGCACGCAGCCAATGAAGCCGCCGTGGAACGACATTCCGCCCTTCCACAATTCGAAGATCTCCGCCGGATGCCGGATGAAGAAGTCGAGATTGTAGAACAGCACATAGCCGGCGCGGCCGCCGAGGATGATGCCGATGGTGATCCACAGGATGAAGTCGTCGAACGCCTCCAGCGAGATCGGCGACGGGCCGCCCCACAGCCGCTGACGCTTGATCAGGATGCGGGCGTACAGCCAGCCGACCACAATGCCGGCAATATAGGCCAGCGCGTACCAGCGGATCGCGAACGGACCGATCGCGACGGCCACCGGATCGAATACGGGAAAGGCGACGGCGAAGAATGGCATTGTGGGTTTGGCTTATCTCCAAAGCCCGCAACGGTACAGCGTCAATTGCCGCCGCGCGCGCCGCCGGAGTTGTCGACCGATCCTTAAATCGACCTTGCGACGAGGGTGCGAACGTCGCAAGGAGGGGCACATTGGATCGGGCCGGCGCGGGGCGCGTCAGGCGGCCTTGAAGTAGGCCCGATCCATCGCCATTGTCACCGCCAACGCCTGTTCGGCCTGCAACCGCGCACGATGCGCGACGGAGATCTCGACCATGACCCAGACCAACAACCGGCTTTTCGACGAGATCGGCCGCCTGATGAACGACGCCGCCGGCGCCGCGCAGGGCGTCAAGCGCGAGCTCGACGGGGTGGTGCGCAGCCAGGCCGAGAAGATCCTGCGCGACCTCGATCTGGTGAAGCGCGAGGAGTTCGAGGCGTTCAAGGAGATGGTCCGCCTCACCCGCGAAGAGAACGAGGCGCTGAAAGCCCGGATCGCCGCGCTGGAAGCCCGTCAGGGCGGCGGCTCCGAACCCCCGACGGCGCTGGCGTAAGGACGGCGGACAGGCGCCAGTTTGCCTGCTTGAGTCCCTGATGGTGAGGAGGCCGCGAAGCGGCCGTCTCGAACCATGAAGGCCAATGAGGTCAAGCCGACACACGGGTGCATCCTTCGAGACGCCCCGCCGCCGCGTTGCGGGCGGCGCCGGGCTCTTCAGGATGAGGCCGTGCTCGGAAAATGCGATTTCCTTGTCATTTGCGGCCTTTGCGGCTAGAACCCCGGCACGTCAGCGGCCCCCGCACCCCTGGAGGCTTGCCGCGACGTCTGCAATGGGCCGCTTCGCGGCCTTTAACTTTTTACAGATCAAGGACTTAAGCAGATGACGAGCGTCTTGGAACTGAAGGCGACCGCGCGTCCGAAGAGCGGCAAGGGGGCCGCCCGGGCCGAGCGTCGCGCCGGCCGCGTGCCCGGAGTGATCTACGGTGACAACCAGCCCCCGCTGCCGATCTCGGTCGAAGAGAAAGAGCTTCGCCTGCGGATTTTGGCAGGCCGGTTCCTGACCACGATTTTCGACGTCGTCCTCGACGGCCAGAAGCATCGCGTCATCCCGCGCGACTATCACCTCGATCCGGTGAAGGACTTCCCGCTGCACGTCGACTTCCTGCGGCTCGGCGCCGGTGCGACCATCCGCATCAGCGTGCCGCTGCACCTGAAGGGTCTTGAAGTCGCTCCGGGCGTGAAGCGCGGCGGCACCTTCAACATCGTCACCCACACCGTCGACCTGGAAGCGCCGGCCGACAACATCCCGCAGTTCATCGAAGCCGACGTGTCGAACCTCGACATCGGCGTGTCGCTGCATCTGTCGGACATCGCGCTGCCGACCGGCGTCAAGTCGGTGTCGCGTGAGGACGTCACGCTGGTCACCATCGTGCCGCCGTCGGGCTACAACGACGACAAGGCGGCGGCGGGTGCCGCACCTGCGGCCGCTGCCGCGCCGGCCGCTGCGGCGAAGGCTCCGGCTGCCGCCAAGGCTCCGGCGGCTGCGGCTCCGGCGGCCAAGAAGAAGTAATCCGGCGCGGGGTTCCGCGTCATGCGGCTGTTCGTCGGGCTCGGCAATCCCGGTACGAAGTACCAGGACAACCGGCACAACATCGGCTTCATGGTCATCGACGAGATCGCACGGCGTCATGGCTTCTCGCCATGGCGCCGTCGTTTTCAGGGCGAGACCGCCGACGGCGTGCTCGACGGGATCCGCATCACGCTGCTGAAGCCGTCGACCTACATGAACGACTCCGGGCGCGCCGTGCAGGAAGCCGCCGGCTTCTACAAGATCGGGCAGGACGAGATCGCGGTGTTTCACGACGAGATCGAACTGCCGCCGGCGAAAGTTCGCGTGAAGGTCGGCGGCGGCATCGCCGGACACAACGGCCTGCGCTCGATCTCGGCCCATGTCGGCAACGATTATCTTCGCGTCCGTCTCGGCGTCGGCCATCCGGGCGCGAAGGAGCTGGTGCACAATCACGTGCTCGGAGATTTCGCCAAGAGCGAGCGGCCGTGGGTCGAAGCTCTGTGCGAGATCTCCGCAGACAATGCCGGGCTGATCGCCAACGGAAAGGACGCCTCGTTCGCCAACAAGGTGCACCTGGCGATGCAGGCCAAGGGATTTTACGACAACGACAAGGGCGACAAAGTCGCCAAGTAACACACCGTCATGGCCGGGCTTGTCCCGGCCATCCACGCCTTCGCCGAGCGGCAACGCCGTAAGGCGTGGATGCCCGGCACAAGGCCGGGCATGACGAACTCTGGATCGAGGACGACATGGGCTTCAAATGCGGGATCGTCGGGCTGCCGAATGTCGGCAAATCGACGCTGTTCAACGCGCTGACCGAGACTGCGGCGGCGCAGGCGGCGAACTATCCGTTCTGCACCATCGAGCCGAATGTCGGCGAGGTCGCGGTGCCGGATCCGCGGCTCGACAAGCTGGCCGAGGTCGGCAAGTCGCAGCAGATCATTCCCACCCGGCTGACCTTCGTCGACATCGCCGGCCTGGTGAAGGGCGCCTCCAAGGGTGAAGGTCTCGGCAACCAGTTCCTCGCCACCATCCGCGAGGTCGATGCGATCGCGCATGTGGTGCGCTGCTTCGAGGACGGCGATATCACCCATGTCGAGGGCCGGGTCGCACCGCTCGCCGATATCGAGACCATCGAGACCGAGCTGATGCTCGCCGATCTCGAGAGCCTGGAGAAGCGCGTCGACAACCTGACCAAGAAGGCCAAGGGCGGCGACAAGGATTCCAAGGAGCAGCTCGAGCTGGTCACCCGCGCGCTGACGCTGCTGCGCGACGGCAAGCCGGCGCGTTTCCTGGAGCGCAAGCCGGAGGAAGAACGTGCGTTCCGGATGCTCGGCCTGCTCACCTCGAAGCCGGTTCTGTACGTCTGCAACGTCGAGGAAGGCTCGGCCGCCGAAGGCAACAAGTTCTCCGAACAGGTGATGGCGCGCGCCAAGGAAGAAGGCGCGGTCGCGGTGGTGATCTCGGCCAAGATCGAATCCGAGATCGCGACGCTGTCGAAGGAAGAGCGCACCGACTTCCTCGATACGCTCGGCCTGCACGAGGCCGGTCTCGACCGGCTGATCCGCGCCGGCTACGAGCTGCTGCACCTGATCACCTATTTCACGGTCGGCCCCAAGGAAGCCCGCGCCTGGACCATCACCAAGGGCACCAAGGCGCCGCAGGCCGCCGCCGTGATTCACACCGATTTCGAGAAGGGCTTCATCCGCGCCGAGACCATCGCCTATGACGACTACATCCGTCTCGGCGGCGAAGCCGGCGCCCGCGACGGCGGCAAGCTCAGGCTGGAAGGCAAGGAATACATCGTCGCCGACGGCGACGTGATGCACTTCAGGTTCAATACCTAAGGCTGATCTTCCGGCGACGTCTCATCGAGTCATTCCGGGGCGCTCGCGCCAGCGAGCGAACCCGGAATCTCGTTCTTTGCGGTGCTGTCTTAAATCATCTCCAGATTCCGGGTTCGCGCTGCGCGCGCCCCGGAATGACGGTCACTTTGTTATCTGAACCCCTGCTGGTCGCGGATCGCGCCGAGGTGTTCGTTGATGCGGAACACGATCAGCACGAACTCGGCGACGATACGCGAGAACACGATCCCGACCAGGATCGAGGCGAGGCTGGACAGCACCAGGAGAAAACCGCCGAACGGGCTCACCGCCATCGCCGCCAGCCCGGAAAACACGCCGGATATGCCGAGCAGCACGATCATCGCGATCACCAGCCAATAGAAGGTCTTGATGATGGTCGGCGTGATGAACCGGTCCCATTGAAACAGGTCCCGAAAATTGAACATCGGTGGTCTCCCCCAACAAACCGAATGATGGGGTTGTGATCGACCGCAATAACGGCCACAATCAGGCCTCCCACCAGCAAATGCCATGACAGCCCTGTTCTTCGAAAACTTCGCCCCCGGTCACTTCGGCCGCTACGGACCTCGCCGCGTCACGCGCGAGGAGATCATCGCTTTTGCTTCGGAATACGATCCGCAGCCGATGCATCTGGACGAACACGCCGCCAACGCCTCGATGCTGCAAGGCATGTCGGCCTCGGGCTGGCATCTGTCGTCGCTGATGATGCGGATGATGTACGACGGCTTCATCAAGGACACCGCCTCGCTCGGCTCGCCGGGCGTCGACGAGATGCGCTGGATGTCGCCGCTGCGCCCCGGGGACGACCTGCTGCTCGATGTCGAAGTGATCGAGGCGCGGGTGTCGAAAAGCCGGCCGGAGACCGGCATCGTCACCTTCAAGTGCTATGTGCGCAACGGCCGCGGCCAGATGCTCAGCGAGATGGTGTCGCCGATCATCGTCAAGCGTCGCGCCGCCGCCGCCGGCAGCAACGGATAGCGATCACCATGCGTTTCCTGGAAGACATGACGGTCGGCGAACGCCGCGAGGTCGGCTCGTTCACCTTCACGGCCGACTCGATCAAGACCTTCGCACAGCAGTTCGATCCGCAGCCGTTCCACCTCGACGAGGAGGCCGGCAAGAACTCGCTGTTCGGCGGGCTCGCCGCGTCCGGCTGGCACGTCGCCGCGGTGTGTATGAAACTGATGGTCGCGGATGCCCAGCGCGAGTCCGCGGAGGCCGCCAAGCGCGGTGAGCTGGTGGCGACCGGCGGTCCGTCCCCGGGATTCCGCGAGCTGCGCTGGCTGAAGCCGGTGCTGGCCGGCGACACCGTCACCTACTACAAGCAGATCGAGAATCTGCGGCCGTCCGATTCGCGTCCGCAATGGGGAATCTTGCAGGCCCGCAACACCGCGATCAATCAGCGCGGCGAGGTGGTGTTCTCATTCCTCGCCACGGCATTCGTGCCGCGTCGGCCGAATGCGGAGTGAGGCGCACGGGACACAACCGCCGGCATTTTAACCAAATGCGGGGTTTTTCCGCGAGACGGCTCCGGAACGCTCGGGATATTAACAAGTTGTGAACCTTGCGAGCGTCACGGTCGACGAACGCAGGGCTGAGGGAAATTCAAGACAATGGCTGACCAGGCTGGACTGAAATGGGTGGGCGTGATCTTCGCGACCGTGACGGTCGCGGTGATGATCACCACCGGAATGATCGTGAAGGGTTACGCGGTGGGCTCCTACAGCCTCGACCCCGCGCCGGTGGCGAGCTCGTCCACGTTCTCCGACCGCTGAGCTGAAGCTCGCGGGTGGCCGGCCGCCGCGCCGGCCTTTTCGGCTTCGATCCGAATCGCAATTCGAACCGTCGCAAAAGAAAAGCAGCCACCTCGCGATGGCTGCTTTTGTCGTTTCAAGACGGGTCTTGTCGTGACGTGTCTTGACGTTCAGGGCCGGCGATCCTCAGGATCGCGGCCGGATCAGCCGTGACGCAGCGTGTCGGCGGTGCGTTTCCACTGTGCGACGTTGTCGGCGATCATCCGGGTGGACTTCATCGCCGCCTGGCTGAGCTGGGCATAGCTCGAGATCTCGCGCTGAACCCGCTGACCTTCGGCGTGCAGCAGGTCGCGCAGCGCTTCCAGTTCGCCGATCAGGCTTTCGATCTCGCCGAGCGAGGTGCCGGCGACGCGCTGGATCAACGAATTGACGTTGTTGACGGCGGCCTCCGCGGTGCTGTCGAGCGCCAGCCCGGAGGTTGCTGCGGCAGCATCCGGCGAGGTCGTCGCCGAGGGCCGGCGCAGATAGGCGATGTCGTTGCGGACGAAGTCACGGATACCGGCTTCCACTTCGGAGACGGCGGCGAGGTTTTCGTCGGCTTCCGACGTCTCGATCTTTTCAGAAGGAATGGCGTTCATTCGGTTGGTCCCCTGTTTGAGCGTCACGCCGCGCGGGGATCCCCCGCACGCAATCTGCCGCCGCATCACTCCAGTGTAATTTGACCGCATCGCGGCCGTTCTGCGGCGCCGCCTCGGTGTTTCGGCGACAATCCTCAACGTCCCATTAACGACGCGGCTGCCAGCCTCAGGGGAGAAGCCGGCAGCGCCACAACTCCGACGATTGTTTCAGGCGATCTTCGGCAGATGGATCGGGCGGCCGAGGGCCTGTTCGACCAGGTCGAAGGTGTCGATCACCATCCGCAGATTGGTCAGCCGGCCGTCGTGGAATTGGGTGAACAGCGCCATCCGCACGCTGATCGGCCGGTTGGTCCCGGCGGCGGTGAGCGAGTAGCGCACCATCGAGGCGGCCAAGTCGACCCCGAGCATCACCGACTCGCGATGATAGCGAAAGATCCGCACGCTGTCGGCGATCTGCCGGCAGACTTCCAGCACC
Organism: Rhodopseudomonas palustris; assembly: GCF_007005445.1. Taxonomy (NCBI): domain Bacteria; kingdom Pseudomonadati; phylum Pseudomonadota; class Alphaproteobacteria; order Hyphomicrobiales; family Nitrobacteraceae; genus Rhodopseudomonas; species Rhodopseudomonas palustris. The sequence goes on along the minus strand of NZ_CP041387.1, from coordinate 3,709,362 downwards.
GCGACCTTACCCTGACGGGCGCCGAAGAAGGGAAACATCGCACTCGGACCGTAGATCGCCCAGTCGATGTTGTCGTCGAGGATGGCAGCGAGGTCTTCCTGCTGGCGGTCGTTGAGGGCGCGATGCAATGCGCGCGAGAACCGCCAGAGACTGTGCTCTGTCATTTGGCAATCCCGTTCGAGGTTGGGTGTCAATGCAAGCAGCGGCACCTGGGCATCGCTGACGATGCCGTGCCCTTCGCGATTTGCTGCGCTGTGCGCTTCGATTAGTTACACTAAGAGTTAATTGCAATCTAATTTTGTGCGTTGCACAAATTTCGTCTCGCGGACCCGGATCGCCCTTTCGGCAGGCATCGGTCGGTCAGAACCGCCACAGTTCTGCCGGCATTCCTGCAGTTTTCGGATACTCGCGGTCGATATCGAGCAATCAGGTTGCTGCGACCTCGGAGAAGTCCGAGGGTGACGGCGGGCCGATGGCTGTCGCCGCAGTGGCCGTCATCGGCGCTGATCCGGCGCGAACGGCACGGCGCCCGACAGACGCCCTGCGCGACGAAGATCTGATTCGCAAAATCGCCGCGGCGCTGACGGGCGATATAGCCTGCTGATAGCAGGGGGCGGCCGTATTCGAGCCGCCCCCCCGCCACGATCAGGATCAGCGCCCGGCCTGCTTGGCGGCCCGCTTCTTCGCGCCGGTCTTGGCCGGCTTCGCGGCGGGCTTGTCGGCCGCGGTCTTCGCCCCTGGCTTTGGCGCCGTCTTGTCCGCCGCTTTGGATTTCTCCGCCGCCTTGGACTTGGCAGCCGCTGCGGCTGCCGCTGCCGCGGCGGCATCTTCGGCCGCCTTGCGCATCGCGCGGGCGTAGGCATCGGCGGCGTTGTCGGCCGCGGTCTGCAACCGCTTTGTCGCCGCCAGTCCGAGTTCATAGGCGACGGTCGCCAGCGCCTTGGCCTGCGCCTTGCCGGTCGCATCCTTGGCCTTGGCGCCGCGCGCCAGCAGCGCGGCGCGGCGTTTCTTCACCACGGCCGTGAGCGTCTTCGTTTGCTGTTTCGCGAGCTGCCGGATGATCGCGTCGAGATCGGCCTCGGCCATGTTGATAGTCCCCCAGAACTGTCTCGGTAGAAGTGTCTTGTTTGCGCGCGACTATGCAGAGGCGCATCGCGCTTGGCAATTCGCCAGTTCCGCTGTGCGGCATAAGCCGCCGCGCCGGGACGATTGCATGGTGCGGCGTCGCCGCTGCGGCTTGACTTCGTCGCCGTCTCGGACAATCTCGCCGCCAAGCCCCAACAAACCGCAAACAACATCGGGAGAAGAACAAGATGGCAGACGCCTATATCATCGACGCAGTCCGCACCCCCCGCGGCATCGGCAAGGTCGGAAAGGGCGCTCTGGCCGACATGCATCCCCAGCACCTCGCCGCCACCGTGCTGAAGGCGATCGCCGAACGTAACAAGCTCAACACCGCCGACGTCGACGACATCATCTGGTCGACCTCGACCCAGCGCGGCAAGCAGGGCGGCGACCTCGGCCGCATGGCGGCGCTCGACGCCGGCTACGACATCAAGGCCTCCGGCACCACGCTCGACCGCTTCTGCGGCGGCGGCATCACCGCGGTGAACTTCGCCGCGGCGCAGATCATGAGCGGCATGGAAGACGTGGTAATCGCCGGCGGCACCGAAATGATGTCGCTGACCGCGTCGATGGCGGCGGAGGACATGGCGGCCGGCAAGCCGCCGCTCGGCATGGGCTCGGGCAACGCCCGTCTCGCCAAGGTGCATCCGCAGTCGCATCAGGGCATCTGCGGCGACGCGATCGCCAGCATGGAAGGCATCAGCCGCGAGACCCTCGACGCGCTCGGCCTCGAAAGCCAGCGCCGCGCCGCGATCGCGATTCAGGAAGGCCGCTTCGACAAGAGCATCGTTCCGGTGGTCGACGACGAGGGCAAGGTGGTGCTCGGCAAGGACGAGTATCCGCGTCCCGAGACCACCGCCGAAGGCCTCGCCGCGCTGAAGCCGGCCTTCACCGCGATGGCCGACTATCCGCTCGACGACAAGGGCACCACCTATCGCAAGCTGATCAACCAGAAGTATCCGGACCTCGAGATCAAGCACGTGCACCACGCCGGCAATTCGTCGGGCGTGGTCGACGGCGCCGCGGCGCTGCTGCTGACCTCGAAGGAATACGCCGAGAAGCACGGCCTCAAGCCGCGCGCCAGGATCCTGGCGATGGCCAATATCGGCGACGATCCGACCCTGATGCTCAACGCCCCGGTGCCGGCCGCCAAGAAGGTGCTGCAGAAGGCCGGCCTGACCAAGGACGATATCGACCTCTGGGAGATCAACGAGGCGTTCGCGGTGGTCGCCGAGAAGTTCATGCGCGACCTCGACCTCGACCGCTCCAAGGTCAACGTCAACGGCGGCGCGATTGCGCTGGGCCACCCGATCGGCGCCACCGGCGCGATCCTGGTCGGCACTGTGCTCGACGAACTCGAGCGCCGCAATCTCAAGCGCGGCCTCGTCACCATGTGTGCCGCCGGCGGCATGGCGCCTGCGATCATCATCGAGCGGGTGTGAGGCGAGAGGACGCGTAGGATGGGTTGAGCGTCAGCGAAACCCATCGCCCGCGCACCAGAGCTGAAGTGGTTAAAAAGGGCGGCGCCACAAGCGTCGCCCTTTTTCTGTGTCACCCCACCGCGGTCCCTCATGGTGAGGAGGCGCGCAGCGCCGTCTCGAACCATGAGGTCGTGAGGCCGCCGCCATCCTTCGAGACGCCCGGCGCGCCGGGCTCCTCAAGATGAGGTCCGTGCTTGGAGCAAGAATTCGTAAGATGGGTTGAGCTCAGCGAAACCCATCATTCACGCGCGTGGAGTTCGATGGGTTTCGCTGCGCTCAACCCATCCTACGCGGCCCGATCGTCCCTATATGACGATCATGCCCACCAAATCCTCCCTCCCCATCGCCCGCCCCAAACGCCCGCCGCCGGTGCTGATCTGCGGCAAATGCCTGTCGAAGATCGACGGCGGCAAGAAGCTGAAGCAGGCGCTGAAGGCCGAACTGAAGCACGCCGCCGCCGCGCAGGGCGGCAAGCGGCCCAAGCTCGTCACCACCGGCTGCCTCGGCATCTGTCCCAAGCGCGCGGTGGTCACGGCGAGCGCAGCGACGTTGGGACGCGGGGAGTATGTATTGATCGGGAGCCGGGATGAAGCCGGGGAAGCGGTGACAGCATTGGTGAATCAGAGCTGAGCCGCGCCGAAAAGTCACGAATTGACGTCACCCTCGATGTCCTCGTCGGGACCGAACACCCTGCCTTCCGTCAGTTCCGTTATGCGCTTCAACGTCTCTGCTGGCATGGTCTTGAGCTGCGCCGGGGCGCGCCTCACCGTCGCGATCGCCTTATCGATCAAAGCGGGATCTTCGGAAGCAAGAGCCTCGTCAAGATAGGCGGCGATCATCTCCGGACTGTCGAGATAGTCGGCCACGTCGAACGCCGTTGTGCTCACCATGTCCGATCCTCCAGCTTCGGTGTCCGTTGCTTCCGTAGTCCGTTTACTCCGCGGCGAGCACGCGGACGCGCGGCTCGATAGCGGGCCAGTCTGCGGCGCGGGCGCGGCGCAGGTCGTAGGACGCCTGCAGGTTCATCCAAAGTTCGGGCGTCGTGCCGAAGTACTTCGCCAGCCGCAGGGCGACGGCGGCGGTGATCGCAGAGCGGCCGTGCACGATGTCGTTGACCCGAGCCGGGTTGATGTCGATATCGCGCGCCAGCCGGTTCTGACTCATCCCGTTCGGGCGCATGAATTCATCGATCAGAATCTCGCCGGGAGGGATCGGGGGGAGCTGCTTTGGTTTGGCCATCCTGAGCGCCTCAACTGATAGTCCACAATTTCAACCATCTCGGCGCCGTCGTCGCGCCAATCAAAGCAGATCCGCCATTGATCGTTGATGCGGATCGAATGTTGGTCACGGCGTTCCGAAGCCCTCCCATCTTCCGGGCGCCCGCTTCCAAGCCTAGCTCGATTTTCCGAGGATTCCTGTGAATTTTGCTTGAGAACAAATGGAGTACATTGTACAAATCGCTTCTAGGCGGCGCCAGACCATGAACAATGGTCACATGCCGAATCATTCGTTTGTCCCTGACGATATTGCTGCGCGTTACGAGGTGTTCGAGTGGCGCAACGGGATTGCGATACTTTCGGCGGCACACCCCGAGAAATGGGCCGACATCCTCGCCGTCCTGCGGGGCTTTTCGTTCTCGACCTCCGATGTGATGATGCCTGGAGGGGCGAAGGGACTTATCGCGAGCAAGCTGGATTCGCATTTCACCAAGCTCGGATGGGTCGAGAAGAAATTCGAGACCAAGATTGTCGTGGACGAAGCAGAACATGCTGCCCCCACACACAAGGTCGATTGTTACAAGGATCGTGTCGCGCTCGAAGTGGAGTGGAACAACAAGGATCCATTTTACGATCGGGATCTCAACAACTTCCGTCTGCTGTTCGATCTGCGCGCGATCGACGTCGGCGTCATCATCACGCGTTGCTCCGAACTTCAGACCATCTTCAACGAACTGGGTAGAGGGCCGAGCTTTGGGAACTCAACGACCCACATGGCGAAACTACTACCGAGGCTTGAAGGCGGAAGCGGCGGCGGATGCCCCGTTGTTGTCTTTGGAATTAGAGCAACCTGCTATGTCAAAGACAAATAACTCCGCCGCTGACGATCTGCTGAGGTTCACCGGCAAGCGAAAGTTCGCGACGATCCTGGCTGACCCGCCTTGGCAGTTCACAAACAAGACAGGTAAGGTTGCGCCGGAGCATCGCCGTCTGTCGCGCTACGGCACCATGAAGCTGGACGAGATTTGTTCGCTGCCGGTACAAGACATCGCTGCTCCGACATCGCACCTCTACTTGTGGGTGCCCAATGCGATGCTGCCGGACGGCCTCGCCGTCATGCAAGCTTGGGGGTTCACCTACAAGTCAAACATCGTCTGGCACAAAGTTCGTAAGGATGGTGGTTCTGACGGTCGAGGCGTAGGCTTCTATTTCCGTAATGTCACCGAACTAATCTTGTTCGGCGTGCGCGGCAAGAACGCGCGCACGCTGGCGCCGGGCAGGCGGCAGGTCAATTTGTTGGCGACCCGCAAGCGCGAGCATTCGCGAAAGCCTGATGAGCAGTATGAAATAATTGAGTCTTGTTCGCCTGGCCCCTTTGTCGAGCTTTTCGCTCGCGGAACTCGGCAAGGTTGGGCGAACTGGGGCAACCAAGCAAACGAGGATTATCGTCCAACGTGGAAAACGTACTCGCATCATTCGCGAGCAGGACTAGAGGCGGCCGAGTAGAATGGCGGAAGTTCAACATTCACAAATAAAGAGTAAGCTCCTCGAAATAGTTGCTCCACTCGTTGATCAGTCGGATATTAGCGGAAAAGCCCCATCGGACGTTGAGACACACTCGCTCTCTCGATCCATGGCGGTGGCTGCTGTTAAGATTCTGGCCGAAATCGAGTATGATGCTGCGGTTGCCTCACTAGTGGATGGTGGGAAAGATAACGGAATTGATGCAATCTATTACGATGCGCAGGCGAAGACTCTTTATCTGGTCCAGTCCAAATGGAGTAATTCTCACGCAAGTTCGATAGCAAGCGGTGAAGTTCTGAAATTCCTCCAAGGGGTGCAGGATCTCGTATCTCTCAAGAAGGGCCGCTTTAATGAGAAAATTCAGAAGCGTTGGAGTGTTATTGAAGACTCCTTGAAGAGGCTAACGAGTGTTCGGCTTGTGATTGCGTATCCTGGGTCCGGTAAAGTTGATCCGGATATTCAGAGTAAGATAGATGATTTCCTTAAGAGCCAGAACGATACCTCTGATCTGTTCTTTTTTTCGGTTTTGACGCAACGAGAATTATTCCAGCACTTCGTTCACGAGGCAGCACCACCGCAAATCGATTTGACTATTCGACTCACGCACTATGGTCTGGTTGAAAGCCCGCTGCGGGCCGTTTACGGGCAGGTTTCGGCGGTAGACGTTGCAAGCTGGTACAGAACTCACGGAAACAATCTGTTCGTGGGGAATATCAGAAATTTTCTTGGATCATCTGAGGTGAACTCCGCAATTGAACAGACTCTAGTCGGAGACCCGGCGCATTTTTGGTTCTACAACAACGGAATTACAATTATTACAACTAACCTTAAGCGCCAGCCCATCGGGGGTAACGATCGGTCGGTCGGTATTTTCGATTGCGGGAACGTAACCATCGTGAACGGTGCTCAGACCGTAGGAACGATAGGTCGAGGCCTTGTAGGAGACGACAGTTCTGCCTTCTTACAGGTTCGTGTCATCGAAGTTAGTGATCCTGATTCTTCGCTGGGTAAGCTAATTACGCGTGCTTCAAACACGCAGAATAAGATCGATGCGAGAAACTTCGTTGCACTTGATCCGGAACAGGAGCGTATCCGGACGGAATTGCTAATTGAAAAGGTTGCCTACGAGTATCGTGAAGGCGAGCCGCTCGAATCGACTGTCGATGGTTTCGAATTTATCGAAGGTATCGCTGTTTTGGCTTGCGCTAGCGACGAAATCTCTTTCGTTGCCCTCTCAAAGGGGTACGTAGGAGGGCTTTATGCAGATATCAACACTACGCCGTATAAGGCCCTATTTAACCCTTCGACCTCGTCTCTACGTCTCTGGAGCCTCGTTCAATTGGCGCGGCGAATAGACCTCGCAATCAAGAAAAGTGCAGACCAGTCCTCGCCCACGCAACGAGGTATCGTTGTTCACGGCAATAGGTTTACGCTTCACTGTATATTGAGAAGGATTTCTCAATTTGCTGATATCTCAGCGAGTCCCTCGATAGCTGAAGATGTCATTGGCGACGCCGTGATGCACGTGCTTGCAGGCGTTTCGGAAATAATCGATGCTGATTACGCTGATGCTTACCTGGCGCCTCTCTTTAAGAATGTGAAGAAGTGCACTGATATTCGGATGAAGTACGAGAAACGATCTTAGCTCACCGCTTCTTCCACCCACCCCTCTTCCCCGGCGCGCCGCCGGTCGAGCGCGGGGAGGGGCCGAATTCGGGGCCGGCTTCGCGGCTGGAGGTCGGCTGATAGATCTTGCTCTCGGTCCCCGGGCCCATTTCGTCGAGCGTCGGTTTGCGCGGCTTGGGGCGCTGGACTTTCTTGACTTCGTGCCAGCCGGCGATGCCCATTTCGTCGAGGTCGGGTTTGTGGACTTTCGACACCGTGCTCGCGGCACCCCCACCCCGGCCTTCGGCCGACCCTTCCTGCGAGGGGGAGGGTGACGCGGCGGCGCCGCCTCGTGATCCTGACTTGCCGCGTCCGCCTTTGCCTGCCTCGGCCGGCAGGTTCGCGGCCGCGCCGTAGCGCTTGGCGCCGGCGTAAGCCCCGGCTTTGTCGGCGACCTTGCGCTGCTTCACGGTCGGATCGTCGATCACCGCGAGCTCGGTGGCGCGGAGGCGTTTGACTTCGTCGCGCAGCCTTGCGGCTTCCTCGAAGTTCAGATCGGCGGCGGCTTCGCGCATCCTGGTTTCGAGATCGGCCAGCACCGCCTCGAAATTGTGGCCGATCACAGCGGCGTCGTCGGTGAAGCCGGCGCCCTTGCCGTCGCCGATCTCGACCAGCACATGGTCGCGCTCGTACACGCTGTTCAGGATGTCGCCGATCGACTTCTTGACGCTCTCCGGCGTGATGCCGTGCGCGGTGTTGTATTCGATCTGCTTCTCGCGGCGGCGGTTGGTCTCGTCGATCGAGCGCTGCATCGAGCCGGTGATCTGGTCGGCATACAGGATCACCTTGCCATCGACGTTACGCGCTGCGCGGCCGATGGTCTGGATCAGCGACGTCTCGCTGCGCAAAAAGCCTTCCTTGTCGGCATCGAGGATCGCCACCAGCGCGCATTCCGGAATGTCGAGGCCTTCGCGCAAGAGGTTGATGCCGACCAGCGCGTCGAACGCCCCGAGCCGCAGGTCGCGGATGATCTCGATCCGCTCGATGGTGTCGATGTCGCTGTGCATGTAGCGGACGCGGATGCCCTGCTCGTGCAGGAACTCGGTGAGGTCCTCGGCCATCCGCTTGGTCAGCACGGTGATCAGCGTGCGATAGCCGCGCGCCGCGGTGGCGCGAACCTCGCCGACGAGGTCGTCGACCTGGGTGCGGGCTGGGCGGATATCGACCGGCGGATCGATCAGCCCGGTGGGGCGAATGACCTGCTCGACGAACACGCCGCCGCTCTCGTTCAGCTCCCACGCCGCCGGCGTCGCCGACACCGCGACGGTCTGCGGACGCATCATGTCCCATTCTTCGAAGCGCAGCGGCCGGTTGTCCATGCAGGACGGCAGCCGGAAGCCGTATTCGGCCAGCGTCGCCTTGCGGCGGAAGTCGCCTTTGAACATCGCGCCGATCTGCGGGACCGAGACGTGGCTCTCGTCGGCGAACACCAGCGCGTTGTCGGGCACGTATTCGAACAGCGTCGGCGGCGGCTCGCCGGGCCGGCGGCCGGTCAGATACCGCGAGTAGTTCTCGATGCCGGCGCAACTGCCGGTCGCTTCCATCATTTCGATGTCGAACGTGGTGCGTTGCTCCAGACGCTGCGCTTCGAGCAGGCGGCCCTGCGCGTGCAACTGATCGAGCCGCCATTTCAGCTCGGTCTTGATCGAGGAGATCGCCTGGATCAGCGTCGGCCGCGGCGTCACGTAGTGCGAATTGGCGTAGATCTTGACGAACTCCAGCTCGTCCTGCTTGTGGCCGGTGAGCGGGTCGAATTCCTCGATGCCCTCGATCTCGTCACCGAACATCTTCACCCGCCAGGCGCGATCCTCGTAGTGCGCCGGGAAGATGTCGATGACGTCGCCGCGCACCCGGAAGGTGCCACGGGTGAAGTCGGCCTGGGTGCGCTTGTATTGCAGCGCCACCAGATCGGCGATCAGTTGGCGCTGGTCGATGCGCTCGCCGCGCTTCAGCGCGAAGGTCATCGCCGTATAGGTCTCGACCGAGCCGATACCGTAGATGCACGACACCGAGGCGACGATGATGACGTCGTCGCGTTCCAGCAACGCGCGGGTGGCGGCGTGGCGCATCCGGTCGATCTGCTCGTTGATCGACGAATCCTTCTCGATATAGGTGTCGGTGCGCGGAACGTAGGCTTCCGGCTGGTAGTAATCGTAATACGAGACGAAATACTCGACCGCGTTGTCGGGGAAGAAGTTCTTGAACTCACCGTAGAGCTGCGCCGCCAGCGTCTTGTTCGGCGCCAGGATGATCGCCGGGCGCTGCGTCGCCTCGATCACCTTGGCCATGGTGTAGGTCTTGCCCGAACCGGTGACGCCGAGCAGCACCTGGGTGCGATCGCTGCGGTCGATGCCTTCGACCAGCTCCTTGATCGCCTGCGGCTGGTCACCGCGCGGCTGGTAGTCGGATTTCAGTACGAAGCGCACGCCGCCTTCGGACTTCTCCGGGCGCGGCGGCCGGTGCGGCACCCACAGCTTGACGCCGCCGTCCTCGCCCTTGAATTCGGGGCGGCCGTCGCGGATCAGGCTCTCCAGTGCGTCGGCCGTGGCCTTGACGCCGAGCGCCTCCATCTTGCTGCGCGGCGGCCGCGCCAGCGCGTCGGCGTCGTCCTCCTCGGTCGGCAAGCCGAGCTGCCGCGCCAGCTCCGGATCGAGCGTCGGGATGGTGGCGGCGGTGCCGTAATTGGCCTGCGGCGCTTCGGCAAAGCCTTGACCCAATCCTTGCCCGAGGCCCCCCACCCCCGACCCCTCCCCGCGAGGGGGAGGGGAGCCCCGAGGCGGCTGCGGATAAGGCTGCAGCGCGGTCGGCCGCGGCGTCGCGCCGTCTCCCGCTCTGGCGGTCGAGGCCCGGCCGCGATGCACCGCGGCCTCGCCGCCGCTGCGGCGGTCGTGCGAATTGTCCGGCGGCGGCTGCAAGCCGGTGCCGGAGCCGAGGCCGGCATCGCCGCGGTTCAGCGCCGGGTTCAGCAGCTCGGCCAGCGCCGGGCCGATCGGCTTCACGTCCGGCCGATGTGCTTTGGATTTCGGGGTTTTTGCCGGCTTGCCAGGCTTGTCGGGAGTCTTCGCCATGCCGGCAATATGGGGCGAAGCGGGGGGCGAATAAAGGGTGCGCCGCCCACTCGTGTCGCCTAGGCCGGCACCACCCGCAGACGCCGCATCCCCTTCGGCAGCCGCGCGTCGCACCACGCTTCGATTGCCGGCTGGCGGCGATGCAGGAACAGCCCGAGCGCGATGATGGCGATGCCGATCAACGACAGCGCGAACGGGAACAGCAGCGAGTCGCGGAACAGTTTTTCGGCGAGATCGCCGAGATAGATCGCGATCCCGAGCGCGCCGAACACCGCGAACACCCGCCGGCCCAGCACCACCGCGATGCCGAGGAAGACGACGTTCATGGCGCAGTACAGCGCCTTGTCCAGGTTGGTCCCGTTCGAGGTCGCGGTGATGCCGCCCCAGAACGTCATCACGCCGAACAGATACAGCCAGAATGCGAAGTCGCCGCTGCGCTGGCGCAGATGCACGATCACCGCGGCGATCACCATGCCGGCGCCGAAGCCGATCGAGACCTTGCGGGCGGTTTCGAAATTGCCGTGCGGCGCGCCGGTGATCCACGGCACCAGGTCCATCGACAGGAACCACAGCGCCACCGCCATCAGAAACACGATGAACGGAAAGCGGTAGAACGCCAGCGCCACCAGGGTCGCCACGATGGTGGCAAGCTCCATGAAGATGAAGCTGCCTTTGACCCAGATGTAGAAGCTGCGAACGGTGTCTGGCTTGCCGAATTCGGACCACAGCCCGAACGCCTCCTGCACGCCGAACACCGCGAGCGGCATCATCCCGACCGCCACGGCGATGCACAACCCGCCCGGCGTGCGCAGATCTTTCACGTGCCACAGATAGTGCCCGGTCCACCAGAACGCGACGGCGTAGATCAGCGCGGTGGCGGTCAGCGCCGCGCCGCCGAGGCCGGCGAACGCCATGGTCGAGAACAGCCCCATGGCGCTGATCACGATCAGCGCGCCCGCATACCAGAGCAGATGTACGATATCGAAGCGTGGGGCTTCGTTCGCGGCCGCCGGGCGCCGGGCGTCCAGGAAGGTGCGGAGCGCCGCTTCCTGCGCCGGCGTGATCACGCCAGCCTGGGTCGCTGCCTGCAGGTCTTCGCCCGAATAGCGCATCGTCGCTCCCCTCCACCGGGCCGCTCGCGGCCGCCGGTAGTGTCAGTGAGGAGCGATCATGTTCAATTCGCGTTACGGAATACTTTGCAGTGCGGGAAAAACAGGAGCTGTGGAGAGCTGAAGCCGAGGGAGGAAATTTCAATGTCGCGAGCAGGATTGCGATGGCCATCGCGACGGGAACCGGGCGATGATCCGTGCCCTTCCGGAGATTGAGCATGGCACGAATTATACCGTCATTGGCATTGGCGGCTGCCGCCGCGATGTCGCTGCTGGCCGCGCCGCTGGCCGCCCAGCCGAACGACGCCGAACCGGCGACCCGCGCCGCCAACGAGGCGGTCGCCAAGGCGCTGCCGCTCGCCGACCGCGCCGATTTCGAAGACGCGCAGCGCGGCCTGATCGCGCCGCTGCCGGACGGCGTCGTCGCCGGTGCCGCGGGTGCGCCGCCGGTGTGGAATCTGAAGCCCTTTGATTTCCTGAAAGGCGGAGCATCGCCGCCGACGGTGAATCCGAGCCTGTGGCGGCAGGCGCAGCTCAATCTCGCCAACGGCCTGTTCCAGGTCGCCGAGCGCGTCTATCAGGTGCGCGGGCTCGATATGGCCAACCTCACCATCGTCGAGGGTGACACCGGGCTGATCGTCACCGACACCACGATGACGGTGCCGACCGCCAAGGCGGCGCTCGATCTGTATTATCAGCACCGGCCGAACAAGCCGGTGGTGGCGCTGATCTACACCCACAGCCACATCGACCATTTCGGCGGCGCGCGCGGCCTGATCAGCGAGGCCGACGCCGCGAGCGGCAAGGTCAAAGTGATCGCGCCGGCCGGCTTCATGGAGCACGCGGTCGCCGAGAACGTCATCGCCGGCAACGCGATGAGCCGCCGCGCCCAGTTCCAGTTCGGCGCGCCGCTGCCGGTCGGCGCGCGCGGCCAGGTCGATGCCGGGCTCGGCAAGGCGCTGGCGCTCGGGCCGTTGTCGCTGATCCCGCCGAACGACACCATCCAGCAGTCCTACGAGACCCGCACGATCGACGGCGTCGAGATCGAATTCCATCTCGTACCCGGCTCCGAAGCGCCGTCGGAGATGATCTCGTATTATCCGCAGTTCAGGCTGCTGAACATGGCGGAGGACACCACCCACACCCTGCACAACCTCTACACGCTGCGCGGCGCGGCGGTGCGCGACGGCCGGCTGTGGTCCAAATATATCGGCGAGGCGATTGCCCGCTACGGCGACAGGACCGAGGTGGTGATCGCGCAGCACCATTGGCCGGTGTGGGGCCGCGACCGCGTCGTCGGCTATCTGAAGAAGCAGCGCGACGTCTACAAATTCATCCACGACCAGAGCGTGCGGCTGCTCAATCACGGGCTGACGCCGACCGAGATCGCCGAGCGGCTGACGCTGCCGCCGTCGCTGGCCAGCGAATTCGCCGCGCGTGGCTATTACGGCTCAGTCAGCCACAACGCCAAGGCGGTGTATCAGTTCTATCTCGGCTGGTACGATGCCAACCCGGCCGACCTCAATCCTCTGCCGCGGGCCGAACAGGCGAAGAAGGAGATCGACTATATGGGTGGCGCCGCCGCCGTGCTGGCCCGCGCCCGCGACGACTACAAGGCCGGCCAGTATCGCTGGGTCGCGAGCGTCGCCAGCAAGCTGGTGTTCGCCGATCCGGCGAACACGGAGGCCCGCGCGCTCGGCGCCGACGCGCTGGAGCAGCTCGGCTATCAGGCCGAGGCGGCGACTTGGCGCAACGCCTATCTGCTCGGCGCGCAGGAACTGCGCAGCGGCCTCACCCCGATGCCGGTCAGCACCGCCAATCCGGATCTGCTCAAGGGCGTGTCGATCGATCTGGCGTTCGATTTCCTCGCGGTGCGGCTGAACGCGGCCAAGGCCGAAGGCAAGCACATCGTGGTGAACTGGACCTTCACCGACCTGAAGGAGACCTACACCATGAACCTGGAGAATTCGGCGCTGACTCACGTGGCCGGCAAGCTGTCCGACAATGCCGACGTCAGCGTCACGCTGAACCGCGCCACCTTCGACGCGATCTCGCTGAAACAGCGCGGCTTCCTCGGCGCCGTGCTGAGCGGCGATCTCTGGGTCAGCGGCAACCCGCTGAAGCTGCGCGAACTGTTCGGCCTGTTCGAGGAGTTCTCGCCGAACTTCGAAGTGATCGAGCCGGTCAGGGCGAAGCTGGAGTAGGGGCGCCTCTCGCGCACGTCATTCCGGGGCGCGCCTTTCAGGCGCGAACCCGGAATCCAGAAGTTGGTTCGGCAGGTAGTCCAATGAGATTCCGGGTTCGCCGCTGCGCGGCGCCCCGGAATGACAGTCGATGCATCAAATCCCGTCATGCGCGGGCTTGACCCGCGCATCCATCATCTTGAAAAAATGGATCGCCGGATCAAGTCCGGCGATGACGTGACGTGTGTGGCGAGCGCCCGGCGCCGGAATGTTCGGCGAGCGCCCGCGACCAACGCGAGACCCGAGGACGCGCGACATGACTCTCAAACTGTTCGAACTGGTCGGGGCCGATGTGGGCCGGCCGTTTTCGCCGTTCGTGTGGCGGACGCGGATGGCGCTGGCGCACAAGGGGCTGCAGGCGGAGACGATTCCGTGGCGCTTCACCGATAAGGCGGCGATCGCGCCGTACGGCTCCGAGAAAGTGCCGGTGCTGCTCGACGGCGACAAGGCGATCGCCGACTCCTGGGCGATCGCCAACTATCTCGAAGACGCCTATCCGGACCGGCCGTCGCTGTTCGGCGGCGACGGCGGCCGGGCGATGGCGCGGATGCTGAACTGGTGGGGCGATCTTGCGATCGTCGGCGGCATCTTCCCGTTGATCGTCGCCGACATCGTCGACCATCTGCGCCCCGAGGACGCGGCCTATTTCCGCGCATCGCGCGAAGCGCGGTTCAACAGGTCGCTCGAAGAGGTGTCGGCCGGCCGAGACAAGGCGGTGGAGGGCTTCCGTAAGTCGCTCGATCCGCTGCGTCTGACGCTGAAGACGCAAGCCTTCATCGGTGGCACTGCGCCGAACTACGCCGACTACATCGTGTTCGGCGGCTTCCAATGGGCCCGCATCGTCAGCGATTTCCAACTGCTGCAGAACGACGACCCGGTCTACGCCTGGCGCGAACGGCTGCTCGATGCGTTCGGCGGGTTGGCGCGCGCCACGCCGGGCTATCCGGTCTGAGTTGCCGCGCGCGGCCGGTCGCGCCAGTCGGCGAGGCCGCGCGCCAGCTCCTCGCCGCCGGCCAGTGCGGCGAATTGGGCGCGCTCGACCAGCAAACCCTCGTCGATCGACAGATTGAGCCCCCGCGTCGCGGCGGTGATCACCGCCGCCACTGCGCCCGGCGGATGCCGGATGATCTGCCGCGCCAGCGCGTCCGCCGCGGCCAGCAGCTCGCCATGCGGCACCACGCGATTGACCAGGCCGATCGCCAGCGCATGCGCGGGTGAAAACGGCTCGCCGGTGAGTAACAGCTCCAGGCCGCGCTTGCGGCCGGCGAGGCGCGGCAGCCGCTGGGTGCCGCCGAAGGTCGGCGGCATCGCCAGCTTGATCTCGGGCTTGGCGAAGCGGGCGCGCTCGCTCGCCACCGCCAGATGCACCGCCTCGGTGATCTCGCAGCCGCCGCCATAGGCGAGGCCGTTCACCGCCGCGATCACCGGCTTGGAAAAGCTCTCCAGCCGCGCCGTCATGGTCTGGCCGCGGCGGACGAAATCGCGCACCGCGTGATCCGCGCCGCGCGCGACGCTGCCGGAGAATTCGGCGATGTCGGCGCCGGCGGAAAACGCCCTGTCGCCGGCGCCGGTCAGGATCACGGCGCGGATCGCGTCATCGACCTCGATCGCATCGAGCCGCTGCATCAGCCGGTCGATCAGCGCGTAGTTCAGCGCGTTCAGTTTGTCGGGGCGGTTCAGCGTCAGCAGCGCGACGCCGTCGCGCAGCTCGATCGGCACCAGCTCGGTCATGTCCGGGTCTCCATCGGGGCACCCGATCGCTACCGCTTCAGCCGCGTTGTGTATATTCACTGGTCGGTATACATAAGGGGATGGCCGCCCCAACGTCCGCAGCATCTGCGAAGACCCGCGAGGGCAATACCACGCGCGAGCGCATCGTCGCCGCCGCCGCCAAGCTGTTCTATGCCGAGGGCATTCGCGCGGTCGGGGTCGATGCGGTAGCCGAGAAGGCCGGCGTCACCAAGCGGACGCTGTATTATCACTTCCGCAGCAAGGACGATCTGGTCGCCGCCTATCTCGAGGGCCGCGACCAGCCGAATCTGGCGCTGTTCCGGCAGTGGTTCGAGGGCACGCCGGGCGTGCTTCCGGACAAGGTCGAAGGCATCTTCACGAATCTCGCCCGCGCCGCGCGGCATCCGAAGTGGAAGGGCTGCGGCTTCCTGCGCACCTCGGCGGAGCTTGCCAATCTGCCGGGCCATCCGGCGATCAAGATCGGCGCCGCGCACAAGAAGAAATTCGAGCGCTGGCTACGCGACACGTTCGCCGAAGCCGGCATCGCCGGCGCCGACGAACTGGCGCGTCAGATGCTGCTGCTGCTCGACGGCTCGTTCGCCGTGGTGCTGCTGCATCGCGATGCGAGCTACATGGAAACCGCGGGGGCTGCGGCGGCCAGGCTGGTGGCCGCGGCGCTGCCGCGCCGGGTCAGCGCGGCGCGGCCAACGCGTCCGATGTCGCGAACCGGCCGCGGGTCTCGAGCAAACTCCGCACCGCGTTGAGATCCGGTAGCACCGCGGCGCATCTGCCGCGTGTCGTGGCATCGGGTTGCAGCAGGTCCGGCACCATCAGGGTGATGGCGCCTGCGGCGGCCGCCGCGGTGACGCCGACGCTGGAATCCTCGACCGCGATGCAATTCGCCGGCGGCACGCCGAGCCGGTCGGCGGCGAGCAGATACAGATCCGGCGCCGGCTTGCCGTGGGCGACGTCGTCGCGGGTCAGGATGGTGCCGAACCGGCCGCGGATGCCGGCGAGCGTCAGGTGCAGGTCGGCGGTCTTGCGCGACGACGAGGTCACCACCGCCACCGGGCAGCGCGCCTCGTCGAGCGTATCGAGCAGTTCGCAGGTGCCGGGCTTCACCGGCAGGCCTTGCGCGAACCGCGCGTCGCGCTTTGCGACGAAGGCGCGGTTGATGTCGGGCAGCGGCAGCGCCTCGCCGTAGCGCGCGACCAGCAACGCCTGGCACTCCGGCCCGGGCAGTCCGATCATCGACTCGCAAGTTTCGATCGCATCCGGCAGGCCGAACCCGTTCAGCACCTCGGTCAGGCTTTCAAGATAGACCCGCTCGGTGTCGACCAGCGTGCCGTCCATGTCGAGCAGCACCGCTGCGATCAGCCAGTCCTGCACGGCCCTCACGATTTGCGGCTCGCCTTCGCGGCCTCGCGCAGACAGTCCGGGCACAGGCAGTCGACCGCATCCGACGGCAGCGGCAGATGCGCCGGCTCCGCCGAGCACCAGCAGCCGCTGTCCATCGTGCACGAAAACTCGGCGCCGCAGCCGGCGCAGATCAACCGCCGCGGCGGCGGGGAAGGTGTGGCGGACGAGGTCGGGCGGAGCGGCATGAGCAAGGATCGGTGAACGCTGGTTTAAACACGCTCGCAGCGTACTCCGCCTGGGCCGCGAAGCAATACGCGGAAGGTCGCGGAGGCGAGGGGGGGCGGCGGCAGTCAGGATCCGGAGAACGGGCGCGATCTCTCCACCTGTCATTCCGGGGGGCTCGCGCAGCGAGCGAACCCGGAATCCCGCTGTGCAGGGCGAAGGGCCTCAATGCAGAACACCTCGAGATTCCGGTCTCGCGCCCTGACGGGCGCGCCCCGGAATGACCGTCGAGGTTGGACGACGGGCGCTGTCTGCCGCCAACTACCCCTTCGTAATCGCGTCGACCTCCGCCATCTCCTCGGCGGTCAGCTTCCAGCTCGCGGCCTTGACGTTCTGCTCGATCTGTTCCGGCGTGGTGGCGCCGGCGATCACGCTGGAGACTTGCGGGCGGCAGGCGAGCCAGGAGAACGCCAGTTCGAGCAGCGAATGGCCGCGTGCTTCGGCGAACGCCTTGAGCTGATCGACGACGTTGAGATTGACTTCGGTGAAGTAGCGGTCGCGGATCGCCGGCATCTTGGCGAAGCGGGTGTGCGCCGGCGCCTCCGTGCCGCGCTGATACTTGCCGGTGAGAAGTCCGCTCGCCAGCGGGAAGAACGGCAGCAGGCCGAGCTTGTATTCCTGCGCGGCCGGCAGCAGGTCTTTTTCGATGTCGCGGACGACGAGGCTGTATTCGTCCTGGCACGACACGAAGCGATGCGTGCCGAGCGCGCGGGCGACGTATTCGGCCTCGGCGATCCGCCACGCCGGAAAATTCGAATTGCCGATGTAGCGTACCTTGCCGGCGCGGATCAGGTCGTCGAGCGCGCGCAGCGTCTCGTCGATCGGCGTCAGCGGATCGTAGTCGTGCTGCTGATACAGGTCGATCCAGTCGGTCTTCAGCCGCTTCAGGCTGGCTTCGACCGCCTCGACGATGTAGCGCCGCGACGCGCCCTGCTTGGTGCCGTCGGTCGCCATCGGCTTGCAGAACTTGGTCGCCAGCACGATGTCCTTGCGGCGGTCGCCGAGCACATTGCCGAGCACGGTCTCGGAGCCGCCCATGCCGGCATAGATGTCGGCGGTGTCGAACAGCGTGACGCCGAGGTCGATCGCCTTGTGGATCACCTGCTTCGAGGTTTCGGGATCGGTGCGCTGGCCGAAATTGTTGCAGCCGAGGCCGACGACCGAGACCCGCAGGCCGCTGCCGCCGAGATTGCGAATGTCCATGAAGTGTCCTTGAGAGATGCTTGAAGCGGTGCATTGTGGCGCGCGCCCCGCAGCGCCGCAAGGCAGCGCCCCGATCACAGCCGCGTCATGCCGTGCGTCGTCACGGCATTGCTGAGCGAAGGCCGCTTTCGGCTTGCCACCCGACCTATTACTCATGCCTGCCCGAGGTCGTCATTCCGGGGCACGCGCGTCAGCGCGTGAGCCCGGAATCTCGCGGTTTGGGGCACGGCCGGGGCGCTTGTATCTTCCGGATTCCGGGTTCGCTCGCTTGCGCGATCGCCCCGGAATGACGGCTTGTGGCAGTGCGTGAGTGCTGCGCGCGCTACGCCGCTTCCGGCTGCACGTCTGGCGTCGTCACCGGCGCTGCGACGGGCCGCGGCGCGATGGTGCCGCGCATGCCGGCGCGGCGGGCTGCTTCGCACATCCGGCGGACCGACTGCTCGGCGTCGCGGGTGATCTGCTTGCGGTCGGCGGCGGAGGAGGTGGCGACCGCATTGCCCCAACTGACGGTGACGTCGATCGCGCCGGCCGACAGCAGCGCCACAAAATGCGGGATCAGATCGGCGTCGCCGTACCAGGCGACGCGGTCGCGCAGTTCGCGCCCGATCGGCAGGCCGCTGAGCCCGGTATAGGTCACTGCCATCGGCTGCACCGCGACGCCGGCGCCGCTCTGTTCGCCGATCGCGTGATGCACCGCGCCGACCAGCGCCGAGCGGAACGGCAGCACCCGGCTGCCGTCGGACGAGGTGCCCTCGGCGAACAGCACGATCGCGTCGCCGTCCTGCAGCCGCGCGCCGATTTCGCGCGTCACCTCGCCGGTGCGATGCCGCGCCTGGCGATCGATGAACACGGTGCGCTGCCAGCGCGCCAGCGCGCCGAACACCGGCCAGCCGGCAACCTCGCTCTTGGCGATGAACGACACCGGGGCCACCGCCGAGATCACGCAGATGTCGAGCCAGGAGACGTGATTGGACAGGATCAGCGCCGGCCCGTCGCAGCGGCGGCCGACCTGATGAATGCGGACGCCGATCAGCGCGCAGACGATGCGGTGATACAGTTGGGGAATCGTGCGCTGCGCGCGCCAGCCGAACCGCTTCGCCAGCAGATGCACCGGCAGCAGTGTCAGCGTCAGCGGCACCACGGCGGCAATGACCAGGATGAATCGCAGCATGGCAATGACTTTGCGCCGCTCAAAAAGGTGCGGCCCCGGTCAGACGCGGCGACTGACGGGGACCGCTGGGGACGTTGATCGGCGACGGGGGGCCTCGATCAGACGCGAGCGGACCCTAGCGGTAGTTTGTTACACGGCGGTGACGCGTCAACTACGTCTTAACCTGTGAGACGATCGCGGCGGTGAGCGGAGGTCTCGGCCGACATGACGGCTTAGTTCGCCGCCGGCCTCACCCGCAGAATCCGCCCCGCGGTGCTGTCGGTGAGCAGCCACAACGCGCCGTCGGGGCCCTGGCGAACGTCGCGAATGCGCTCGCTCAGCGTCTGCAGCAGCCGTTCTTCGCCGGTAATTCTGTCGCCGTCGAGCGACAGCCGCACCAGCATCTGTCCGGACAGCGCGCCGACGAACAGGTTGCCGTTCCAGCTCGGAAACAGCTTGCCGGTGTAGAACGCCATGCCGCTCGGCGAGATCGACGGCACCCAGTATTTTGCCGGCTGCTGCATCCCCGGCTTCGCGGTTGCCTCGTGGATCTTGGCGCCGCTGTAATCGACGCCGTAGCCGATCACCGGCCAGCCGAAGTTCTCGCCCTTGCGGATCAGGTTGACCTCGTCGCCGCCGCGCGGGCCGTGCTCGACTTCCCACAGGCTGCCGTCGGCGGGATTGAAAGCGAGCCCCTGCGGGTTGCGGTGGCCGAGGCTCCAGATCTCCGGCCGGGCGCCGTCACGGCCGGCGAACGGATTGTCCTTCGGCACGCTGCCGTCGGGCGCGATCCGCACGATCTTGCCGATATGATCCGACAGGCTCTGCGCCTGATTGCGCGGGCCGTAATGGTCGCCGAGCGTGACGAACAGATCGCCGCGCGCGTCCTGGGCGATCCGGCAACCGTAATGATTGCCGGACGACAGCGGTCCCTGCTGGCGGAAGATCACCTTCACGGCGTCGAGCCTCGGCGCTTCGCCGTCGACCAAGGTGCCGCGGGCCACTGCGGTGCGGCCGCCGCGGCCGTCGCGTTCGGCGTAGCACAAGTAGATCGTCCGGTTGGCGGCGACGTCCTTGTCGGCGACGACGTCGAGCAGCCCGCCCTGGCCCGAAGCCCACACTTCGGGCACGCCTGCGAGCGGTTGCGACAACTCGCCACGAGGCGTCACCAGCCGCAGCCGGCCGGGCCGCTCGGTCACCAGCATCCGGCCGTCGGGCAGAAACGCCAGTCCCCACGGATGCGCCAGATTCTGCGCAACGGTGTCGACCACCAGCGGGCCGGCGGAGGATGGAAACGTGGTGACCTCGCCGCGGCTGGCGGTGGCGATCAACAGCGAGGCGGCAACCAGCGCGGTGGCGGCCGTCAACGTGCCGGAAACCCAGACGATCGGTGCCTTCATCGCAATGCCCCTTCGCAGCAAGCTCTGGTCGCGGGCCGTCCGTCGCGGGCGCCGGACGGCGATCGTTTCATGCGCCGGTGCGGAAGACGATCTTTGCCGGGGCGATCAGAGCGCGAAAGGTGTCGACATGCCGCACGCATCGCCGCATTGGGCCGACAGCAGCGTCAGCGCCAGGATGGTGCCGAGCGATGCCACCGCGATGACGAGCGACGCGGCGACCGCGCGAAGCAAATGAGGGGAGGTGACGGGCGCGGCGGGTCGAATGAAGCCGGGCGCCGGGCCGGACGACGAATGCATGACTCGAAATCCTCGAACCAAATGCCGGCGAATCACCGGCATTGGTGGATTGTCCTGCAATCACCGGCATTTATGCGGCCCCGAAAGGGACAATCGTGACCAAAACGCGGCGGAAATCGAGCGCGGGGCCGCTCAGGCTTCGGCGGCGAAATCCGCGGCGTCGGCGGCCGCCGCGTCCGGGGTCCAGTCCATGGTGATGAAACCCGGGGTCTGTTCGACCCGTCGCAGCCAGGCGTTCACCGCCGGAAACGTCGACAGGTCGAAATCGCATTGGTCGGCGACGTGGGTGTAGCCGTACAGCGCGATGTCGGCGATGGTGAGCTGGCCGGCTGCGAAGTAATCGTTGGTCTTGAGGTGGTTCTCCATCACCTGCAGCGCCGCATAGCCGCGCTCCAGCCAGTCCTCCAGCGCGTGGGTCTGCAGGTCGCGGCCGCCCTTGACCAGACACAGCCAGAAATACGCCGAGCCGATGTTGGGCTCCAGCGCATGCTGCTCGAAGAACATCCATTGCAGCGCTTCGGCGCGGTCCATCCTGGTGTCCGGCGCCAGCGAGGTGCCGACGGCGAGGTACCACAGGATCGCATTGGATTCGGCGAGATAGCGGCCCGGCGCGGTCTCCAGCAGCGGCACCTGGCCGCTCGGATTCTTGGCGAGGAAATCGGGCGTGCGGCTTTCGCCGCGCAGGATGTCGACCTCGATCGCGCGGTACGGGGCATCGAGAAATGCCAGCGCAAGGCGCACCTTGTAGCTGTTTCCCGATCGCTGCATCGAATAGAGCTTGTACATCCTGAAGGTCGCTTCGCTCTCCCTGCCGCCGGCATCTGCCGCGCCCAACGCGGCTAAACAATGATGCCCCCCGGCAGGCGTCGCAAGCCCCAAGCGCTGGAAAGCGTCGAAATCCCATGCCGCACTGCGATCGAGCCGCTGCGGCGTGGAAAACCCCGCCGCGGCGTCCGTTTTATCCCTTTCGCCATGCGAAATCGCCGGGTGGCGGATGGCGTCGCGCATGACTGGCAACAGCCGTTTTCTGTCCGCGCGGCGAGACCGCCCGTGTCGGCGGTGCCTACGACCGGACAATGCCGCCATTCCCGCAAGCTTCTTGCGATGCAACGTGTCGGCGCTTAGTGTGTGGCCGTTCCCGTCAGATATGGAAGAGTCGCGCCAAATGCCGGCTCATGACGGCTGCAAGGAGAAGACGATGCCGTTCCTCGCCACCGCGCTCGATCGTGTGAAGCCGTCCGCGACCATCGCGGTGTCGGACAAAGCGCGCGAGCTGAAAGCGGCCGGGCGCAACGTCATCGGGCTGGGCTCCGGCGAGCCGGATTTCGACACGCCGGCCAACATCAAGCTGGCGGCGATCCATGCGGTCGAGGCCGGCAAGACCAAGTACACCGCGGTCGACGGCATTCCGGAGCTGAAGCAGGCGATCATCGACAAGTTTCAGCGCGAGAACGGCCTGACCTACAAGCCGAACCAGATCATCGTCGGCACCGGCGGCAAGCAGGTACTGTACAACGCCCTGATGGCGACCATCAATCCGGGCGACGAGGTGATCATCCCGGCGCCGTATTGGGTCAGCTATCCGGAGATGGTGGCGCTCGCCGGCGGCGAGAGCGTGCCGGTGGTGTGCACCGCCGAGTTCGGCTTCAAGCTGCAGCCGGCGGCCTTGGAAGCGGCGATCACCCCGAAGACCAAGTGGATCATCCTCAACTCGCCGTCGAACCCGACCGGCGCCGCCTACACCCGAGCCGAATTGAAGGCGCTCACCGACGTTCTGCTCAAGCACCCGCATGTCTGGGTGATGACCGACGACATGTACGAGCACCTCGTCTACGACGATTTCGAGTTCACCACCCCGGCGCAGATCGAGCCGAAGCTGTTCGACCGCACCCTGACGGTGAACGGCGTGTCGAAGTCGTATTGCATGACCGGCTGGCGGATCGGCTATGCCGGCGGCCCGGCCGAGCTGATCAAGGCGATGGCGACGATCCAGTCGCAATCGACTTCGAATCCGTGCTCGATCGCGCAGTGGGCTGCCGTCGAGGCGCTCAACGGTCCGCAGGAATTCATCGCCGCCCACAACAAGGTGTTCAAGGAGCGCCGCGATCTGGTGGTGTCGATGCTGAACCAGGCGGCCGGGATCGACTGCCCGCGCCCGGAAGGCGCGTTCTATGTCTATCCGTCCTGCGCCGGCACCATCGGCAAGACCTCGCCGTCGGGCAAGACCATCGAGACCGACGAGGACTTCGTCACCGAGCTTCTGGAAGCCGAGGGGGTCGCGGTGGTGCACGGTTCGGCGTTCGGCCTCGGCCCGGCGTTCCGCATTTCCTACGCCACCAAAACCTCTGATCTCGAGGACGCCTGCAAGCGTATCCAGCGGTTCTGTGGAAATTTGCGGTAAGTCTTCATCAAGAATCCGAAACCCCGCACAGGATTCGTTCCAAAATTGCGGAAGCGCCTTGTTTTGGCCAAGACGCTTCCTTCTTGTCGCCTCCGCAATCTCAATCCCACATGCGGAGTTTGTTTCTATGAAGACCCTCAGACAGTTCGGCATCGCTGCGGTCGCGTTGATCGCCTCGGTTGCGAGCGCGAGCGCTCAAGAGCGCGTGCAGGTCGGCGTGATCGAGTGCGCCGGCGGCCCGAACGTCGGTTACGTGGTGGGCTCGTCCACCCAGCTCGAATGTCTGTTCAAGTCCGGTGACCGCCGCCCCGAGCCCTACCTCGCGAACGTGCAGCGCATCGGCGTCGACCTCGGCTTCACCCAGAACACCGGCCTGGCCTGGGCGGTGTACGCCCCGACCCGTCGCATCGGTCGTGGCGACCTCGGCGGCAGCTATGGCGGCGTCGGCGCCAATGCGTCGTTCGGCTTCGGCTTCGGCGGCAACCTGCTGGTCGGCGGCTCCAACAACGCCTTCGCGCTGCAGCCGCTGAGCCTGCAGGGCCAGACCGGCTTCAACGCCACTGCCGGCATCGTCGACGTGCAGCTCCTTCCGGCGCCGATCGCCAAGAAGAAGTACCGCAAGCACCACCGCCGGCATCATCATCGCTGAGCGATGACGTTTACGAAGCATTAGCATCGTAGGTAAAAGGGCTCGCATTCGCGGGCCCTTTTCGTATCTATCAGCCGTGTATCAGCATCGATCGGTACGGCGGGGCGCAGGTGCCGTCATTGAAGATTTATCGATGCTGTGACTAGATGGCCGCGCTGTTCGATCGCGTTCGCCCGAATCGCGGCGCGTTTCGCATCACCATCCCACGTCGGAGATCTTCGCCATGCGCCGCCTCTCGCTTCTCGTTGGATTAGCCGCCGCCACGCTCACCGCCACCGCAGCCGATGCGCAGCAGGGCCGGGTGCGCGTCGGCATGCTGGAATGTCGCGGCGGTGCCAGCATGGGCTTCATCGTCGGCTCGGTCACCAATCTCGGCTGCGTGCTGCGCAGCGAAGGCCGGCCCGACACCCCCTATGTCGCCACCATCCGCAAGATCGGCCTCGACATCGGCATCACTCCGGAAACCGCGCTCGGCTGGGCGGTGTTCGCGCCGGTCGAGCGTTTCGGCCCCGGCGACCTCGCCGGCAACTACGCGGGTGCGCAAGGCTCGGCCTCGGTCGGCGTCGGGCTCGGCGCCAATGTGCTGATCGGCGGCTCGGCCAATTCGATCGCGCTGCAGCCGCTCAGCCTGCAGGGCCAGACCGGCGTCAACGTCGCGGTCGGCCTGCAGGAACTCGAGCTGCGTCCCGGGCGCTAACTAACAGCGCGCCTGCTGTTATTCCCGGTCCACGGTTTAGCGCTGCGATGCAACCGCGTCGCAGCGCTTATTTTTGCCTGTCCTTGATCCGGCTCAAGGTCGACATCGAAGCGTCGCAATTTTTCGCGCTTGCCAAGTGTCGTGTGTTGCGAAAGCATCACGTCTTGCCGACCCAATCACGGGCCGAGCTCCAAAGTCAGGAGGCGGCGATGGGACAAGACGTCAGAAGTCCCCGCGGTCCCCGGTGCATCGCACTGGTGGGCCCATTCCAAAGCGGAAAAACCACACTACTCGAAGCGATCCTGGCGCGAACCGGCGCCATCCCCCGGGCCGGCTCGGTCGATGCCGGCACCTCGCACGGCGACTCCAGCCCCGAGGCCCGCCAGCACAAAATGGGCCTCAGCCTCACCGCCGTCACCACCCAGTTCATGGGTGAGACCTACACCTTCCTCGATTGTCCCGGCTCCGTCGAATTCGCGCACGACATGCGCGCGGCGCTTCCCGCCGTCGACGCCGCCGTGGTGGTGTGCGAAGCCGACGAGCGCAAGCTGCCGCAGTTGCAGCTCATCCTGCGCGAACTCGAAGATCTCGGCATTCCCAGATTTCTGTTCCTGAACAAGATCGATCGCGCCAACAAACGCGTTCGCGAAGTGCTCGACAGTCTGCAGCCGGCATCCCGCATCCCGCTGGTGCTGCGCCAGATTCCGATCTGGAACGGCGAACTGATCGCCGGCTATGTCGACCTCGCGCTGGAGCGCGCTTTCGTCTATCGGGAGCACAAGCCCTCCGAAGTGATCGACCTCGAAGGCGGCGATCTCGACCGCGAGAAGGAAGCGCGGTTCTCGATGCTCGAGAAGCTCGCCGATCACGACGACGCGCTGATGGAGCAACTGCTCGAAGACATCCCGCCGCCGCGCGACGCGGTGTTCGACGACCTCGCCCGCGAGCTGCGCGAAGGCGTGATCTGTCCGGTGCTGCTCGGCTCGGCGCTGCGCGAGAACGGCGTGATGCGTCTGCTCAAGGCGCTGCGCCATGAAGCGCCGGACGTTAGCGAGACCGCGGCACGCCTCGGCGTCACTGCCGGCAAGGACGCGATCGGCTACGTCTTCAAGACCCAGCATCTGCAGCACGGCGGCAAGCTGTCGCTGGCGCGGGTGCTGTCCGGCACGCTTGCCGACGGCGACAATGTACAGTCGTCGGCCGGCGAGTCCGCGCGTGTCTCCGGCATTCAGGCGGTCGGCGGCGGCCATGACAGCAAGCGCTCGTCGGCCTCGGCCGGCGACGTCGTCGCGCTCGGCAAGCTCGACGCGATCAAAACCGGCGACACTTTCGCCAACGGCAAGGCCGCACCCGCCGCGCTGGTCGAGGTCTCCGCCGTCCCGCCGGTGCTGGCGATGGCACTGGCCGCCGCCGACCGCAAGGACGACGTCAAGCTCGGCCAGGCGCTGCAGCGGCTGAACGAGGAAGATCCCTCGCTGACCGTCGTGCACGATCCGCAGAGCCACGAGATGGTGCTGTGGGGTCAGGGCGAGATGCATCTGCGCGTGACGCTGGAGCGGCTGCACGACCGTTACGGCGTCACCGTGAAGTCGCACGCCCCGGCGATCGGCTACCGCGAGACCATCCGCAAGCCGGTGACCCAGCGCGGCCGGCACAAGAAGCAGTCCGGCGGCCACGGCCAGTTCGGCGACGTCGTGCTCGACATCAAGCCGCTGCCGCGCGGCGAGGGCTTCGCCTTCGCCGAGACCGTGGTCGGCGGCGCGGTGCCGCGCAACTACATGGGCGCGGTGGAGGAGGGCGTGATCGACGGCCTGCGCGCCGGCCCGCTCGGCTTCCCGGTGGTCGATGTCCACGTCACCTTGACCGATGGCTCGTACCACAGCGTCGATTCCTCGGATCAGGCATTCCGCACCGCGGCGCGGATCGGCATCACCGAGGCGCTGCCGCAGTGCCAGCCGGTGCTGCTGGAGCCGATCCACACCGTCGAGATCGTCTGCCCGACCGAGGCCACCGCCAAGGTCAACGCCATCCTGTCCGGGCGGCGCGGCCAGATTCTCGGCTTCGATACCCGCGAGGGCTGGCTGGGGTGGGACACGGTGCGGGCCACCATGCCGGAGGCCGAGATCGGCGACCTGATCGTCGAGCTGCGCTCGGCCACCGCCGGCGCCGGCAGCTTCACCCGCGGCTTCGACCATATGGCCGAGGTCACCGGACGCACCGCCGACCAGATCGTCGCTGCCCGCCGTCAGGCGGCGGCCTGACCCAGACCAGCGCCGGGCGGGAAGGCTCCGGCCCGGCGCTCACTAAAATATGACTGCTCTGGAGCGGCTGGATTGATGTTTTAAACATCACTCCAGCCGCTTTTTATTTGCATGGTGCTGCTCAAGGCATCATATTGCAGACTTCAGACATCAGAGTTCATGCCTCACCCATGATGACCGCAGCCCAATTGCGCGCCGCGCGCGCGCTGCTTGGCATCGACCAGCGCACGCTGGCCGAATTGTCCGGCGTGTCGCTGCCGACCATCCAGCGGATGGAGGCGAGCGAAGGCAACGTCCGCGGTGTGGTGGAATCCCTCACCAAGGTCGTCGAGGCGCTCGACCGCTGCGGCGTGACCCTGATCGGAGACAACTCCCGCAGCGAAGGCGGCGGCCGCGGCGTCCGGTTCAAAGAGCCGGCGCCGCCCCGCAACGAGGCCTGACGGTTTCGGTGCAGCAGCGGGGCGGACCAGGAGAAACGGCATGGACACCTCCCGGCGACTTGTATCTGCGGCCAAACCGAGCTTCCGCGAGCTGTTCACGCCCAAACTGATCACCGTCCTGCGCGAGGGCTACGGCCTCGGCGATTTCCGCGCCGACCTGATCGCCGGCCTCACCGTCGCGATCGTGGCGCTGCCGCTGTCGACCGCGATCGCGATCGCCTCCGGCGTCACGCCGGATCGCGGGCTGTACGCCGCGGTGGTCGGCGGTTTCCTGGTCTCGCTGCTCGGCGGCTCCCGCTTCCAGATCGGCGGGCCGGCCGGCGCGTTCATCGTGCTGGTGATGCTCAGCGTGCAGCGTCACGGCATCGACGGCGTGCTGCTGGCCACCTTCCTGGCCGGCATCATGCTGGTGATCGCCGGCTTCCTGCAGATCGGCACCTACGTCAAATTCATTCCCTATCCGGTCACGGTCGGTTTCACCGCCGGCATCGCGGTGATCATCTTCGCCAGCCAGCTCAAGGATCTGCTCGGCATCGATCTGGCGCACGAGCCGGGGCCGTTCATTCCCAAACTCGAGGCGCTGGCGCAGGCGCTGCCGACCATGAACGTCTACGCGCTCGGCATCGCCGTCACCGCGATCGTGCTGATCGTGGGCTTGAAGAAGCTGCGCCCGAACTGGCCGGGGCTGCTGATCGCAGTCGCCGTCACCGCGGCGCTGGTGTGGGGCTTCTCGCTGCCGGTCGCGACCATCGGCACCAAGTTCGGCGGCATTCCGGAGAGTTTTCCGCTGCCGTCCTGGCCGGTGTTCTCGGTCGCCAAGGTGATCGAGGTGCTGCCCGACGCGATCGCGTTTGCGCTGCTCGGCGCCATCGAGTCGCTGCTCTCGGCGGTGGTCGCCGACGGCATGACCGGGCGGCGGCATCGCTCGAACTGCGAACTGGTGGCGCAGGGCGTCGCCAATATGGGCTCGGCACTGTTCGGCGGCATCTGCGTCACCGGCGCGATCGCCCGCACCGCCACCAACATCCGCACCGGCGCGCGCTCGCCGATCGCCGGCATGCTGCACTCCGTTTTCCTGCTGGTGTTCATGCTGGTGGCGGCGCCGCTGGCGAGCTACATCCCGCTCGCCACGCTCGCCGCGGTGCTGGCGATCGTCGCCTGGAACATGGCGGAGAAGCACGAATTCGCCACGCTGGTGCGCTCGTCACGTGGCGACGCGGTGGTGGTGCTGGCGACCTTCCTGCTCACCGTGTTCCGCGATCTCACCGAGGGCATCGTGGTCGGCTTCGCGCTCGGCGCGGTGCTGTTCATCCACCGCATGTCCGAAGTCACCGGCGTCGAGGCCTATTCCGGTCTGGCGCAGGAAGACCGGGCCGACGAGAGCGGCAAGCGCCGCGGCACCGCCGCCGACCTGGCGCTGGTCACCGATCCGGATGTCGTCGTCTATCGTATCACCGGGGCGTTCTTCTTCGGCGCCGCCGCGACGGTCTCTTCGGTGCTCAACAACATCGCCGATCGCCACAAGGTGTTCGTGGTCGATTTCGCCGCGGTGCCGCTGCTGGATTCCACCGCCGCGAATGCGATCTACCGGGTCGCGCTGTCGGCGCAGCGCAAGCGCATCAGGCTGATCATCACCGGCGCCTCGCCGACGGTGCGCCGCGCGCTGCTGACCCATGGCGTCAAGCCGCCGCTGGCGCACTACCGCGCCGACATCGCCAGCGCGGTCGACGAGATCAAGGGCAAGACCGCGGCCCCCGAGGACGCGGCGTCACAACAGCCCGTCTCGGCGTGAGGCCACGACTTCCGTCGGGCCGGCGTGTTTTGCGTTGACGCTGGCGCGGCGGCCTGATTTTCACAGGCTTCGGAGGTCTCGCGTCTGCTGGAGGGCGAAATGGCTGCGACCAAGCGCGCCGCGTGTCTGATCGGCTGGCCGGCGGCGCATTCGCGCTCGCCGCTGATCCATCATTACTGGCTGCGCCAGCTCGGCATCGAGGGCGGCTATTCGATCGAGGCGGTGCCGCCGGAAGGCTTCGCCGAATTCGTGCTGCATCTGAAGTCGCACGGCTATGTCGGCGCCAACGTTACCATCCCGCACAAGGAGCGCGCGCTGCAGCTCACCGAGCCGGACGCGCGCGCCCGCGCGGTCGGCGCCGCCAATACGCTGTACTACGATGGTGACTTGCTGCGCTCGACCAATACCGACATCGAAGGCTTCATCGGCAATCTCGACGCCTCGGCGCCGGGCTGGGACCGTACCGCGCATGCGCTGGTGCTGGGCGCCGGCGGTTCGTCGCGGGCGGTGGTGTATGGCCTGCTGGAGCGCGGCGTGCAGCGCATCGCGCTCGCCAACCGTTCGATCGAACGGGTGCAGGCCTTGCGCGATCTGTTCGGCGACCGGGTGGTGCCGATCGCCTGGCAGGACATTCCGGTGGCGCTGCCGGGCGCCGGGCTCCTGGTCAACACCACCTCGCTCGGGATGAAGGGGCAGCCGCCGCTTCAGATCGACCTGTCGGCGCTGCCGGCCGACGCGGTGGTGGCCGATCTGGTCTACGTGCCGCTGGAAACCGATCTGCTCGCCGCCGCCAGGGCGCGCGGCCTGCGCACCGCGGACGGCCTCGGCATGCTGCTGCACCAGGCGGTACGCGGCTTCGACCTGTGGTTCGGCGCGCGGCCCCACGTCACCGCGGAGCTGCGGGCGCTGGTCGAGGCGGATCTGCTCGGACACACATGAGGCGGACGCCTGCCACCGGCCTGCACGCGTGTCATTCGTCCCGGGCGCCGGGCCGGGATCGATAACGCGGCAGCGACCAGCCGCGCTGCAGCGCCGCGGCACGGATCAGCAGCGCCAGCGTAAAGCCGGCGATCGTGCCGAGTTCGCGGCTCGCGCCCAGAGCGGTGGACGCCTCGTAGGTCGCAGCGCCGACCAGCGCGGCGGTGACGTAGATCTCGCGGCGGAGGATGACCGGAATTTCGCCGCCGAGCAGATCGCGGATGATGCCGCCGAAGGTCGCCGTGACGACGCCCATCGCCACCGCGACGATGCCGTTGGCGCCGGCCAGCGCGGCGCGCTCGGCCCCGCTGACCGCAAACAGCGCCATGCCGATGGCGTCGAGCCACAACAGCATTTTGTAGCGCGAATGCGGGATGTGCGCGGTGAAGAACACGATTCCGGAAACCAGCACGCAGGCCACCAGATAGGCCGGCTCGCGGATCCAGAACACCGGCTGGTCGAGCAGCACGTCGCGCAGCGTGCCGCCGCCGATGCCGGTCGCGGTGCCGAGCAGCGCGAAGCCGACGATGTCCATTTCCTTGCGCGACGCCACCAGCGCGCCGGTGACGGCGAACACCACCACGCCGAGCCAGTCGAGCAGCGTCGTGACGGTCTCGAACATCGTGCGTCTCCGAGCAGTCGCCGGTCCTCAGCGGCCGACGAACTTCGCCTCGCGCTTCTCCATGAAGGCCGCGATGCCTTCCTTCATGTCCTGCGTCTTGAACAGCGGCAGGAGCTGCAAGTACACGTGATGGACGTGATCCGGGAAGGTTTCGTTGAGGCCCATCCGCATCATCCGCTTGGCCGCCTGCACCGCCAGCGGCGCGTTGCCGGCGATCTCCCTGGCGACCGCGCGGGCGCGGCCCATCAGCTCGGCGTCGGGCACGACTTCGTTGGCGAGGCCCCATTCCAGGCTCTCGCGCGCGCTTAACGTACGCCCGGTGAAGATCAGCTCGGCTGCCTTGGCCCAGCCGATCATTCGCGGCAGAAACCAGGTGCCGCCGCTCTCCGGCACCACGCCGCGCTTGACGAACGCGGCAGCCAGCTTGGCGGATTCCGCCATGATCCGGATGTCGCAGCCGAGTGCGGTATCCATGCCGTAGCCGGCCGCGCCGCCATTGACCGCGCAGATGGTCGGCTTGTCCATCGCCTGCAGCACGGTCGGCGGGGTGTTGCGCAGGTCGAGCGTGGTCGGCGACGACGCAGCGCTGAGGCCTTCGTCGCCGCGCTCCTTGGTGAGGTCGAGCCCGGCGCAGAACGCCCGGCCGTTGCCGGTGAGAATGACGCAGCGGACGTCCGGGTCTTCATTCGCCTTGGTGAGCAGCGCCGCCAGCGTGTTGAGCATCGGCCCGGAGATGGTGTTCAGCCGCTCCGGCGCGTTCAGCGTGATCGTGGCGATGTGATCCTCGACCGCATAGAGCACTTCGCTGGAAGCGGTCTGCGGCGCGCGTTGCGTATCAGTCATGGATTTCCTCCGGTTGTTGTTGTTCGTTGTTTGTGAGTTATCTCCCCGTCATTGCG
The DNA here is from genome assembly GCF_007005445.1 of Rhodopseudomonas palustris. Taxonomy (NCBI): domain Bacteria; kingdom Pseudomonadati; phylum Pseudomonadota; class Alphaproteobacteria; order Hyphomicrobiales; family Nitrobacteraceae; genus Rhodopseudomonas; species Rhodopseudomonas palustris. Next base: position 3,677,769 of record NZ_CP041387.1, on the reverse strand, counting down.
AGGAGGCGAGGCCGACGAAGCAATCCAGCTCAGAGGACCGGGCTCTGGACTGCTTCGCGGAGCTTGTCATCGGGCGTCATTTCGTGTCGCCCCGTTGGCGCGCAATGACGCGCGGAGAGTGCAGGTCGGACTTACTCCGCCAGCACCTTCTCGTCGATCTCGTGGATCGAATTGACGCCGCACAGGCCCATCGTGGTCGACAGCTCTTTGCCGATGATGTCGATCGCCTTGGCGACGCCCGGGCCGCCATAGGCGCCGAGGCCGTAGATGTAGGCGCGGCCGATCATGCAGCTCCTGGCGCCGAGCGCCAGCGCCCGCATCACGTCCTGGCCGGAGCGGATGCCGCCGTCGAACATCACCTCGATGTGCGACCCGACGGTGTGGACGATCTCCGGCAGCACCTCGATCGACGACGGCGCGCCGTCGAGCTGGCGGCCGCCGTGGTTCGACACCACCAGCGCCTCGGCGCCGACCTTCACCGCCTCGCGGGCGTCCTCGACGTCGAGAATGCCCTTGATGATCAGCTTGCCCGGCCAGATCGAACGGATCCAGTCGATGTCGCGCCAGTTCAGCGAGGCGTCGAACTGCGACGCCACCCAGGCCGACACCGATTCCAGATCCTTGGAACCGGGCAGGTGGCCGGCGATGTTGCCGAAGTTGCGCCGCGGCGTGCCGAGAATGCCCTTCACCCAGCCCGGTTTGGTGGCGATGTCGAGCACGTTCTTCAGCTTGAACAGTTGCGGCGGCACCGTCATGCCGTTCTTGATGTCCTGATGGCGCTGGCCGATCACCTGCAGATCGACCGTCAGCACCAGCGCGCTGCATTTCGCCGCGATCGCGCGCTCGATCAGCGCTTTGACGAAGCCGCGGTCGCGCATCACGTAGAGCTGGAACCAGAACGGCTTGTCGACATTGGCGGCGACGTCCTCGATCGAACAGATCGACATCGTCGACAGCGTGTAGGGGATGCCGGCGGCCTGTGCGGCGCGGCAGGCGAGGATCTCGCCGTCGGCATGCTGCATCCCGGTCGAGCCGACCGGCGCCAGAATCAGCGGCATCGCATAGGTGTCGCCCAGGATGGTGGTCGACAGTTCGCGCTTGGAGATGTCGACCAGGATGCGCTGACGGAACTTGATCCGCTTCAGGTCGTCCACATTCGCCCGCAGCGTCTCCTCGGCGTAGGAGCCGTGGTCGACGTAATCGAAGAACATCTTCGGCACCCGCCGCTTGTGAATCTGGCGGAGGTCTTCGATGCAGGTGATCTCTTTCATGGAATTGCCGTCTGCCTGTTGCCGTTGGGGTGCGCGGTCCGTCCTGTAGCACGCGGACGCAATGTGCAAAATCGTCGCGTCAGGGGCCCGGTGAGGTCCGGGAACTCGCTGCATCGCAGCGCGTTTTCCATTCCAGTTCGCAAAGGTGGAGCAGGAGGACGTGATGACCGACGCCAAGACCGCCGATACCCCGACCAAGGACAAGAAAGAGTTGGAAGAGCAGCTCAACGAGGGCCTTGAAGAGTCGTTTCCGGGCTCCGATCCGGTCAGCGTCACCCAGCCGGCACCGTCGAAGCCGGATGGGGATAAGCGCCGGAAGGGTTAATCACCCAACCCTGAGCATTGCCGGATAAACTCGGTATTTCAAAGGATTACGCCGCTGGCCCAGGTCGGCGGCGTAATCTTTGATTACATTTTTTGAAGTCCCCGCAACCATTTTGGGCCTATAAGGCCGTTTCGCCGCACGGCAAGCCCCGGACGAATCGGGGTTTTTTGATCGTGACCGGCAAGGGCGGGGGATGATTGGATGAGCCGCAGATATTTCGGGACGGACGGAATCCGGGGCCGCGCCAATGGTCTGATCACGCCGGAATTGGCGTTGAAGGTCGGTCAGGCCGCCGGCCTCGCGTTTCAGCGCGGCGAGCACCGCCATCGGGTGGTGATCGGCAAGGACACCCGCCTGTCCGGCTATATGATCGAGAACGCGCTGGTCGCGGGCTTCACTTCGGTCGGGATGGACGTGCTGCTGGTCGGCCCGATGCCGACGCCGGCGGTCGCGATGCTGACCAAGTCGATGCGCGCCGACCTCGGCGTGATGATCTCGGCGTCGCATAATCTGTTCGAGGACAACGGCATCAAGCTGTTCGGCCCGCTCGGCTACAAGCTCAGCGACGACGTCGAAAAGCAGATCGAGCTGATGCTCGACGATTCGCTCGACAAGAAGCTGGCGCAGAGCGCGAGCCTCGGCCGCGCCCGCCGCATCGACGGCGTCCACGACCGCTACATCGAATTCGCCAAGCGGACGCTGCCGCGCGAACTGAGCCTCGAAGGGCTGCGCGTGGTGATCGATTGCGCCAACGGCGCCGCCTACCGGGTGGTGCCGGAGGCGCTGTGGGAGCTCGGCGCCGACGTGATCTCGATCGGGGTCGAGCCCGACGGCTTCAACATCAACAAGGAATGCGGCTCCACCGCGCCGCAGGCGCTGTGCGCCAAGGTCCGCGAGATGCGCGCCGACATCGGCATCGCGCTCGACGGCGATGCCGACCGCGTCATCCTGGTCGACGAGCGCGGCCACGTGGTCGACGGCGATCAGCTTCTGGCGGTGATCGGCCAGAGCTGGAAGGAAGACGGCCGGCTCGCCAAGCCGGGCGTGGTCGCCACCGTGATGTCCAATCTCGGGCTGGAGCGCTTCCTGGCGAGCGAGGGCATCGCGCTGCTGCGCACCCCGGTCGGCGACCGCTACGTGCTCGAGCAGATGCTGAAGGACGGCTACAATGTCGGCGGCGAGTCCTCCGGCCACATCATCCTGTCGGACTTCAACACCACCGGCGACGGCTTCGTCGCGGCGCTGCAGGTGCTGGCGATGGTGCAGAAGCTCGGCCGTCCGGTGTCGGAAGTCTGCCACCGCTTCGATCCGCTGCCGCAGATCCTGAAGAACGTGCGCTATCGCAGCGGCCGTCCGCTCGACGACAGCGGCGTGATCGCGGCGATCGAGGACGGCGAGAAGCGGCTGAACGGCCACGGCCGGCTGCTGATCCGCCCGTCGGGCACCGAGCCGGTGATCCGGGTGATGGGCGAGGGCGACGATCACGACGTCGTCGAGGAAGTGGTCGACAGCATCGTCGACGCGCTCGGCAATGCGGCGTCGGCCGCCGCCTGAGCGGGGCATCTGCGACAGGCGGCGCGTTGCAACGCTGCCATCGCGAATCCGCGCTACACACCCGCGCTACCTGCTACTAATTTGACGGCGGTCGGCCAATGTGCCGGCCGTTCGTCGTTATTGCGCCGCGAAATTCAGCCGGCGCCAGCACGCCATTTCAGGAAACGCCGTGAACAAGCCTGTCATCGTCGATGCGGATATCGCTGCTCCGGTCAATCCGGCCGAGCTGCCGCTCCCCGAACTCACCAAGCCGGCGGCGCCGGCCGCGGCCGGGCCGGCCTATGTCGTGCTCGGGGGCATCAGTTTCTCGCATTTCCTCAACGACACCATGCAGTCGCTGATTCCGTCGGTGTATCCGATCCTGAAGGCGAACTACGCGCTCGACTTCGGCCAGATCGGCATGATCACGCTGGCGTTCCAGTTCACAGCCTCGCTGTTGCAGCCGGTCGTCGGGCACATCACCGACAAGAAGGCGCAGCCGTTCTCGCTGGCGATCGGCATGGGCTCGACCTTTCTGGGCCTGCTGCTGCTCAGCGTCGCGCATTCCTACGCGGTGATCCTGATCGCCGCGGCGATGATCGGGCTCGGCTCGGCGGTGTTTCACCCCGAGTCGGCGCGGATCGCGCGGCTCGCCTCCGGGGGCCGCCACGGCATGGCGCAGTCGGTGTTTCAGGTCGGCGGCAATGCCGGCACCGCGCTCGGCCCGATCCTGGCGGCGCTGATCGTGGTGCCGTTCGGCCAGCCGTCGATCGCCTGGTTCTCGTCGATCGCGTTCCTGGCCATCATCGTGCTGTGGCGGATCGGCGTGTGGTACAAGCCGCAGGTCGCCGGCAAGAAGAAGATGGTGGTGCAGCCGCATCCGCACGCTCCGAGCCGGCGCCGGGTGATGGTCGCGCTGGTGGTGCTGGTGGCGCTGCTGTTCTCCAAGCAGCTCTATCTGTCGAGCCTGTCGAGCTACTACACGTTCTATCTGATCGAGAAGTTCCAGGTCTCGACCCAGACCGCGCAGATCTTCCTGTTCATCTTCCTGGCCGCCACCGCGGCCGGGGTGTTCTTCGGCGGGCCGCTCGGCGACCGGTTCGGCCGCCGCTACGTGATCTGGTTCTCCATCCTCGGCATCCTGCCGTTCACCCTGGCGCTGCCCTACGCCGGGCTGTACGGCAGCGCGGTGCTGACGGTGTTCATCGGCTTCATCCTGGCGTCGGCGACGCCGGCCATCATCGTGTTCGCCCAGGAGCTGATGCCGCACCGGTTCGGCATGATCTCCGGGGTGTTCTTCGGCTTCGCCTTCGGCATCGGCGGCCTCGGAGCGGCGGCGCTCGGCGAGCTCGCCGACATCCGCGGCATCGATTTCGTCTACCAGGTCTGCTCGTTCCTGCCGGCGCTCGGGCTGCTGGCGGTGCTGCTGCCGAAGATGCCGCGTCACATGCACTGATTTGGGCCGTCCGCAGTCGGTACGCGTCGGCCGCAGCCTCGGTCGATCCACGGCTCCGGTTCCGTTCGGGAACCGGGGCCGTCGTCGTTTGGCACAGCGCTCTGCGCGGGCGTCGTCAACGATTTGTTAGCAATCAAGACCGTCGTGCCGGCTCGCTGCCGCCCGCTTGGTTATCAGTCAGGTAGTTGGGGTCATCAAATATCAACCTTAAAAATTAGGGTTAAGTTGCGCTTAAGGAATTGGTGGCATCGTCCGATCTCATAGGTTTCCGGGTGTGGGGCCTTCGTAATTGATCATTGGACCAAAGGACGAAGCCAATGCGTAGCGTGAAGATGATGATGGCCGCCGGAGCGGCTTCGCTGATTGCCTCGGCCGCGATGGCGGCCGACATGCCGATCGCCCCGCCGCCCGCTTATGCGCCGCCCCCGGCCGAGGATTTCGGCGGCTGGTATCTGCGCGGCGACATCGGGTTCAGCAACCAGCAGGTCAAGCGTCGCGAATATTACAGCTACCCGAACCTGCAGTCGCTCGACCAGAGCACCAGTTTCGACTCCGCGGGCATCTACGGCATCGGCGTCGGTTATCAATTCAATCCCTGGCTGCGTGGTGACATTACGGGTCAGTATCGTGGCAAGGCCAACATGAAGGGTCTTGATCTGACTTCGTATTACGACACGGGCACCCTACAGCGCGGCAGTAATGTCTATGGCGGTAGCAAGTCCGAGTGGGTCGTAATGGCAAACGCCTATGTCGATCTGGGCACTTGGTGGTGCATCACGCCGTTTGTCGGCGCCGGCGTCGGTATGTCGTACAACACCATCTCCAATTTCACCGACATGGGCGCGAACGGCTCTTATCTGTATGGTACTGTGCCGAGCGCGGCTTATGCGTCGAGCGCCTCGAAGTGGAATTTGGCCTGGGCGGCGCATGCCGGTCTGGCCTACAAGGTCAATCCGAACCTGACGGTCGAATTGGCCTACAGCTACATGAATCTCGGCGACGGTCTTACCGGCAGCTTGATCACCAAGGATGGCGCGACGGCGAATCAGGCGATGACCTTCAAGGACATCACCTCGCACGACGTGAAATTCGGCGTCCGCTGGAATCTCGACTCTGGTCCGGTCTACCCCGCCCCGCCGGTGCTGATGCGCAAGGGCTGACCGCCCTCCATTCGTTTACGAGTGTTAACGGCGCGGGAGCTTCCCGCGCCGTTTTTGTTATCTGCGGAGTTGCTCCGACAACGAAGAATTAAGGTTAACGCCGCATGATCAGCAGCGTGGAAAGGTTTCGTCGGGGGAGTGTGGCGATGCGTAGAGTTGTGGTGGCCGCTGCGGTCGGCGTGATGGCACAGACGGCGTATGCGGCCGACATGCCGGACTACGGCCCGCTCCGCGGCGCGCTGGTAGAGACTGCCCGGGTGGTCAATTGGGAAGGCTTCTACGTTGGTGGCCAGGCCGGCTACGGCACGTCAGACATGGATTTCACTGACGCCACCAGCAGCCTCGCGCATCAGCAGATGGTGCTGACCGCCATCGAGAACGAGTACAACGTTTCACGCTGGCCGGTCCTCGGCAAGAAATCCAGCCATGGCAGCGGCTACGGCGGATTCATCGGCTACAATTGGCAGTGGGACGATGTCGTGCTCGGACTCGAAGCCAACTACATGCATGGCAATTTCGGCGGTTCCGACTTCGGCGGGATGGGTCGCATCTTCACCACGTCGAACGGCTACACCAACGACGTGTATTATTCGGCCGCTGCGACGATGAATGTGAAAGACATCGGATCGGTGCGGGCCCGCGCCGCCTATGCGTTCGGCAGCTTCCTGCCCTATGCGTTCGGCGGGGTTTCACTCGGCCAGGCCGACATTGTCCGCACAGCCTCGATTTCGGGTACCCAGGTCAACACCAGCGCTGCGCCCGGCTTCCAGTATGTTCCGTTCAGCGGCAGCCTCACTCAGGTGCAGAACAACCACTTCATCTACGGCTACGCAGGCGGCGTCGGCATGGACATGATGATCACGCGCGGCCTGTTCGTCCGTGCCGAGTGGGAGTATCTGAAATTCGCGGCGCCGATCAACACGGCAGTGTCTACGGTCCGTGGCGGCATCGGCTACAAGTTCTGATCTTGCCGGTCGATGGAGGCGCGGGTCGCTGCCCGTCTCCATCTGGAGAGGGAGCATCCTGTAGGCTATGAAGATCTACGGCGATCTCAATTCCGGCAACTGCCTGAAGGTGAAGTGGACCTGCGACCGGCTGGGGCTGCCGTATGAGTGGATCGCCGTCGATACGATGAAGGGCGAGTCCCGGACGCCGGCGTTTCTGGCGCTGAACCCGGCCGGGCAGGTTCCGGTGGTCGGCTTCGACGATGGCCGCACGCTGGCGCAGTCCAATGCCATCATCCGCTATCTGGCCCGCGGCAGCGATCTGATCCCGACTGATCCGTGGCTCGCGGCCAAGATGGACGAGTGGCTGTTCTGGGAGCAGTACAGCCATGAGCCGTATATCGCGGTGTGCCGATTCCAGATGGTCTATCTCGGTATGCCGGCCGACGAACTCGACCCGGACAGGGTACGCCGCGGGCACGTGGCGCTGAAGCGGATGGAGCAGCATCTGGCGGCGTCCGCCGTTCTCGTCGGCGATCGGCTGTCGCTCGCCGACGTGGCGCTGCTGGCGTATACGCGGATGGCCGAGCAGGGCGGCTTCGCACTGCAGGACTATCCGGCCGTTCGGGACTGGATCGGCCGCGCCGAGGCCGGCCTCGGCCTGCCTGCGTTCGACCCCGCGACCTGATCGCCTCGATGAGTGCCGATCCCGCCGTCGCCATTCGCTCGGCCCGCCGCGCGGATGTGTTCGCGATCGTCGCGATGCTCGCAGACGATCATCTGGGCGCGGGGCGCGAGCGGCTCGAAGACCCGCTGCCGGACTCCTACTACGCGGCGTTCGACGCGCTGCAACGGTCGCCGCAGATCCGGATGGTGGTGGCGGAAGATCAGGACGGCCGCGTGGTCGGCTGCCTGCAGCTCGCGGTGCTGCCCGGCCTCAGTTCGCAAGGTGCCTCGCGGGCGATCATCGAGGATGTGCGCGTCGCCCGCGACTGCCGCAGCCGCGGCATCGGCGAGGTGCTGGTGCGCTGGGCGATCGGGCAGGCGCGCGACCAGGGCTGCCGGCTCGTCGAATTATTCACCCATCAGAGCCGCGTCGACGCCCAGCGGTTCTATGCCCGGCTCGGCTTTCAGCCGTCCCATGTCGGGATGACGATGCGGTTTTGAATCGATTGTTCCACAATACCATCATACCCAGGTATTGCTACTGAGTGGCAGTTTAACGCAGCAGTAAGCCGGTCGATCAGAATCTGTGCGGTAGAAGACGCGTCGTTGTCTCAGGGGGAAAACCCGTCTGAGACCGTCATTCAGGCGGAATCAACCAGGAGCGCACGACCGATGGCTCGGCCGCAGGTGAAGCCGACGGGTATCGAATGCCCGTTCGACGAAGATGAGTTGATCGTATCCAAGACCGACCTCAAGGGACATATTACTTACGCCAACGACGTGTTCGTCCGGCTGGCAAAATTCCCCCGCTCGGAAGTAATCGGCGCGCCGCATTCGCTGGTGCGCCACCCGGACATGCCGCGCGCGATCTTCAAGCTGCTGTGGGACACCATCCAGGCCAAGAAGGAGATCTTCGCCTATGTGGTGAACATGGCCCGCGACGGCGATCACTACTGGGTGTTCGCCCACGTCACGCCGACGCTCGACGCCAACCGCAACGTCACCGGCTTCCATTCCAACCGCCGCAAACCCGATCGCGAACAGGTCACCCGAATCGAGGCGCTGTATCGCCAGTTGCGCGACGAGGAGAACCGGCATCGCAACGCCAAGGACGGCATGTTGGCGGGCTATGCGTTGCTGATGAGCACGATCAAAGAGCGGGGAGTGGAGTACGATGAATTCATCTTCTCTGTCTAAGGCGATCGTCGCCCTCGTCGCCGCCGCGGTGGTGATGGTGGGGCTGAGCGCCATCGGCATGGTGATCGGGTCGCTCGGCTATGTCGTCGAGTTGGTTGCGATGGGCATCGGCCTTTCTTTGCTCGGTTACGCGGTGTGGCTGCTGCGCCGAACCTCCGCGGCGATGAACGAGATCGCCGCGGTTTGCGTCGAGGCCGCGCACGGCAATCTGGAGGCGCGTGTCCAGGGCCGCCGCGACGGCGGCGAGATCGGGCGGGCCCAGGCCGAGGTCAACAACATGCTCGACATCGTCGACGCCTTCGTTCGCGAGGCGTCGGCGTCGATGGAGTATGTCAGCCAGGGCAAGACCTTCCGCAAGGTGCTGACCCGCGGCCTGCCGGGCTCGTTCAAGAACGCCTCGGTGGTGATCAACAGCGCTTCCGACTCGATGGACCGCCGGGTGCGCGAGGTGGCCAAGGAAGCGCAGTGCTTCGCGGCCGGCATGGACGACGTCGCAGGACTGCTGACGACGGCTTCCACCGGGTTGAAGTCCGATGCCGGTGCGATGGCCGAGGCGGCCGAAGAAACCAGCCGTCAATCGGTCAGCGTAGCGTCGGGCGCCGAACAAGCCTCGGCGAACGTGCAGACGGTGGCCAGCGCGGCGGAACAGCTCACCGCGTCGATCGCCGAGATCTCCCGGCAGATCCAGCATTCCACCACCAGCACCCATCAGGCGGTGGACGAGGCGGCCCAGACCACCGACAAGATCAGGCGCCTCGCCGACGCGGCGCAGCGGATCGGCGACGTCGTCAAGCTGATCAACGCGGTCGCGGCGCAGACCAATCTGCTGGCGCTCAACGCCACGATCGAGGCGGCACGCGCCGGCGAGTCCGGCCGCGGCTTCGCGGTGGTGGCGGCGGAAGTGAAGGCGCTCGCCAGCCAGACCGCCAAGGCCACCGAAGAGATCACCGCGCGGATCGGCGAGATGCAGTCGATCACCGAGGAATCGGTCGGCGCCGTCGAGGCGATCAGCTGGCGGATCAGCGAGATCAACGAAGTCAGCACCTCGATCGCCTCCGCGGTCGAGCAGCAGGGCGCGGCGACGCGCGAGATCGCCAGCAACGTGCAGCAGGCCTCGTCCGGCACTGCGCTGGTGACGTCGAACGTCGTTGGTATCAGTCACGCCGCCGAAGACACCGGCAAGATCGCGATGCGGGTCAACGGCGTCTCCGGCGAGATCGCCGGCCAGGTCGATAAGTTGCGCGCCGAGGTGCACAGATTCGTCGCCAAGGTCGCCTGAGCCGGAGCGCGGACATCGCGCGGCCGATCTGATGCGGCGCCGGCGGGACACGTCGGCGTCGCTGTTGGTCGTGGTCGACCGTCATCGCCGCGTCACGGCCCGGCGGAACGGAACCCGGCGGTTCCGAAAGTCGTAGTTGTCCGTGATCTTCCGGATCGCGAAGTTCCTTGACATTGGAAGCCAAAGGACTATCCCCAGCGACGGGAAACCTCTCCCCACCGAGAGGCAGCTATCTGGAAGGATAGATGATGACTGCTACGAAGCCCGCATTGCGGCCCACGACGCCTAATTTCTCTTCCGGCCCCTGCGCCAAGCGCCCCGGCTGGTCCCCCGAAAATCTCAAGGACGCCCCGCTCGGCCGCTCGCATCGCGCGAAGGTCGGCAAGGCCAAGCTCAAGCTCGCGATCGACCTGACCCGCGAAGTCTTGGAAGTGCCGGCCGACTACAAGATCGGCATCGTTCCGGCGTCCGACACCGGCGCCGTCGAAATGGCGCTGTGGTCGCTGCTCGGGCCGCGCCCGGTCACCACGCTGGCCTGGGAATCGTTCGGCGACGGCTGGGTCGGCGACGTCACCAAGGAGCTGAAGCTCCCCAACGTCACCAAGCTCAAGGCTGGTTACGGCGAAATTCCCGACCTCACCAAGGTCGATTGCAACACCGACGTCGTCTTCACCTGGAACGGCACCACCTCGGGCGTCCGCGTTCCGAACGCCGACTGGATCAAGGCCGATCGTGAAGGTCTGACCATCTGCGACGCCACCTCGGCTGCGTTCGCGCAAGCCTTGGATTGGGCCAAGCTCGATGTCGTCACCTTCTCCTGGCAGAAGGCGCTCGGCGGCGAAGCCGCGCACGGCATGCTGATCCTCAGCCCGCGCGCCGTGGCCCGGCTCGAGAGCTACACCCCGACCTGGCCGATGCCGAAGATCTTCCGCCTCACCAAGGGCGGCAAGCTGATCGAGGGCATCTTCCAGGGCGAGACCATCAACACCCCGTCGATGCTGTGCGTCGAGGACTACATCGACGCGCTCGAGTGGGCGAAGTCGGTGGGCGGCCTCAAGGGTCTGATCGCCCGTGCCGACGCCAACACCAAGGTGCTGACCGACTGGCAGGCGAAGGCCAAGTGGGCCGACTTCCTGGCGGCCGATCCGGCGATCCGCTCCAACACCTCGGTCTGCCTCAAGGTGGTGGATCCCGCGATCACCGCGCTGTCTCCGGAAGCCCAGGCCGACTTCGCCAAGAAGCTGGTCGCGGTGGTTGAGAAGGAAGGCGCCGGCTTCGATCTCGGCGCCTATCGCGATGCCCCGGCGGGCTTGCGGATCTGGTGCGGCGCCACGGTGGAAACCGCCGATGTCGCCACCCTGACGCAGTGGCTCGACTACGCGTTCGAGACCACCAAGGCCGGCCTCGCGCAAGCCGCTTGAGCCTTTTCACCTCTCCCCGCTTGCGGGGAGAGGTCGACCCGGCGGAGCGCAGCGTAGCTGGGTCGGGTGAGGGGGCGCTTCCGCACATCGCGGACTCAGGTGCCCCTCACCCCAACCCTCTCCCCGCAAGAGCGGGGCGAGGGAGCGCGCCGCGACTCGTTGGACCGCTTCCCCTATTCAAGATTCATCAGGATCACATCCCATGACCGCTCCCAAAGTCCTCATTTCCGACGCGCTGTCGGAAGCCGCCGTGCAGATCTTCAAGGATCGCGGCATCGACGTCGATTTCCAGCCGAACCTCGGCAAGGACAAAGACAAGCTGGCCGAGATCATCGGCAATTACGACGGCCTCGCGATCCGCTCGGCCACCAAGGCGACCGCCAAGATCCTGGAGAAGGCCAACCGGCTCAAGGTGATCGGCCGTGCCGGCATCGGCGTCGACAACGTCGAGATTCCCGCGGCGACCGCCAAGGGCATCATCGTGATGAACACCCCGTTCGGCAATTCGATCACCACCGCCGAGCACGCCATCACCATGATGCTGTCGCTGGCCCGTGAGATCCCCGCCGCCGACGCTTCGACTCAGGCCGGCAAGTGGGAGAAGAACCGCTTCATGGGCGTCGAGATCACCGCCAAGACCCTCGGCGTGATCGGCTGCGGCAACATCGGCTCGATCGTCGCCGACCGCGCCCTCGGCCTGAAGATGAAGGTGATCGCGTTCGATCCGTTCCTGTCGCCGGAGCGCGCCAAGGACATCGGCGTCGAGAAGGTCGAGCTCGAAGACATCTTCAAGCGCGCCGACTTCATCACGCTGCACACCCCGCTCACCGACAAGACCAAGAACATCATCGACGCGGCAGCCATCGCCAAGATGAAGAAGGGCGTCCGCATCATCAATTGCGCCCGCGGCGGTCTGGTCGACGAGAATGCGCTCGCCGAAGCCCTGAAGTCCGGCCAGGTTGCCGGTGCGGCGTTCGACGTGTTCTCCGAAGAGCCGGCCACCAAGAACGTGCTGTTCGGTCTGCCGAACGTGATCTGCACCCCGCATCTCGGCGCCTCGACGACGGAAGCGCAGGAGAACGTCGCGCTGCAGGTCGCCGAGCAGATGAGCGACTACCTGCTGACCGGCGCGATCACCAACGCGATCAACTTCCCGTCGATCACCGCGGAAGAAGCCCCCAAGCTGAAGCCGTTCATCGAACTCGCCGAAAAGCTCGGCTCGTTCGCTGGCCAGCTCACCGAGACCGGCATCACCAAGGTCACCATCACCTATGAGGGTGAAGTGGCCGAGATGAAGATCAAGGCGCTGACCTCGGCGGTGCTGTCGGGCCTGCTGCGCCCGATGCTCGGCGACATCAACGTCGTTTCGGCGCCGGTGATCGCCAAGGAGCGCGGCATGGTGGTGGACGAAGTCGTCCGCGCCGCCGAGAGCGACTATGAGAGCCTGATCACCCTGACGGTGACCACCGAGAAGCAGGAGCGGTCGGTGTCTGGCACGGTCTATGCCGACGGCAAGCCGCGCCTGGTCGACATCAAGGGCATCCGCGTCGACGCCGAGTTCGGTGCCTCGATGATCTACGTCACCAACGAGGACAAGCCGGGCTTCATCGGCAAGTTCGCCAGCCTGCTCGGCGACGCCAAGGTCAACATCGCGACCTTCAACCTCGGCCGTCACACCGAAGGCGGCGACGCCATCGCGCTGGTGACGATCGACGGTCCGGCTCCGGCCGAGGTGCTGGAGAAGGTGCAGGCGCTGCCGCAGGTCAAGCAGGTCAAGGCGCTGACGTTCTGATCGAAAGGTCGAATCGTACCGCTGTGGAGCAGCTCAGCTCTGCAGCTTGATCCCGAGAACGACGACATCAAGCCCTCTCCCCGGTAACGGGGGGAGGGCTTTTGTTTGCACGCCGCGCGCGAAGTGGATGACAAGTTCGCAAAATGGATGATTGCGTGCGCTGCAGTAACCGTCCGGGAAGATTTCCCGCGTAGTTGTACGAGGCGCAAAGTTCTCGCGCGGCGTCGCATGTCGGGAGAAGTCCGTGAAGTTCAGTAATCTTCGAATTACTCCGAAGCTGGGCCTGCTGGTCGCAGGTACCCTGATCGGCTTGTGCGTGGCCGGCATTCTCGCCGGTGTGATGATGCAGCGTGAGATGCTCAACGCGAGGTTCGAGCAGGCCAAGGCGATCACCGAGATGGGCCGCAATCTCGCGGTCGGCCTGCAGAAGAAGGTCGATGCCGGCGAGCTGACCAAGGAGGCCGCCCAGGCCCAGTTCGCCAGCGCTGCCGCGATGGCGACCTACGACAACGGTCAGGGCTACCTGTTCGCCTACACCATGGACGGCGTGACCATCGCCACCCCGGACAAGAAGGCGGTCGGCACCAACCGGATGAACACCCCGACCGGCGACCGTTACCTGGTGCGCGAGTTGCGCGACGGCGTCGCCGCCAAAGGCGACGTCACGCTGTACTACGACTTCCGCCGCCCCGGCACCGAGGAGAACGTCCGCAAGGTGTCGTACGGTCTGGCGATCCCCGGCTGGAACATGTTCGTCGGCACCGGCGCCTATCTGGACGACATCGATGCCAAGCTGAAGCCGATCTTCTGGACTCTCGGCGGCGCGATCTTCGCGATCGCGATCGTCGCCGGTCTGTTCGCCGTGATGATCGCCCGCAGCATCACCCGCCCGCTCGGTCGGCTCGGCGCCCGGATGGCCTCGCTCGCCGACGGCCAGTTGGAGCAGCCGATTCCCGGCATCGAGCGCGGCGACGAAGTCGGCGAGATGGCCAAGACCGTGCAGGTGTTCAAGGACAACGCGCTGCGCATCCGCGACCTCGAACGGGCCGAGGAGGCCGTCAAGGAGCGCGCCGAAGCCGAACGCCGCGCTGCGATGGAGCGGCTCGCCGACGAGTTCGAACACAGCGTCAACGGCGTGGTGCAGTCGGTCGCCACCGCCACCGCCGGCATGCAGCAGACCGCGCAGTCGATGACCGCGACCGCCACCGACGCCAGCGCCCGCGCCGCGACGGTGTCGTCGGCGTCGGCCAACGCCTCCAACAATGTCGGCACGGTGGCGTCCGCCGCCGAAGAGCTGTCGGCATCGGTGACCGAGATTTCGCGCCAGGTCGAACAGTCCCGCGAGATCGCCGGCAAGGCGGTCGACGACGCCGCGCTCACCAACCAGACCGTCAAGCTGCTGGCGACCGGCGCCGAGAAGATCGGCGAGGTGGTGCAACTGATCCACTCGATCGCGTCGCAGACCAATCTCTTGGCGCTCAACGCCACCATCGAAGCCGCCCGCGCCGGCGAATCCGGCCGCGGCTTCGCGGTGGTGGCCAGCGAAGTGAAGGCGCTGGCCAGCCAGACCGCCAAGGCGACCGAGGAGATCTCGGCGCAGGTCGCGGCGATGCAATCCTCCACCAACGATGCGGTGCAGTCGATCGGCGGCATCACCGCGACGATTGCGCAAATGAGCGAGATCACCATGGCGATCTCGACCGCGGTGGAGCAGCAGGGCGCCGCGACCCGCGAGATCGCCCGCAACATCCAGTCGGTGGCGGCCGGTTCGAGCGAGATCAGCACGCATATCGGCGGTGTCACCGAAGCGGCGACCGCCACCGGCTCGGCAGCCGGCCAGGTGCTGGCGAATGCCCGCGAACTCGACGCCCAGTCCGGCGAGCTGCGCCGCGCGGTCGACGACTTCCTCGGCAAGGTCCGCGCCGCCTGAGCCGCCGCAGCTTCGGCTGATCACATAGCCCCGGGCAGATCCGACGGTCTGCCCGGGGCTCGGCGTTTGTATCTGTGAGAGCGCGCTCATCGACCGAGCGCTTTCGGAGCGCCGCGCTCATTCCAACAAGCAGGCCGGCGTCCGACCCTCGGGTTCCTACGAGGGAACTTATAAACTGATTGGAGACTCTGTGGCCGTAACACTCCCTGCACATCGTTCTGAATGCGCAGGAGTCCTTTGCTGTGAAGTTCACCAATCTGCGGATCACGCCGAAGCTCGGGATCCTGGTCGCCGTCGCAATGCTCGGCCTCCTGGCGTCCGGTCTGTTCGCCGCGTCGATGCTGCAGCGGGAAATGCGCAACGAGCGGTTCGAGCAGACCAAGGCGCTGGTCGAGACCGCGCTGAACATGGCGATCGGGCTGCAGAAGCAGGTTGCGGCCGGCAAGCTCACCAAGGAGCAGGCGATCGCCGAGTTCCAGCAGCGCAGTCAGAACATGACCTATGACGGCGCCAACGGTTACTTCTTCGCCTATAAGATGGACGGCACCACCGTGCTGATGGCCGATCCGAAGATGATCGGCACCAACCGTATCGACGTCGAGACCGCCGGTCGCAAGATCGTCCGTGAGCTGCGCGACGGCGTCGCCGCCAAGGGCGACGTGACGCTGATCTACGAATTCATGAAGCCGGGCAGCACCGAACTGCTGCGCAAAATCTCCTACGCGGCCGCGATTCCCGGCTGGGACATGTTCGTCGGCACCGGCGTGTACTTGCAGGACATCAACGCCAAGCTGAAGCCGCTTCTGACCTGGCTCGGCGTGGTCATCGTCGGCATCGGCGTGGTGTGTGCCCTGGTCGCCTGGCTGATCAGCCGCAGCATCACCCAGCCGCTCGGCGCGCTCGGCACCCGGATGACGGCGCTGGCCGAAGGTCAGCTCGACGCGCCGATCCCCGGCGTCGACCGCGGCGACGAAATCGGCGCGATGGCCAAGACCGTGCAGGTGTTCAAGGACAACGCGATCCGCATCCGCGGCCTCGAGCAGCAGGAGCAGGAAGCGCAGCGCCGCGCCGCGGCCGAGCGCAGCGCACTGATGCAGGGCATTGCCGACGATTTCGAGCGAAGCCTTCATGGCGTGGTACGCAACGTCGCTGACGCCACCCGGCAGATGCAAACGACCGCGCAGTCGATGACCTCGACCGCGGCGGACGCCTCGACGCGCGCGGCGGCGGTCGGTGCCGCGTCCGATTCCGCATCCGAAATGGTCGGCACCGTGGCATCGGCCTCCGAGCAGCTCTCGAGTTCGGTGCAGGAAATCTCCCGTCAGGTCGATCAGTCGCGCTCGGTCGCCGGCAAGGCCGTGAGCGATGCCGAACAGACCAACGAGACGGTGATGCAGCTCTCGGTCGGCGCCGAGAAGATCGGCGAGGTGGTGCAGCTCATCCATTCGATCGCGTCGCAGACCAATCTGCTGGCTCTCAACGCCACTATCGAGGCGGCGCGGGCCGGCGAGTCCGGCCGCGGCTTCGCGGTGGTGGCGAGCGAGGTGAAGGCGCTGGCGAGCCAGACCGCGAAAGCGACCGAAGAGATTTCCGCTCAGGTCGCAGCGATGCAGTCCTCGACCGCGAGCGCGGTGGAGTCGATCGGGGGCATTACCGCGACGATCGGCGAGATCAACAAGATCACCGTGGCGATTGCGACCGCGGTCGAGCAGCAGGGCGCTGCAACCCAGGAGATCGCGCGAAACATCCAGTCGGTGGCGGCCGGCTCCAGCGAGATCAGCGAACATATCGGCGGCGTCAGTTCAGCCGCTCAGGCGACCGGTGACGCGGCTTCAGACGTGCTGTCGCATGCCCGGGCGCTCGACAGCCAGTCGGGTGCGCTGCAATCGGCAGTCGACGACTTCCTGCGCAAGATCCGCGCCGCCTGATCGTGCGGCGGGCTTGAACCTTTTGGCCTCCAGCGCCGACAATTCTCTGCTGGGGGGATGCGTGAAGGACGAGAGGCAGCGCATGCCCATGATGTTGCAAGGCACCGTCGCTTTCGAACCTGAATTCGTCGGCAATCTGGCGTGGCTGACGCGTGCGCTGATCGCCCGCGACATCGATCCGGACGGGGTCAGCATCGCCAAGGATCTGGCCGGCGCAGGCCTGACGTCGCGGGCTGGCGGCCTGCGCTATGTCTACACGGTGTCGACCGGCGATGGGGATTTCGTCGTGATCGAAACCTCTGATGCGCTGTTTCTCGAACAGTTTCTGGGCCGCCTCGAATCCGCCGACGACACCCCGCCGGCGCTGCCGCCGAAAGGCGTGTTCGCACGGCTGACGCGCTGGATGTCGCCGCCGGCGTGAAGACGGGCGCCGCTTCGATTGCCGTAAGCGAGCCTTTCTATCACAACGTCATTCCGGGGCGCGCCGACAGGCGCGAACCCGGAATCTGGAGATGTTGAAGTAACGCCTCGGATCATCACCGCGAGGTTCCGGGTTCACGCGCTGATGCGCGTGCCCCGGAACGACGGCGGTGGTTGGTTTGCCGTGGGGCTAGGAGCGGCGCTCACTCCCGGGCGACGTCATTCGGGGATGCGTGCGCAGCACGCAGACCCGGAATCTGGAGATGTTGAAGTAACGCCTCGGATCATCACCGCGAGGTTCCGGGTTCACGCGCTGATGCGCGTGCCCCGGAACGACGGCGGTGGTTGGTTTGCCGTGGGGCTAGGAGCGGCGCTCACTCCCGGGCGACGTCATTCGGGGATGCGTGCGCAGCACGCAGACCCGGAATCTGGAGGTGTTGAAGCAACGCGTGGATCGTCACCGCGAGGTTCCGGGTTCACGCGCTGATGCGCGTGCCCCGGAACGACGGCGGTGGTTGGTTTGCCGTGGGGCTAGGAGCGGGCGCTCACTCCCGGGCGACGTCATTCCGGGATGCGTGCGCAGCACGCAGACCCGGAATCTGGAGGTGTTGAAGTAACGCCTCGGATCATCACCGCGAGGTTCCGGGTTCACGCGCTGATGCGCGTGCCCCGGAACGACGGCGGTGGTTGGTTTGCCGTGGGGCTAGGAGCGGCGCTCACTCCCGGGCGACGTCATTCGGGGATGCGTGCGCAGCACGCAGACCCGGAATCTGGAGGTGTTGAAGCAACGCGTGGATCGTCACCGCGAGGTTCCGGGTTCACGCGCTGATGCGCGTGCCCCGGAACGACGGCGGTGGTTGGTTTGCCGTGGGGCTAGGAGCGGGCGCTCACTCCCGGGCGACGTCATTCCGGGATGCGTGCGCAGCACGCAGACCCGGAATCTGGAGATGTTGAAGCAACGCGTGGATCGTCACCGCGAGGTTCCGGGTTCACGCGCTGATGCGCGTGCCCCGGAACGACGCAGTGGTTATGTCGGCTGTGACGCTTACTTCGCCTTGAGGAAGTCGGCGACTTCGAGCAGCACGAACTCGTTGTCGTCGGCCTTGTTCGGATCGCGGCTGGTCGAGAACGGCAGGTTGTTGTCGTTGCCGACGATGATGTGGCGGTCGTCGACCTTGTCGACGTTCTCGATCGTGAAGAACGGGAACGCCAGTACGCCGTCGGTCAGCGGCTTCTTCGCCTTCTTGTCCGGATCGCGGATCTTCATCAGGTCGATGAAGCCGATCTTCTTCACCGGTTTGCCGGCGCCGGCGTCGGTGAGTTCGATCTTGTAGATCCGCTTGAACTTGGCGAGATCGGCGAAGCAGTCGGTGCCCGGCTTGCCTTCGGGGCAGGCCTTGTCCTTGGTGCCTTCGCCGTTATCACGCTCGATGACGAGGCCGTGGCTGTCGTCGATCATGTTGAAGTCGCCGATCGCGTTGCCGTTCTGCTCGAACACGTAGGTCCAGGAGCGGCCGGTGAACTTCTTCTGCGCGACGTCGAATTCAAGGATCCGCGCGGCTTCCTTGCCACCCGACTTTTCCCAGTCCTTCTTGTCGGCGTCCCACAGCGGGCCTTCGAGCAGGCCGTACAGGAACTTGCCGTCCTTGGAGGCGGCGAAGCCTTCATAGCCCTTGGAGCGCTTCAGGTTGACGGCGGCGTTGTAGCTGGCGCCCGGCGCGCCGGGCGACTGCACCGACCAATGATCCGGCGACTTCACCGGCTTGCCGTCCGCGGTGGTCTCGTACACGCCGAGCACCTTGCCGGCCATGTCGGCCTCGATCAAATGCGGGCCGAATTCCTCGCCGATCCAGATGCGGTCGCCGATGATCTGAAAGCCCTCGGGGTCGAAGTCGGCGCCGGTCAGGTAGCGCTTGTCGGTGTTCTCGTGAACGATCCGGAACGGCACCTTCTTGTCGGGATCGTGCAGGAACACGGTGGCGATGCGGTCGACCTTGCCGCCGGCCCAGTCGATCTTGAGATGGCTGAGAAACAGCATGGTGTCGGCCGAATTGTAGCGCGAGCCGAAGCCGTTGTCGGTCAGCACCCAGAAGCTGCCGTCATCCATCTTCTTGATGCCGGAGTGGCCCTGCAGCGGTTGGCCCTTGAACGGCAGCGACACGCCGGTCGGTCGGCCGTTGGACTTGCCCTCGATGCTGCCGAGCGCTTCGATGCGCTTGCCGGTGGTGTACTTGCCCGACGTCTTCAGATCGTCCGGCGCGTCCTGCGGCGCGTCGATGAACGACGCCGCCGGCAGCATCGCGTGACCGGCGAGGGTCGCGGGGAATTCGCCTTCGGATTGCGCCAGCGCGGCGGACGTCGCCAGCGCAAAGACCGCGACCGAACCGAGCAGTAGTTTTCGCATGAAACAGCCTCCTGTGATGGAAAGCGGTCTTGTGGCCGCGCGACGTCACAGTGGCCTGACGAATCGATGAAGCAGCGATGACTGTCGGTGCGACGATTTGGTAGCGGGTCGATGCCGCGGCTTTGACAGTCGAGGGGCGCAAGCCTATTTAGAAGCGTTCTAAATTAAAGAGCAGTGCGATGAAGGCGTTTTCCGAGCTGACCGAACGCGAAATCCTGGCGGTGGCGATTGCCAGCGAGGAGGAGGACAGCCGGATCTATCTCGCCTTCGCCGAAGACCTCGCCGAACGCTATCCGGATTCGGCGCGGGTGTTCACCGAGATGGCCCAGCAGGAAAAGGGCCACCGCCACATGCTGCTGCGGATGTACGAGGAGCGGTTCGGTCCCAACCTGCCGCCGATCCGCCGCCAGGACGTCAAGGGCTTCATCCGCCGCCGCCCGATCTGGCTGACCCGCAACCTGCCGCTCGACCGCATCCGCAAAGAGGCCGAGACGATGGAGTTCGAGGCGCAGCGCTTCTACGAGCGCGCCGCCGAACGCGCCACCGACGTCCACATCCGCAAGCTGCTCACCGATCTCGCCGAGTTCGAAAAGCGCCACGAGCAGCGCGCGGTGCAGCTCACCGACAAGATTCTCACTCCCGATGCCCGCAGCGCCGAGGATCACGCGGCGCGGCGGATGTTCGTGCTGCAATATGTTCAGCCCGGGCTCGCCTGCCTGATGGACGGCTCGGTGTCGACGCTGGCGCCGCTGTTCGC
This sequence comes from Rhodopseudomonas palustris, assembly GCF_007005445.1. Lineage (NCBI taxonomy): Bacteria > Pseudomonadati > Pseudomonadota > Alphaproteobacteria > Hyphomicrobiales > Nitrobacteraceae > Rhodopseudomonas > Rhodopseudomonas palustris. The sequence goes on along the minus strand of NZ_CP041387.1, from coordinate 3,657,286 downwards.
CGCCGCCTTCGCCACCCACCAGAACTGGCCGACCTTCCTGGTCGGTCTTGCCGCCTCGATCGGCGCCGGGATCTCGATGGGGTTCGCCGAAGCGCTGTCCGACGACGGCTCGATGACCGGTCGCGGCTCGCCCTGGCTGCGCGGCAGCATCTGCGGACTGATGACCACGCTCGGCGGCCTCGGCCACACGCTGCCTTATCTGGTGCCCGATAGCTGGGCCAACGCGTTCTGGATCGCGACTGGCATCGCCGCGCTGGTGGTGTTCGTCGAACTGTGGGTGATCGCCTACGTCCGCGCCCGCTACATGGACACGCCGTTCCTGCACGCGGTGTTCCAGATTGTGCTGGGCGGCGTCATCGTGCTCGGCGTCGGCATCCTGATCGGCGGTGCGTAGTCCCGCCGCGGATCGTCGAGTGCGACCTAAGTTGTAGTCGGTCGTCCGGTTTCCTCGTAACCGCACGAGGCTTTTGCTTAAGAGATTCCATACGGCGGACGATCAGTCTGAGGCTCTCCCAGGAGTTCCTCATGTCGTTCTCGTTCAAGTCCATCCGCAAAATTCAGGTCAAGATCGCATTGGTCGCCGGCCTCTGCCTGACCGGCGCCAGCCTGATCCTGATCGGCTACAGCGTGCTGTCGGCGCAAAGCACCCATCGCTACGTTGCCGCCGAAGTGATGAAGCTGGTCGATCAGCAGACCAAGGAAAGCCTGCTCAACCGCGCCAATTCCGAAGCCGCGGTGATCAAGGCCGAACTCGACCTCGGACTCGATTCCGCGCGGAACATGGCGCACGCGTTCGAAGTGCTGGCCGATCCCAACAACGCCGGCACCACCGACGGCAACCGCCGGCTTCAGCTCAACGCGGTGCTCAAGAACACGCTGGAGCAGAACCCGGGCTTCAACGGCACTTACTCGGCCTGGGAGCCGAACGCTCTCGACGGCAACGACGTCGCGTTCAAGGGTCGCCAGACCATGGGGTCGGACAACACCGGCCGCTTCCTTCCCTACTGGACCCGCAGCGCCAGCGGCTCGATCGCGCTGCAGCCGCTGGTCGAATACGACAGCCAGGAACGGCATCCGAACGGTCTGGTGAAGGGTGCCTGGTTCATCAATCCGAAGGCGACCGGCAAGGAGAACATCCTCGGTCCGCTGCCCTACATCGTGCAAGGCAAGGCGGTGTTCCTCGCCACCATGTCGGTGCCGATCAAGATCGACGGCAAGTTCGTCGGCGTTGCCGGCGCCGACTACAATCTCGACTTCGTGCAGAAGCTCGCCGCCCAGGCCAACCGCTCGCTGTTCGGCGGCAAGGGCAAGGTCGCGATCCTCAATGACACCGGCCTGATCGTCGCCAACAGCGCCAATCCGGAATCGATCGGCAAGGCGGCGTCGAACGCCGATCCGCGCTGGTCGGAGAGCCAGGCGATCGTCAAGGACGGCAAGGGAGTGGTGCTCGACGATCCGAAGTGGGAGAATGTCGAGATCTACTCGCCGATCTCCGTGGGGCGCACCGGGACGCCGTGGTCGGTGCTGATCTCGGTGCCGCGCAGCGTGGTGCTGGCCTCGGCCCATGAACTCGACACCGCGCTGAACGACCGCGCCAACTCGGCGATGTTCTGGCAGCTCGGCACTGGCATCCTGGTGGTGGTGCTCGCCATCACGGTGATCGCTTTCGCGGCCCGCAGCATCGCCCGGCCGATCGGCGACTGCGCCACTTTCGCCGACGGCATCGCCAAGGGCGACCTCGACCAGAAGCTGGCGATCGAACAGGCCGACGAGGTCGGCGTGCTCGCATCCTCGCTGCGCACCATGCAGGGCGAGCTCAAGCGCAGTATCGCGCAGCGTGCGGAGGATCAGGCCAGCGCCGATCTGGCGCGCCGGCGCGACATGAACGACATGGCCGACAAGTTCGAATCCGCGGTCGGCAAGATCGTCGAAACGGTGTCGTCCGCTTCGACCGAACTCGAAGTCTCGGCCGGCAAACTGACGTCCACCGCCGAACGTTCGCAGCAATTGACCTCGATGGTCGCCTCGGCGTCCGAAGAGGCCTCGTCGAACGTGCAGTCCGTCGCCACCGCCACCGAGGAGATGTCGGCGTCGGTCGACGAGATCAGCCGGCAGGTGCAGGAGTCGTCGCGGATCGCGTCCGAAGCCGTGCATCAGGCCCAGACCACCAACGATCGGGTCGGCGAGCTCGCCAGGGCCGCGACGCGGATCGGCGACGTGGTCGAGCTGATCAACACCATCGCCGGCCAGACCAACCTGTTGGCGCTGAACGCCACGATCGAGGCGGCGCGCGCCGGCGAGGCCGGCCGCGGCTTCGCCGTGGTGGCCGCCGAGGTCAAGCAGCTCGCCGAACAGACGGCCAAGGCCACCGGCGAGATCAGCGCCCAGATCAGCGGCATCCAGTCGGCCACCGGCGAGTCGGTGACGGCGATCAAGGAGATCACCGACACCATCGGGCACATCTCGGAGATCGCCGCCTCGATCGCCTCCGCGGTCGAGCAGCAGGGCGCCGCCACACGGGAGATTTCGCGCAACATCCAGCAGGCCTCGCGCGGCACCAACCAGGTCACCGGCAACATCTCCGACGTGCAACGCGGCGCCAGCGAGACCGGCAGTGCGTCGTCGCAGGTGCTGGCGGCGGCGCAATCGCTCGCCGGCGACAGCAATCTGCTCCGACGCGAAGTCGCCCGCTTCCTCGACACGATCCGCGCCGCCTGACCTGGCTGTCGTCAGTCGCGGTAGCGACCCCGGCGCCGCCGTCTCGCACGGCGGCGCCGCCGTATTTTGAGGGTGTAAGTAACAAGCGACAGGGCCTTCGTCTTTCGTCGCTGAGGACTCATACGTAGTCCGCGATTAACGAAGATTGATACTCGCACAGGTAGTGTCGATCCGCCGCGATTGGCGTGATGCCCGGCGTTCAACGGCGAACCCCACCATCGAAATCGGACCACTGGATTTCCTGCGGCCTGTTCCATTTTCGGAACAGGCGCGCGTCGCCGTCGCTCGTTCTGACATGCGCCAACAGGAGCCGGCGATGACTCTCAAGATCCGTGTATTGCTGCCATTGATCGTCGTTACGCTCGCGGCGACCGCCATGACGCTCGCCGGTTTCGAAGCCCGCGACGCGGTCGTCCGCCGCCACCAGTCCGAAGCCTTCGTCGAGGTCAATCGCATCTCGCAATTGTTGTTGAAGAGCGCCGGCCGGTGGGCGCTGGAGCGGGGCCTGAGCAACGCGGCGCTCAACGGACCGGAGCCCGCGGACCCGGAGCGCCGAGCCGACATCGCCAAGGCGCGTATCTCCGGCGACACCGCCTTTGTGGAAGCGATGCGGCTGATCGGCGAGGTGCCGCAGATGAAGGCCGGTGCCGTTGCGATCGCCGACGCTCAGCGCGCGCAGCAGGACCATGTCGCCCTGCGTTCGCGCGTGGATGAAGCGATTGCCAAGCCGGCGTCCGCACGCGATCCGGAGGTGGTGCGCGGCACCTTCGGCATCATCACCCGCAGCATCGATGTCGCCGGCACTTCGCTGCGCAGCACGCTGGAGACGCTGACCGATCCGCCGTCGGTGGCACTGGCGCAAATGATCCGGCTCCGGCATCTGGCGGCGGTGATGGCCGAAAACGCCGGGCGCGAGCGCGCTTATCTCGGTGCCAAAATCAGCGCGCGGTCCAAGTTCACGGCCGCGGAGATCGGTGAGATCTCTGCGTTCCGCGGACAGATCGATCTGGCCTGGCCGATGATCGCCGCATTGAAGCAGCGTGCCGATACGCCGGCCGCGGTGATCGACGCGATTCGGGGCGTCGAAACTGATTACTTCGGAACCTATGTGCAGGTTCGCAGCAGCGTGCTCGCTGCCGGCGACAGCGGCGCCTATCCGCTCGGCGGCAGCGACTACATCGCGCGCGCCACCGACGGCGTCGAGACCATCCTCAAGCTCGCCGGCGCGATCGGCCGGGCGGCCGATGCCGAAGCTGCCGCGGATTCCGCCCGCAGCAGTTCGCGGCTGATCCAGGCGCTGGCCGCGCTCGGCGCCGCCGGCGCGCTGGTGGTGATCAGCCTGTGGATCACCTTCCGCCGCGTGCTGCGCCCGCTCGCCGAACTCGGCGGCGCGCTGCACAAGCTGGCGCAGGGGCAGCTCGATCTGACGCTGCCGGGGCTCGACCGCAAGGACGAGATCGGCGACATGGCGAACGCGATCGAGGATCTCAAGGTGCACGCCGCAGCCAAGGCCCGGGAGGAGGCCGATGCCCGGATTCGCCAGGACGCGATCGTCGCCGCGCAGCGCCGCGCCGACATGCACAAGCTCGCCGACGATTTCGAAGGTGCGATCGGCGAGATCATCGAGGCGGTGTCGTCCGCCGCGACGGAGCTGGAAGCCTCCGCCGGGACGCTGAACGCCAATGCCGAGCGCGCCCAGCATCTCACCGTCACGGTCGCCGGCGCGTCGGAAGAAGCCTCCACCAACGTCCAGTCGGTGGCGTCCGCTTCAGAGGAGATGACCGCGTCGGTCGAAGAGATCAGCCGCCAGGTGCAGGCCTCCGCGAAGATCGCCTCCGATGCGGTGGAGCAGGCGGCTTATACGAACCATCGGGTCGAAGAATTGTCACAGGCCGCGGCGCGGATCGGCGACGTCGTCGAACTGATCAACACCATTGCGCAGCAGACCAACCTGCTGGCGCTCAATGCCACCATCGAGGCAGCGCGGGCCGGCGAGGCCGGCCGCGGCTTCGCGGTGGTGGCCGCCGAAGTGAAGGCGCTGGCCGAGCAGACCTCGAAGGCGACCGGCGAGATCGGTCAGCAGATCGCCAGCATCCAGTCGGCGACGCACGAGTCGGTCGAAGCCATCAAGGGAATCGGCGGCACCATCGAGAAGATGTCGGAGATCGCCTCGACCATCGCCTCGGCGGTGGAAGAGCAGGGCGCGGCGACGCGGGAGATTTCGCGCAACATCCAGCAGGCGGCCGAAGGCACCCACGCGGTGTCGTCGAACATCGTCGAAGTCGAGCACGGCGCCAGCGGCACCGGCGCTGCGGCCGGCGAAGTGCTGCATGCCGCGCAGTCGCTCGCCGGCGAGAGCAACCGGCTCAAGCTGGAAGTCGGCAAGCTGCTGCACACGGTGCGCGCGGCCTGACGGCTGCGCGTTTCGTCACCGGCGGGCGGCGATGAACACGCCGGCCACCACCATGGCGTAGCCGGCGAGGTGGAACAGCTCCGGCTTTTCGCCGAGCAGCACGATCGCCATCACCGAGCCGAACACCGGCATCAGATGCAGAAACGGCGCCGAGCGGTTCGGCCCGATCAGCGCCACGCCGCGGTTGAAGCACAGATACGCCAGCATCGACGGGAAGATCACCACATAGGCGAGGGTGACGGCCGTCAGCCAGTCGGCGCTCGGCCGCACGCCGCTGGCGTATTCCCAGGCCGCGAACGGCAGCAGCAGCAGCGCGCCGCCGCCGGTGGTCACCACGATCAGCGACAGCGGATGCGTCGCCGGCCGCTTCGGCATCAAGGCCGAATACAGCCCGAACGCGCACAGCGCGCCGGCCAGCATCAGGTCGCCGCGGTTGAGTTCGATCGCCGCCAGCGCCGCGAAGTCGCCGCGCAGGATGATGGTCAGGACGCCGAGCAGCGACAGCGCGATGCCGGCCGCCTGCATCCAGGTCAGCCGCACGCCGAACAGCAAGAGCGACCACAGCGCCACGAACAGCGGCCCGGAGGATTGCATCAGCAGCGCGTTGAGCGCCTGGGTGTATTGCAGTCCCCAATACGACAACGCGTTGTTGATCGCGAAGCCGGTCGCCGACAGCACGATCATCAGCTTCCAATGCGCCCGCAGCTTGCGCCAATCGTGCCGCAGATGCGGCCAGGCGAACGGCAGCAGCAACAGCATCGCGCCGACCCAGCGCGCGCAGCTCAGCGTCACCGGCGGCACGTGGCCGGCGACCGCGCGGCCGAGCACGATGTTGCCGGCCCAGAACAGCGAGGTCAGGCTGAGCAGCAGATAGGGCTGGTGGGCGAGCCAGCCGAAAGTGGAGCGGGACCAGGCGATCAAATCGAGAGCCGGCGCGAGGGAACCATTTCGGCTTTGGTGCCTCAATTCACGTCGGCGCAAAAGAGGCGCGCGGCGGATTGCTGGCATGCGCGGTGGAGCTTTGCGCCCCGAAGTGAGTTCCATGCGCTGCGGGGGTGCGAGCGTTGCTGCGGCGCGGCCTGCCGCGGCAGAGAATCGGCTACCACGTCGCCGGCGATCTGCGCATGCTGGCGTTGGAGATCGAACGGGGCGGACATGAAGATCGACGAACTGAACATCGAAGGGTTGACGGCGCTGGAGCGCGACGATCCCGGGCCGGTGGTGATGGTGAACCTGATGCGGTTTCACGAGCAGTCCGCCGACGGCGAGGGCACCGGCTGGGACGCCTATTTGCGCTACAGTTCGCAGAAGGTGGCGCTGATCAAGACCCACGGCGGCATGCTGCTGTGGAACGGCAACGCCAAGGGCCTGGCGCTCGGCGGCGGCGACCGGGCGGCCTGGGACTACGTTTCGCTGGTCTACTATCCCTCGGTCGAAGCCTTCGTGACGATGATGCAGTCCCCGGACTATCTCAGCCAGTGCGAGCCGCATCGCCGCAACGCCTGCGCCGACCATCTGATCATCTGCACCCGCGAAGCCTTCAGCAAGTTTCACATTCCCGCCAAGTGAGCCAGGAGAGACTGGCGTCCGCTCAGCTCGCTTTCGGCTTGCGCGCCGCGACGATGACGCCGGTCAGCACCAGGGCGTAGCCGACCGCGTGGTAGAGATGCGGCTGCTCGCCGAGAAACACGATCGCCATCGCCGAGCCGAACACCGGAATCAGATGGAAGAACGGTGCCGAACGGTTGGCGCCGATCAGCCGGACGCCGCGGTTGTAACAGAGATAGGCCAGGATCGATGGAAACACCGCGACATACAGCAGCGCGCCGACATTGGACCAGTCGAACGCCGGGAGCGGCCTGGTGGTCAGCTCCCAGATTTGAAGCGGGATCAGGAACAGCGCGCCGCAGCCGAAGGTGAAGGAGAGAAACGACAGCGCGTGCATCTGCGGGCGCTTCTGCGTCAGCGCGGTGTACAGCCCGAAGGTGGCGAGCGCCCCGATGAACAAAAGGTCGCCGAGGTTGAGTTCGATCGCGGCGAGTTCGGCGATATTGCCGTGCAGGATGATCACCACGACGCCGATCATCGAGGCGGCGATGCCGAGCGCCTGCGTCGCGGTCAGCCGCGCGCGCAGCACGATCAGTGCCCACAGCGCCACGAACAGCGGCGCGGTGGATTGCAGCAGCAGTACGTTGAGCGCCGTGGTGTATTGCAGGGCGGTGTATTGTAGGGTGTTGAAGGTCGAGATGCCGATGATCGACACCGTCACCATCAGCGGCAGATGGCGGCGGATCACCTTCCAGTCGGCGATCAGGTGCCGCCAGGCGAATGGCGCGACGATCATGAACGCGACGGCCCAGCGCAGGAACGACAGCGTCACCGGGGGAAAATGTCCGGCGACGGCGCGGCCGACAATGGCATTGCCGGCCCAGAACAGCGAGGTCAGGCTGAGCAGCAGATAGGGCTGGTCGGAGATCCAGCCGAAGCGGTGCGCTTCGGCAGGGGGCGTCGTGGTGGTCATCGGTCGGCTCGGTGGTTGAGGGCGGCGCACGCCACGCCGTGTCCGCACGAGCCGAACGCCGCCTCCCTTTGAGTTTGCGACAGCAATACGTGTTTTCGCGCCGATCACAAGCCGGCTGCACGCATTGCGCGCATGCGGGGGCGATTGGATGGCGATCTTAATCCGCCGCGATCGGGCGGGCCACGGCGCCGAGCGCCGCGACGGCGGCGTTCGGATCGAGTTCGATCTGCAGGCCGCGCTGACCGCCGTTCAGATACACCGTGGTCTCGGCGAGCGCGGCTTCGTCGATCGCCACCGGCACGCGCTTCTTCTGGCCGAACGGCGAGATGCCGCCGACATGATAGCCGGTCAGCCGCTCGGCATCGGCCGGCTTCATCATCTTGGCACTCTTGCCGCCGAGCGCGGCCGCCAGCTTCTTCATGCTGACTTCCTTGTCCGAGGCGATCACCGCGCACACCGGTTTGCCGTCGAGTTCGGCCATCAGCGTCTTCAGCATCCGCTTCGGCTCGACGCCCACTGCCGCCGCAGCCGCCAGCCCGATCGCCTCGGCGTTCGGGTCATAGTCGTAGCTGTGCAGCTTGAACGCGACGTCGAGCTTGTCGAGCATCTGGGTGGCGCGGGTGGATTTCGACATGGTGAGGACTCGGGGGAGTTAGCAGGACAGCGCGGAGAGGCCTCGCGCGCCGCGCGCACATTGTCACTGCACGCAAGCCGACGCAATGCAACGCCATCATGTCTCCTCACGCCGTCATTCCGGGGCGCTCGCGCCAGCGAGCGAACCCGGAATCTCGCGGCCATGGAGCACCGCGGGTCGGCCAGCACCTCCGGATTCCGGGTTCGCGCTGACGCGCGCCCCGGAATGACGGGTGTGTGGTGAAGACGCGCGCGGCTGCTGTTACTTCGTGCTGGCCACTAGCCGTCATTCCGGGGCACGCGCGTCAGCGCGTGAACCCGGAATCTCGCGGCTATGGAGCACCGCGGGTCGGCCAGCACCTCCGGATTCTGGGCTCGCTCGCTGGCCGCGAGCGCCCCGGAATGACGGGTGTGTGGTGACGGCGCCCGCCGCGGCGGAAGCCTGTTACTCCGCATCCCACTCCGGCGAGAACGCCGGTGTGACGAAGCGCTGGGTCTTCGGCAGCCTGGCGATCACTGCCTTGTCGGCATCGTCGAGCTTGATGGTCAGCGCGCCGAGATTGCTGCGCTGGCTGGCTTCGCTGCGCGCCTTCGGGATCGCCATCACGCCGTCCTGCTCCAGCAGCCAGGCCAGCGCCACTTGCGCCGCGGTGGCGCCGTGCTTGTCGGCGATCTGCTGCAATTCCGGATAGGAGGCGAGCCGGCCCTGCGCCAGCGGCGCGTAGGCGGTGAGCGGAATGTGTTTGCTCTGCAGATAGGGCAGCAGCTTGGTCTGGCCGAGCAGCACGTGATACTCGACCTGGTTGCAGGCAATCGGCGCGCCGATCTCGTCCACCGCCTGCTTCATCAGCGCCACCGGGAAGTTGCACACCCCGATCGCGCGGGCGCCGCCTTCGTCCTTGATCTTCAGCAGCGTCTCCAGCGCGGCGCCGAGATTCATGTCCGGCGCCGGCCAGTGGATCAGATAGAAGTCGACATAGTCGGTCTTCAGCTTGCGCAGGCTCTGCTCGAACGCCTTGCGGATCGCGTCGGGCGCGAGGTTGGTCCACCACACTTTGGTGGTGAGATGGATCTGATCGCGCGGCACGTCGGTGTCTTCCAGCGCGTCACCGACGAAATCCTCGTTGGCGTACATCTCGGCGGTGTCGATATGGCGATAGCCGAGTCCGAGCGCGGTCAGCACCGCCTCGTGGCAGTCCTTGCCCTGCAGTTTGAAGGTGCCGAGCCCGAGCTTGGGCACGTCGAGTCCCTGGGTCTTGATGCCGTCCATGTCGTCTCCTGGAGCGTCTTGGCGTGAATGCGACTCCAGCCCGCTTGAAGAACCGCGTCAAATCCCAAGGTGCGCCGAGCCGGTCCTGATTTGATCAGGACGGCGCGACCGGTCGGCCTCGTCACCCAGAGGAAAGGCGCCCGGCGCCGGAGATAAGGTCAACGCATCGTGAATGCGAATGCCCGACATCTGCATCGGATTTTACCAATCAGAAGTGGTTGTGAAATACGATCCGCCACAACTGATGGGGGTAGTTGTTCCAGGAGCCGGTCGTCGGTTGTCGAGCCCGAGTCCTTGGGCGGCTCGTCGGTCCGTCGGTTCGAGGATTTCAAAGCAAGACGATTAGCTGCGACGACGCTGTCGCGGCGCCAAGAATTGCACGGAGCCGAGCGTGACCTATGGCGACCGCAAAGACCCGCGCGTGAAGTTCGAAGCCGCGCTCGATTCGGTGATGATCGGCGTCGATGGCACCTGGCATCGCGAATGCGCCATTGCCGACATCTCCCAGACGGGCGCGAAGCTGATTCTGAAGACCTCGATGGCCGGGCTCAACCTGCGCGAATTCTTCCTGGTGCTGACGCCGAACGGCAAGGCGTATCGGCGCTGCGAGCTGGTCCGGGTGGAGGGCGATACCATCGGGGTACGCTTCATCGCCGTCCACAAAGGTGCCAGACGGGCACTAGGTTTGCGGGCACGCGTTTGAAGTCGTAGCGGTATCTTGTCCTGGGTCAGGGACGGCCGCTGCGCCGCAGCGGGCCGGGTGCTGCCCTCATCCCAGACGGCGGCGGATTTCAGAGGGGATACAATGTGTTGCAGTGGCGTAGCGTGGGCCTTTCGCTTGCGTCGTAGGCCGGCTTCCGATATCCGGTGCCGTGCCTCGCGTGCGAGCGGCCGCGGTCGCGATTGCCAGGGCGCGCGAGCCCGATCGGTCATCGTCGCCACCGGCGCGCCGCGATCGTGCTTCATCCGGTAGAGTGGCAGGGGAACCTTCTCGAAATGGCCAATGTCGTCGTGGTCGGCGCCCAGTGGGGCGACGAAGGCAAGGGAAAGATCGTCGATTGGCTCTCCGAGCAGGCGGACATCGTCGCCCGCTTCCAGGGCGGCCACAATGCCGGCCACACGCTGGTGATCAACGGCGAGACCTACAAGCTTGCGCTGCTGCCGTCGGGCGTGCTGCGGCCGTCGAAGCTCGGCGTGATCGGCAACGGCGTGGTGTTCGATCCGCAGGCGTTTCTCGACGAGGTCAAGAAGCTGCAGGGGCAGGGCGTTTCGATCTCGCCGGACAATCTGCGCATCGCCGAGAACGTCACGCTGATTCTGCCGCTGCACCGCGAGCTCGATTCGTTGCGCGAAAACGCCGCCAAGGCCGGTGCGATCGGCACCACCCAGCGCGGCATCGGACCGGCTTATGAGGACAAGGTCGGTCGCCGCGCGATCCGGCTGATGGACCTCGCCGATCCGGACACGCTGCCGCAGAAGATCGACCGCCTGCTGGCGCACCACAACGCGCTGCGCCGCGGCTTCAATCTGCCGGAATTCGACGGCGCCGCGATCCTGAAAGACCTGATGGCGATGGCGCCGCAGCTTCTGCCTTACGCCGAGACGGTGTGGCGGCTGCTCGACATCAAGCGCCGCGAGGGCAAGCGTATCCTGTTCGAGGGCGCACAGGGCGCGCTGCTCGACGTCGACCACGGCACCTATCCCTACGTCACCTCGTCCAACACGGTGGCGGCGCAGGCGGCGACCGGCACCGGCATGGGCCCGGGTGCGGTCGGCTATGTGCTCGGCATCTGCAAGGCCTACACCACCCGCGTCGGCGCCGGCCCGTTCCCGACCGAGCTCCTCAGCGAGATCGGCGAAGAGATCGGCCGCCGCGGCAAGGAATTCGGCGTCAACACCGGGCGCAAGCGGCGCTGCGGCTGGTTCGACGCGGTGCTGGTGCGGCAGACGGTGCGGACCTGCGGCATCCATGGTCTGGCGCTGACCAAGCTCGACATTCTCGACGGCTTCGACAGTGTCGAGGTCTGTGTCGGCTATCGTCTCGACGGCAAGGAGATCGACCATCTGCCGGCCGGCGAGGGCGCCCAGGCCCGGGTCGAGCCGATCTACGAGACCATCGAAGGCTGGAAGGAGCCGACCGCGGGCGCCCGTTCGTGGGCCGAGCTGCCGGCGCAGGCGATCAAATACGTCCGCCGCATCGAGGAACTGGTCGGCTGTCCGGTGGCTTTGTTGTCCACCAGCCCGGAGCGCGAAGATACAATTCTGGTGCAGAATCCGTTCGAGGCTTAATAAGGTGTTACCGAAAGACATCGTAAATTGAGTCGAGATGGCTGATTACTATCCGCTGATCGCACGCGCTATTTCGAGCCTGGACCCGAGTGCTCCGGGCGAGCAGCGGCGTGCGATCTACGAACGCGCGCGTGCGGCGCTGATCGCCCAGTTGCGCGGCGTGCAGCCTCCGCTGACCGAATCGGAAATCACCCGCGAGCGTCTGGCGCTCGAAGAGGCGGTGCGCAAGGTCGAGTCCGAGGCCGCGCAGCGCGCCCGCGATGCCGCCCGCGCCGAGCTGAAGGGCCGTGGCCGTCCCGGCGATGCGCCGCGACCGGGCGATGCGCTGCGTGCCTCCAGCCGGCCGCTCGGCCGTCCCGGCGATCCGCCGCCGCAGGTCAATCGCGGCGCCGCGCCGAATTCGATGCCGGAGCCGGAGTTGCCGTCGTCGGTGCGCCCGCGTGCGCCGGACGATGAGCCGATTTCGGAAGAGCCCGCCGAGCAGCGTCCGTCGCGCACCCTCCGGGTCGATCCGCCGCCGATTCCGCCGGAGCCGCCGCTGTCCGGCCGTGCTCCCGCCACGCCGCCGCGCCGCGGTGTGCCGCCGAACCAGCCGCCGCCGCCGGCCAATTCGCCCGGCCTGCGCGGCTTCCGCGACGTCACTGCCGATCTCGACGGCCTCGGCAACGCAGCGGCTCAGGCCAATCGCGCGGCGCGGAAGACCTACGCCAACGTCGCGCCGTCGCCGGAATTCGATCGGCTCGAGCCGACGATGGAGAACCGCTCCGATCCGGACGCGCCCTACGCCTACGACGAATCGATCGACGAAGCCGCGCGCTATGCGCCGCCGCCGGCCGGGATGCGGCCGCCGGCCGAGCCCAAGCGCAAGCCGCCCCGCGCGCCATGGAAATTCCCGCTCCGCAGCGCGCTGGTGATCGGTGTGGTGGTGATGCTGATCGGTGCCGGCCTGGTCTGGGGACCGGGCGTGGTGTCGAGTCTGATGTCGCTGATGCGCTCGCCCTCGACCCAGACCGCGGCGCCCGCCACCCCGGCGCCGTCGACCGAGCGGCCGAAGATCACCGATCGGGTCGGCCAGCCGTCGACCGAGCAGGCCGCGCCGGTGGCGCAGCGTGTGGTGCTGTACGACGAGGATCCGAACGATCCGAAGGGCAAGCAGTATGTCGGCTCGGTGGTGTGGAAGACCGAGCAGGTCAAGGGCGCCAGCGCCAAGGGCGGCGGCGACATCGCGGTGCGCGCCGACATCGAGGTGCCGGAGCGGCAGTTCAAGATGACGATGTCGTTCCGCCGCAATACCGACACGTCGCTGCCTGCCAGCCACACGGCGGAATTGACCTTCATCCTGCCGGCCGATTTCCAGGGCGGCGGGGTGTCCAACGTGCCGGGCATCCTGATGAAGTCCAACGAGCAGTCGCGCGGCACGCCGCTCGCCGGGCTCGCCGTCAAGGTCACCGACGGCTTCTTCCTGGTCGGCCTCAGCAACGTCGAAGCCGATCGCTCGCGCAACCTGCAACTCCTCAAGGAGCGCTCCTGGTTCGACGTGCCGATCGTCTATGGCAACGGCCGTCGCGCCATCATCGCGATCGAAAAAGGCGGCCCCGGCGAACGCGCTTTCAACGACGCGTTCAAGGCGTGGGGCGAGTAGTTAGCAAGGGTAGGGCGCCCGCGCCTTTTTGCGCGGGGCCTGCGTGCTTCCATTCCTTCAAGTTGCGGTTCGACCTACAGAGTCATTCCGGGGCGCTCGCGTTGGCGACCGAACCCGGAATCTCGACGCCGGCAAATAACAACGCCCGTCATCGCCCGCGCAGGCGGGCGACCCAGTATTCCAGAGCCTCGGTGCCAATCACCAGCTCTCTGGGATATTGGATCCCCGCTTGCGCGGGGATGACGTCAGAAGCGAGCGTCGCCCAGAATGGACAGCTTCGCGCGGCACGCAGAACACTGCGAGATTCCGGGTCTGCGTGCTCTCGCACGCATCCCGGAACGACGGCGGGTGGAGAGGGGCGCGCGTGGCGTTCGTTCACTGCTCGGGCTTCTCCCCGAGTCATTCCGGGGCGCGAGCGCAGCTCGCGAACCCGGAATCTCGACGCATGCAAATAACAACAGCCGTCATCGCCCGCGCAGGCGGGCGATCCAGTATTCCAGAGCGTCCGTGCCAATCACCAGCTCTCTGGGATATTGGATCCCCGCTTGCGCGGGGATGACGTCAGAAGCGAGCGTCGCCCCGAATGGACAGTTTCGCGCGGTACGCAGAACACTGCGAGATTCCGGGTCTGCGTGCTTTCGCACGCATCCCGGAATGACCGTGGGTGGTAAGGCGCGTGCGCGGTGTTTTTCGCGCCGTCACTATCCCCCGAATCAAAACGCGCCGCGGAGGCCGCGGCGCGTGGGGGATGAAGCGTGACGAGTGGATTACGGCGCGCCGCTCGCGCCGGCGCGGACGGCGTCGTCGACCAGCGCGTGCGCGTCGGTGATGCCGCGTGCCGCGTTCTGCACGATGATTTGCGCCATCATCGCCTTGGTGGCCGGGGTTCGGTGCTCCGCCGCGATCTGCTCGACCGCGATATCGAGCACTTCGCGCAGCGTCGCGACGTATTCGGGATCGAATTTCGGCGGTTCGTTGGCAGTCATCGTCGTCTCCTTCAGTTACGGCGCGCACCATGCCGAGCCAATGCGGCTCAAGTGCGGAGCGCAGATGAAGTTGCAGTGACGCGGGCGGATTTCGCAGTCCGTTACGGCGAATTCATGAATCGCGAAAACCCTTGCGGGACAATAACAAACGCCGTTGCACAAGGCGCCTCGAATGGCTCCAGTTTAGGTCGAATCCAAAACCGCGAGACGGCTCCGCGCGCACTCGCTTCGTGCAGCGACAATGCGGCGACAAAAACAAAACGCCTGCCGGAGCCCCCGCACGAGGGGCGCCGACAGGCGTCTTGTCAGCTTCGTCGAAGTAAGAAGCTTACTTCTTGGCGGCCGGAGCGGCCGGCGCCGGCGCAGCAGCGGCCGGGGCGGCGACGGTGGCGCCGTTCCAGTACTTCGGGAACCAGGTGGTGTTGCTGAGAACAGCGTAGTGCACCAGGATCGCGATCACGGTGACGCTGCCGAGCAGCAGCGGCAGGCCGGCGCCCGGGTTCACGACGGTCCAAATACGACCTTGATTCATGTTCGATACTCCTTAGTGCAGCCAGGGCGTATAAACATACGCCAGGAAATGCGCGACGATGGCGATCGCACCGAAGATGCGCGTGCCGTCGATCACATGCTTGTGGAGCTCTTCCGACTCCGCGATCGTCAGACCGGTCGGCCAGACCTTGTTCGGATCGTCTGCCATTGTAAAAAACCTCCTGAGAGACTTCGATCATTGCGTGCGGTTCGCACGCGTCAGTGCTGCTAGCAGCGCCCGGGGCGCCAGATCCGGTTGGGCTCGCGACCGCCGCTCGAGGCTGTCGCGCCACCTTCCGGACCCGTTCGGTCCCGGTTGAGACCTCCGTGTCCGTGCCACCAAGTGTGCGGCAGCGTACCGATCACGTCGTTCTCTCGCTCGGTCACATTATCGTGACAACCCCCCTTGTCAACTTGACATGACACTGACTGTTGTCCGGTTCATTCCGGACATCAGTCCGTAACGGGGCGGCCGCAGCGGGAAATCGGCAACCGCACACCGCCGGCTAGCCCCGCTCGGACGTTCCGCGCCGCGCCGTGCCCAGAACGGGATCGTGGCTGCCGTGCCGCGGCGGGCGATAGGAGATCACCGCGCAGGCGATCGCCAGGATCAGGATGGCGCCGCTCTCGTACAGCAGGTTCTCCGGCGGCTGGTCCTTGCCTTGCAGGATGAGGAGCCGCGAGATCGCCGTAATGGCGATGAACATCGGCAGCGTGATCGGGATCTTCTTGCTCTCGTAGTACACCGCGACCATCGCGATCACCTCGACATAGATGAACATCAGCAGCAGCTCTTTCAGCGTGACGCGGACGTTCAGCACGGTCTCGTAGACTTCCTGCGCCATCGCCACCACGGCGAAAGTGCCGATCAGCAGCAGGAAGGCGTTCTCGATCAGTTGGAAGCCTTTGCGGATCAGCGGCATCGGCGGGGACGGCGGCGGCAGGTCGTTCATCGGCAGGAATCCGGTTGCGGCGCGGCTTTGCGCCCGATCCGGCGGATCTAGCGGATCGGGCGAACAGCGTCTTTGACCCCGTCCCGCACTGCGGAAAAACGCCGCTGCGGCGGATCGCACCGCGCCGCCTCGTTCACGGCATCGGCTGCGCCCGCTCCACCACCGCCTGCTGCGCGCTGGTCTCGATCGCGCCGCGGCCCCGCGCGGCACGCACCTGCGCGATCGCTGTGGTCGGCGGCACGCCGAGTTCGACCAGCAGCCGCGCCGCGATCATGCCGGCGCGGCCGAGCCCGCCCTTGCAATGCACCAGGACGTCGTCGCCGGCGCGCAGCCGCTGCCGGATCAGGCGGCCCTCGGTGTCCCAGCGCCGTTCGAACTCCGCGGTCGGCGGGTGATAGTCCGGGATCGGCAGATGCAGCCATTGCATGGCGCGGCGCTCGACCTCGGCGCCGAGCTCCGGCACCCTCAGCAGCTCCAGTTCGCGCCGCTCGACCAGCGTGAGCACCACCTGCGCACCCCAGGCCTGGATCGCGTCGAGATCGGCGGCAAGATCGCGCGCCCAGCCGCCGGTCAGCGCCGAATGATCGTGCTTGCCCGGGCAGAAGGTGATGCCGATGCGGCCGTGGTCCGGGCCGGCCCGCACTTCGGCGATCTGCAGCGGATGGGTCTGGCTGGTGCGCAGCGGCGCCATCATTCCTCCATGGTGTCGAAGGCGCGGGCTCGGGCGGTGTCGCCGGCCCCGGCCGCGACGCGGCGGATCAGGTCGTCGCGCCGCGCCAGCAGCAATGCGGTCAGCGCGCGCGCCTCGCCGGTGTCGCCGAGCACCTCGCGGACCACCGCGCCGATCGCGGGCTCGGTCAGTCGCGCCACCTTGGCGACCGAGGCGGCGAGCGCCGGTCGGCTCATCGCGCCGAACACGCCGGCCGCCACCGCGTTGGCGCGGGCGTCGCGCAGCGTGTCGAATTCGATCGCCTCGGGACCGAAGTCGGTCTTGCGCGCGCCGCGGGCGCGATACGCCAGCGCGCCGCCCTGGTCGATCCGCACCACGCCGCGGTCGCGGGTCACCAGCACGTTGTCGAGATCGACGCCGAGCACGTCGCGATTGGCGAGCCAGGCGTCGACCGCGAAATCGCCGCACACCTCGGCGGCGACGCCGTTGTCCGGAAACGCCAGCGCTTCGCCGAGCGAGGCGCCGCGCAGCATCGCGCTGGCGACCGCAAGGCCGCCGCCGCGCCGCACCAGCTCGACCTCGGCGACGTTGGTGCCGGCGAGCCGGTACAGCCGGTTGGCCAGCACCTCGTTGCGGGCATGATCGTCGCTCGGCGGGGTTTTGACATACCAGGCGCGACCGTGCGGGTCGGCGTACAGCCCGCCGGCGTTGGAGCCGGCCTGGCCGCCGATCGCGGTCCAGCCGTCGGCGTTCCGCAGGCTGGGCGCGGTGTCGCTGTCGTCCGGCATGAACTCCCCGAGCAAGCTTCAGCGCAGGCGATTTGCGCGAAATCAAGCGACATCGCGCCGCCCGCCGACTAGCGTAGCGCCGCCGCTGGCCTGCGCAACATCGACCAAACGCTGACGACGGGGAGGCGAGGCGATGTCGTTGTCGAAGATGTGGGGCTTGCTGACCGGGCGCGACCACCGCGCCGCGAGCAGCATCGATTGGGATGCCCGCTACGGCACCGACACCCGCTCCACCGTCGAACTGCACGGGCTGACCATTGCGCACGACAGCCGCCGCTTCGGCGAGCGCTATCAGGCCAGCGATCCGTCGGCGCTCGGCGACGCGGTGGCGTTCGCCGGGCTCGATCCGCGGCTGCATCGCTTCGTCGATCTCGGCTGCGGCAAGGGCCGGATGCTGATCGTCGCCGCCGAACTCGGCTTCAGATCCTGCGTCGGCGTCGAATTCGCGGGCGAGCTGGCCGCGACCGCGAAGGCCAATGTCGCGGCGGCCGGCTTCAGGACCATCTCGATCGTGCACGGCGACGCCGGCGCCTACGCGTTCCCGGAGCAGCCGTTCGTGCTGTATCTGTTCAATCCGTTCGGCAAGCCGATCATGGAGCGGGTGCGCGACAATCTCGCGAAGCTGCGCCGCGCCGACTACTACGTGATCTACAAGAACCCGCGCGAGCGCCGGATCTTCGACGAGATGCCGACGCTGCACTATCTCGGCACCCCGCCGGCGCACAAGGGCGTGTGGGGCGTGCATGTCTGGGCGCCGCGGGGCGCGTAGTTCGTCCGATCGAGATTCCTGTATCTGCGAGGTGCTGGTGCATAGTCAGCACGACGGAGGCCGCTCGGTAGATTCCCGGCCGATCATCTCGCCGTAACCCGGTGCGGGCGCCTCTGTCGGTGTTGCTTGATCGAACAGTCGCACGGGCATTGCCGTTGCGGTGATCGCCCGCATACAGGACCGATGCCCATGACGATTGCAGTGCCGCTTGCGGTTGCGGCCGGCGTCGATGCCGGCCAACGTTTTCTCGATGTCGCGCTGGCTCCGTCGGGCCAGACCTTCCGAATGCCTAATCTGGCCGAGGGCATCGCCGAGATCATCGCCCGCCTCGAACGCTCCGGCGTCAGGCGGGTGGTTCTGGAGGCGATCGGTCCCTATGCCGAACCGCTTGTCAAAGCGCTTTCGGTCGCCGGCTTCGAAGTCGGTATCGTCAATCCGCGCCGGATCAAGGCGTTCCGCGAGGCCGAAGGCGGTCGCGCCAAGACCGACAGGCTGGACGCGCGGCTGATTGCGCGCTTCGCTCTGACTATGCCCGAGACCCTGCGCCCCCTGCCCACCGACACCCAACTCGAGCTGAAAGCGTTGTCGCTCCGACGCCGCCAGCTCACCGAGATGATCGCGATGGAGAAGACCCGGATGAAGCAGGTCCGTGGCACGCTCCTGCTCGATAGTCATCGGGCCGCGATCGCCGCGTTGTCGGCGCAGTGCCAAGCCATCGAGGCCGAACTCGCCAGGCGCATCGGCGACGACGCCGAACTCCGCCGCGTCCTTCACATCCTCAAATCGATCCCCGGCATCGGCGAACGGGTGGCCACGCTCCTCATCACCGACCTACCCGAACTCGGCCAGCGCGATCGCAAGGCCATCGCCAGCCTCGCAGGGCTCGCGCCGCACGTCAGCCAATCCGGCGCAGCACCGCCTCGCGCCGCCATCGCCGGCGGACGTCCTTGCGTTCGCGCCGCCCTCTACATGGCCGCCCTGGTCGCCGCCCGCCACCACCCCAAGCTCCGCGACGACTACAACGCCCTTCGCCTGCAAGGAAAACCCGGAAAGGTCGCGCTCATCGCAATCGCCCGAAAACTGCTCGTCACAGCCAACGCACTCGTCAAAGCCGACACGCCATATCAAGGTAAGACCCTTGACACATGAGACAGTCGCCGGGTTCACGCGCTGACGCGCGCGCCCCGGAATGACTGGGTGGAGCCACGCGTGCGCCTCTCCACCCGCCGTCATTCCGGGATGCGTGCGACAGCACGCAGACCCGGAATCTCGCAGTTGTGACGAAAGAAGATGCCGAGAAGCGTGCGACGGTCGCGTGCATGAGCTCGTCGTGATTCCGGGTTCACGCGTCGGCGCGCGTGCCCCGGAAGGACTCGGTGCGTCACCCGAACGCGTAGCCGGAGATGAGCTTATTGCCGATGGCGTCGTGGAACACGCGGCGGCCGGGATCTAGGCCGCCGGCGCCGGCGGCGACCATCAGCGGGATCAGATGTTCCTCGCGCGGATGGCAAGCGCGGGCGCCGGGCGCGCCGGCCCATTGCGCCAGCCGCTGGTTGCGGACCGCCGCATCCGGCGCGGTCGCGGCGTCGGTGAGCCAGCGGTCGAACGCTTCGGACTCCGCCACCTGTCCGTCGAAGAAGGTCGAGAGGTTGTGGAAGCTGTTGCCGCTGCCGATGATCAGCACGTTGTCGTCGCGCAAGGGAGCCAGCGCCGCGCCGATCACCAGATGCCGAACGGGATCGAGGTCCTGCTGCAGCGACAGCATCACCACCGGAATCTGCGCGTCCGGATCGACGATCAGCATCGGCACGAACACGCCGTGGTCGAAGCCGCGTGTCGCATCGGTGGCGGTGGCGATCCCGGCATTGCCGAGCAGCGCCTGCACCCGCGCGGCCAGCGCCGGATCGCCCGGCGCGGGGTAGCTCAGCCGGTAGGTGTGTTCGGGAAAGCCGTAGTAATCGAACAGCATCGATGGAGCGGCCGAGGTGCTGACGGTCGGCAGCGCGGCTTCCCAATGGCCCGACACGATCAGGATCGCGCGCGGCCGCGCCGGCAGCGAGGCCAGCACGCCGGACAGATAGGCGCGCAGGCCGTCATAGGCGTTCGGCCCGAACCGCCGCGGCGGCTCCATCCAGAAGCAGGGGCCGCCGCCGTGCGACAGGAAGATGGTGGGCTGACGGGGCATCGTCGCAATCTCCCTGATTGGAAGGCGTGTCGCTCAGCCGCCGCGTCACAGCACCCGGCAGGCGTCCTCGAACGAAAGCCGCGGGTTGCGCGGAAACAGCTTGTCGGCATCGCCGTAGCCGATGTTGCACAGGAAGTTCGACTTCCAGCGGCCGTCGGGGAAGAACTCGGCATCGAGCGCGGCGTGGTCGAAGCCCGACATCGGCCCGGCGTCGAGCCCGAGCGCGCGGGCGGCGAGGATCATGTAGGCGCCCTGCAGCGCCGAGTTGCGCTTGGCCGTCTCGGTGATCAGCTCCGGCTTGCCGACGAAGCCGCTGCGCATGTCGCGCGCCGGAAACAGCTCCGGCAGCAGGTCGTGGAATTCGCTGTCGTAGGCGACGATCACGCAGCACGGCGCTTGCTTCACCTTGTCGACATTGCCGGGCGCGACGCTGTTCAATAGCCGCGCCTTGGCCTCGGCGCTGCGCACGAACACGAACCGGCCCGGATTGCTGTTGGCCGCGGTCGGCGCCCATTTCAGAAGATCGTACAGCGCGCGAATGGTGTCGTCGGTGACCGGCTTCGGCGTCCAGGCATTATGGGTGCGGGCCTGGACGAACAACTGGTCGAGATGGGGGGCGGGCAGCGCAGTGCTCATGAATGGTTTCTTTGCGAGGGCAAGGGGAGATGCGCCCGCCGCCGGATGCGACGGGCGCGGAGAGTCGAAAGCGATCAGTTCTGCTTTTCGAACGCGGCGCTGATCTCGAGGCCGACCTCGTCGCTGATCAGCGGCACGTATTTCGTCACGCCGAACTCGCTGCGCTTGATCGTGCCGGTGAGATCGAACCCGACCGTCACCTTCTTGTTCAGCGGGTTGACGCCGGCGCCGTGCAGCCGGGCGTCGAGCGTCACGGTCTTGGTGACGCCGTGCAGCGTCAGCTCGCCGCTGACCTTGGCCTGGCGCGGCCCGGTGACGGTGACCTTCTGTGATTTGAACAGGATCTCCGGATGCGCCTTGGCGTCGAGCCAGTCGGCGGCCTTCAGCTCCTCGGTCAGCTTGTCGACCGGGGTGTTCACCGAGGCGGTCGGCAGCTTGATGTCGAACTTGCTTTTGGCCGGGTCGGCGCCGTCGAGCTGCAGCGTGCCGGAGACGTCGCCGAGCCGGCCGCGGAATTCCGAGAAGCCCATATGCGACACCACGAAGCCGACCTGGGTGTGGTCGGGGTCGATCGCGTAAGCGCCGCTCTCGACCTTCACCGGCTCGGTCTTCGCCGCCGGGGCCTTGGCGGCCTTCGGTGCGGTCTCGGCGAACGCGGCGGGCGCCACCGCCAGCGCGGCGGCCAGGATCGGAAACAGCAGGTGACGTCGGATCATGAGTGTCCTCCAGTTTGGCTGTCGGTCTGACTTAAGAGCCCCGGCAACCTGAAGAAAGTGATGAAGTCTTGCTGATCTTGATCTAAAATTTCGATGATGAATGACGGTCTCACCCTCGACCAGATCCAGCTCCTGCTCACGGTGGCGGAGGAAGGCAGCTTTTCGGGCGCCGCCCGCAAGCTGCGGCGGGCGCAGTCGGCGGTCACCTACGGGGTGCAGAAGCTGGAGCGGCAGATCGGCGTCGCGCTGTTCGATCGCTCGCAGTACCGGCCGGTGCTGACCGAGGCCGGCCGTGCGCTGCTGGCGCGGGCGCGGCGGATCGCCGAGGAGACGGCGGCGTTCCGCGATCAGGCCCGCAGCCTGGCCGGCGGCCTGGAATCGGAACTGACGCTGGTGCTGGACTCGATGTTTCCGATGCCGCGGATGGTCGATGCGCTGCGCGCCTTCACCGATGCCTTCCCCACCGTGACGCCGCGGATCTTCGTGCAGTCGCTCGGCGCCTCGGCCGAGCTGGTGCTGAACGGCACCTGCATGATCGGGCTGGTGCCGGAGCCGTTCAGCGATCAGCCCGCGCTGAAGCGCTATCCGCTGTCGACCGTCCAGCTCCTGCCGGTGGTGGCGCAGCATCACCCGCTGGCCGCGATCGAGGGCCCGATCCCGACCGACGTGCTGCGCCGCTACGTCCAGCTCGTGCTCACCGACCGCTCGGCGCTGACCGAGGGGCGCGACTACGGCGTGCTGTCGACCCAGACCTGGCGGCTGGCCGATCTCGGCACCAAGCACGCGATGCTGCTGGCCGGGCTCGGCTGGGGCAGCATGCCGACCCATATGGTGGCGGACGATGTCGAAGCCGGCCGGCTCAAGCTGATCCAGCCGCTCGAATTCGAGGATCGCACCGCGCAACTGGTGATGACCGCCGCGCACCTCGCTGCACGCCCGCTCGGCCCCGCGGCGCAATGGCTGCTGACCTACCTGCGCGCCCAGAGTCCGCGGGGCTGAGACCGTGCTCCTGAGAGCCCGACTGGAAATGCGGGCAATGAAATCAAGCACGTTCGTTTCAACCCGTCATGCCCGGCCTTGTGCCGGGCATCCACGTCTTGCAGCGAAACCATCAAGAAAGGCGTGGATGGCCGGGGCAAGCCCGGCCATGACGAAACTAATCGTCAATTGAACGGCTTATGAAAGCCTTTTGAATTTGCTGCCCGCATTTCCGGTCAGGCTCTAAGAACGCGGGCAGCGTCCGGCTGCGGCTTCAGCTCTTGCCCGACGCTGCGAAGGTCCGATCGGGCGACAGCTCGGCGTCGTAGGCCATTTCCATGACGATCTTGAACAGCCGGTCACACTGTTCGTCGGGCGCGAAGTGGGTGTCGGTCCTGATCCAGCCGAGCGCCTTCTCCCAGCTCGGCGAGCGGCCGATATAGGCCATCGCCCAATTCGGAAACTGCCGGCTCTCGACCTCTGCGGCCGACATCACCTGGATCTTGCCGTGACGCCGGTCTTGCCGGATCGCTTCGAAGATCCGCTCGACATGATCGCGCGGCCCTTCCAGCACCTGGGCGAAGAAGCCGCAATTGAAGATCAGCGCGCCGGTGATGTCGAACGCGTCGTTGTTGCGGCGGGAGCTGTCGAGGATGCGTTCGATTTCAGCGGCGACATCCGCGACACCGCCCTCGATCCGATTTTCGCTGACATACAGCAATCGATACAATTGCGCCGATTCAGTCATCACCGCGATGGTTTAGACGGCGCAGCGCCGTCAGCCAATCCTTCCGCGCCATTCAGGAGCGCCGTGCCCGCTCCCGCCTTGCGCCGCATCAAATCTCGTTGCGCCGGCTCTCGCCCGTCGTTCCGGAGCGCCGACGCCGGCGAGCGACCCGGCGGATCGGCGAGGCAGGCGGGCCGACCGGCCCTCAGCCCGGCACATGCAGCAGCCGGTACGCCACCGCCACGGCGAGCGCGATCGCGGCCCAGATCAGGATGTGATTGAGACGTTGGCCGGCACTGGCTCCGCGCAGCATGCCGCGGCCGATGAACAGCATCAGCGCCGACAGCATCGCGACGCTGACCACGGTCGAGGATTCGAACAGCTCGCCGCCATAGGCGGTATCGTTGACGATCGCCGCCACCCCGCCGGTCACCAGAATCGCAATCAGAACCCATAAGTACGCCATCCGCGAAGTCTCGGCCGCGCCGCGCGCCCCTGTCAATGCGGGGCAGCGACGCGGGGGAAGGGCGCTCCGCAGCTCCAGCGTATCGCGGCACGACGTCCTCTCCCGGCGTCATTTCCGGGATGCGCGCCTCCGGCGCGCAGGCCCGAAATGACGTGGAGAGAGGATTGTAGAGTTAGGCTGAGCAGGTCATTCCGGGGCGCTCGCGAAGCGAGCGAACCCGGAATCTCGACGTTGTGGCAAGGATCGCCCCTCTGAGCTTGAAGCACGGGCCATGCCGCAGATCGCAGCGCGCTCCCTCTCCCGCTTGCGGGAGAGGGCTGGGGTGAGGGCGACGCAGGTGGTGAGTCCAGTGTGGAGTCCGCATGAGGGTCGCGAAACGCGGGACGAAGCGAGGCCCACAGATCGCGACAGGCCGCTTCGTCGGACTCCAAACGTCATTCTGAGAATGTCGCGAACGGATCAACGCCCCGTACCGGAAGTCTCATCCGACGCGGCATAAGTTCGACATCTCGACAAGGCGAGGCCTGCATCGCATCGACCAGATCGCGTCCGGTCCGAGCCGTGTCCGGCGCGGGTGTGCTGGTCGTCCTTTCGGCGTCCCGAGCGATGCCGGACGGCCTCCGCTTGTTCGTCATAGAAGGCGTCCTCGCACCAGACCCTGCGGTCGCTTCGGTCGCGCGGGCTATGATTGCAGACGGCGCGCAAGCTGGCGCAGAAGTAAGGCGAGTTAGCCGAGGCGTAACCCGACGATGTGCAGTGTCAATGAAGACGGCGGATGACGCTACGCACATCCGCCCTACGGTTGATCCAATCGTCGGCGCAAGGCGCGCTTCAAGTCGGTAGCCCGCATGAGCGCAGCGACATGCGGGAGCGGCAAACCTGGATGTCGCTTCGCTCATCCAGGCTACGCTTGCTAGTCGTCTCCGCGCCTCACGCGCTTCAGGCGGCTGAGGATGTCGTCAGCAGGCGCGTCGCCAGCTTGTGAACTTGCCGAACGCCGTGCTGATCCAGATCCCAGGTCGCGACTTCGCTGCGGATCAGATCGGGGTGCTTCTTGCTGATGTCCCGCAGGGCGTTGCCGACCGACTTGCGCAAGTACTCGCTGTCGTCGGTCCGCAGCAAGCGTAGCCCGCGTGAGCGAAGCGACCGCGGGATCTTTTGCAAGGATGACTTCTATGACGAACAAGCGGAGGCCGTCCGGCAGGTGGGCGGATTACGCTTCACCAATCCCCCTATGGGCGAAAGGTGAGAGTAGAAATGCGTGAGAAGGCGATTTCAAGGATCGGAAGCAGATCAGCGTTTACGCCAAAATATGCGCTATGAGCTTCTCATTGGAGGTAATTGTTTCTTGGAACGATTGGCTGCAGTCAATCGTCTCTAGCCCAGTTGAATAAAAAGCTGTGTGATAGAAATTTCGAAGAATAAACGAAATGAACCTCGCAGGTGTTAATGGACAGGCAAGCGGGATGCGGCAATTGGGGTACTGCCCCAAGGTTAGATGCGATTTTGGATGCTTAACGTCTACGTGCAGCGCTTCATCAATGCAAAAATCGAAGCGAATTGGAAAGTGAACGATATTTCTTCCGACTATGTCCCCATAAAGTTCGTCTTGCAGATAAAGGTCGGGTTGATTGTCAAAGCTATCCAGATCAGGCGCCGGAAACATGCATAACCTGTGGCTATGAATGCTATCGCCCGCAAATCGATAGCACATTTGCAGTAAGGCTCCGTCGAGCATCTTGATGTGGAATGCGTTGTCCGCAAGAAGTGTGAGATAAATTTCCTCGTAAGGAATGTTTTTCATGCCAATGCTTAGAGATGGATTATTTTGAATGCCAATCTCTGTCAGGCCTCGCGAATTTATGAAGGATGGCCAGTTCTGTTGATCTGACAGGCTCGTCTCAATTAGCTTGGTGATTATCGCGCTAATCTCTGATGCAGTTGCTCTTGGCGTCATACCATCTTCCCGATAATCTTTTGGAGCTTGCTCTGGATGTCTTGAGGTAAGTCTTCAAGCGTCACAGTCCCCAGATCAATCTCGTCAAGTATTCTGCCCAAATCTGAGATATTGCGCACAAGCGACTTCTTCTCGTCGTGCGTCATGTCTCTGTTGATTATATGCAATTCTTTTCTCTTCTGTTCGTTGGGGTATTGAAAATTGAGGCAGAAGTCGTTCTGCTTTATCGTTTCGAACTCGCGCGCAAGGGTTTTCATGTCAGCGCCTACGCCAAGAACCCTTACCCATGCCTTGGATCTCGTTATTGCAGTAAAAAGTTGACTGCGGATTCGAGCTCTAAGGACAGGAAAGTAAGAGTCGTAGCAATCATTAGCGTTGATGATATACACCATCGCGGCCTCGTTGCCCTTGGCTCGGAAGATGCCCGTGAAAGTTATGGCATCATTCTCAAAAAATACATCGGGCGAAGAGGATACGCCTGCCAATGTTGAGTTTATCTCCTTCTTGAACAGAAGGGATCGCGCCCGCGCAACGGCCTTTCTTGTCTTCAGGGGGTCGGGGTTTATTACAACGATGTCTTCTGGAAGTAAGTCGTCCTCTTTGAGATTTTTCTCTATCTCGCCCGCTAACCACTCGTCCTGCGCTTCAGTCGTTTCGAAACACTTGAAGGAGATGATGTCGTCGATGGGAGAGTGAGATTCTAAAAATCTCGGACTTGTCCGGTCGGTTCGATGGAGCGATACGCGCTGATCGTCGGACAGGCTTCCTGTCTTTATCTCGTAGCCAACGTCGAGCCAGAGGTCGTGCTGATCAAAGAACTGAACTAGCCCTGCGGTGCGATAGATGCCAAATCCTAGAGCATGAGCAGTTGCCAGTATAGGGCGCGAGTTCCGGTAACATTTTTCAAGGATGATGTCTTGGCGAGGCTCGCCAGAGGAAGAGTTCGTCAATGATACTAGCGGACGATTTTGGGAGTCCCTTCCGAAGATGTCTTCTGGTGGAAGCATGGAGGCATTAGTGAGGTTCTGAAGTTCGTCGTACGCGTAAACAAGGCGCTTCGGCTCTTTCAGGAAGCGATAACACAGTCGCAGGAATTCCGGAGGGAAGTCCTGCGCTTCGTCGACCAGTATCGCGTCGTAGAAAGGTTGCGGATTAATCGCTTCTTTTAGCGCTAAGCTGCACGCTCCCTGGAATTCTTTCCCTGGAAAGCGTTCCTGAGCAGACTTAAAGTCAAAGTAGGTTGTGCCGTTGGCTCTGCAGAATTTATAGTAGATTCCTGTTCTATCAGAGCTTCCCGGAGCTCCCCACGCATTTACGATCTCGATCTTGTCCCAATCGGGCTCTTCGCTGGTTTGCTCGTACACGAAGTTGGTAATCAAACGTTCGAATTGTCCCTTCAGTGAACGAGTGTTGAACGTGACTGCAATATTCCATTCGGGATTTTGTGCGTGGAGATAAGCAACCTTGAGTGCGAGGACAATGGTCTTGCCAGATCCCGCCAAGCCTCGAATGCGCTGGACGCCAGGCACGGTTTCAATTACCGCTGCACCTTGGTTGACGTCCAGATTCGCAATCGTTTCTTCCAGTCTTCGAAGCTTTGCGCCGCGAGAATCAGGCCGGGCGGATTCGCGTTTCTTTTTGCCTCGTCGAATGGTGGAAAGTGATTGAATTGCGGAAGCGAGTGCGGGGTATAGTTGTTTGTTTTCCCAAGAGATGGTCGGTATGAAATCTCTTAGGGAGGCGCTGTCGAGAAGATGATAGTCTGGTCCGACATCGAAGCGCTTAACGAGCGTTGCGGGAGCAAATGTGGCAACGGTCAGTTCGACGCCGAGTTCTCGTCGCTGGACGAGATTTGGAAATTGCATCAAGCGTGATTTTACTTTTGTGTAGATCTCGTCCTGACGCTGCTGGAAGTCGGTCGGATCTCGTCCCTCCACGACATCGAATACGATGATCCCGTGCTCAGGGCTGAGAAGAGTCGCATCTATCGGAAAGGCACCTGAAGGTGTACCCAGGATCGGGTAGCCAATATAGAGCGTTCCCTCTAAATCATCGGCAGCTTCCAGAATTTCAGCAAGCCTTCTCGATGACGCGGGCTTGGAAGAACTGCCCCAAATAACTTCAACCATATCGCTCTCTGTCGGCTAGATCGTCGGTGCCACATTAGACCACGTGCGTGTGAATTTTCCTATCCGAGCATTGAGTGATTGACGTGTCTGGACGATAAGTCTATATTCCTATCCATCCCGCCCCATCGAGGGGCGCGTTGCCGGGACGCTGGTCGTCGCGGGGCGGGGTGTGGCGCCTGCGGGTGTGGGGTGGACGTCGCCCTGTACCTCCGGGAGGCTGAGGGTCGCCGTCCGCCGCTACTACGAGCGGCCGCCGCGACAGAGGCTGGACGGGTACGGTAGAGGCCGGGGAAAGCCCGCAAGCTCGCCGTGTCCCGGAAGAACGGTCCTTCAGCCAAAAGTCGCCACGGTGGAGCGTCGAAAGACGTTTCCGCGGCGCTCGCGCTTCGGCGATCCGAGGCATGAGGCCGCGGGTACTACCAAAGGCGCGTCTTTCGGCGCTCCACCTCCCTCGGCCCGATGGCCGACCGGAGGCCCCCTGAACCCACCACTCACGCAAGGCTTTTGCGGGCAACGCCGCCGCATGCGCGCGCGCCCGCTGGTATCAGCATCAGGAGGGAGCGATGCCGACTTGGCCGACCGACCAACGAAGCTGGGATCACGCGCGGCTGGTTGCGCTCGAGCAGCAAGCCAGCGCCGAGCGGGCGCAGCTTCGGCTCGACATCGACATGCTGGCGGCACGCCGCGCGCTGCAGCGCGCGCTGGCAGATGAAGCGCAGGCGCACAAGCGCTGCCCAGTGAAGCACTGCCGCCGGGCGCGCGGCTGCCGCACGCCGATGCTCTGCGCCGTGGTGCCGATGGAGCCACCGACCGAGCCACAGTGGAAGATCATCGACACGCTGTACACCAACCTGCAGCGCCGCCGCCGAGATCAGGCGCTGGCGCGGCTGCAGGACCGCGAGCGGATGCGCGATGGGCCCAAGGCGGGGAGCGGGCGATGACGATGAGGGTGGGGAGGGCGCTTTGCGCTGATGCCGGCCGCGGAGCCGCAACGCGCCGGGTCCGTCATCCTCCGCGCAAGCGGAGGATGGAGTATTGCAGAGCGCCTGCGGTCAGTAACGTGCGCTCAGGGATACTGGTTCGCCCGCCTGCGCGGGCGATGACGGGGAGGGTGGGCGGCTCAGAAGCCGCCGTCTTCGTCCTCGTCGTCGTGCTTCTTGCCGCCGATGGTCTTGAGCTTGGCGAACACCGCGTCGACGTCGAGATCGTCCTGGCTCTTGCCGGAGGTCGCCGCTTCGTATTCGGCTTCCTTGCGGGTGGTCTCGGACGCCGGCAGCAAAGTGGCGCCGCCATATTGCTGGTCGGCCGGCTTCTCCTTGGCGGCGCGCTGCACCTCGAAGTCGAGGTCGAGCTGCGAGCACAGGCCGAGCGTCACCGGGTCCATCGGGGTCAGGGTCGCGGCGTTCCAGTGGGTGCGGTCGCGCACGGACGCGATCGTGGTCTTGGTGGTGCCGACCAGGCGCATGATCTGCGCGTCCTTCAGCTCCGGATGATTGCGCACCAGCCACAGGATCGCGCTCGGCCGCTCGTGGCGGCGCGACACCGGGGTGTAGCGCGGCCCCTTCTTCTTGGCGGCCTGCGGCAGCACCACCTTGCTCTCGGCGAGCTTGAGGCGGTAGTCCGGATCGCCTTCGCCCTTCTCGATCTCGTCGCGGGTGAGCTGTCCGCTGGAAATCGGGTCCATCCCCTTGATGCCCTGGGCGGCGTCGCCGTCGGCGATCGCCTTGACCTCCAAGACGTGCATCTTGGTGAAGTCGGCGACCTGATCGAACGTCAACGCCGTGTTGTCGAGCAGCCAGACGGCGGTGGCCTTCGGCATCAGCGGTGCGTTGCTCATGGGCAAATCTCCTTTGTCCCTTGCCCCTCCGGATTCGTCCTGAGGCAAGGCGGGTCGTCGAGGATGACGGGAATTGCCGCTTATATATGCCGTCCGGGGCTTCCCGCGCAAGGAGCCTTGCTAAAGTGCAGGGGCGACGGCCTTGACAGGGCCGCAAACCCGGCCCAATTCCTAAGCTGTTCGACCCATGCGCAACGCCGATGGCGTGCGCCTGTTTTCCGCCGGTTCTGCTCGGCGCCCAGGCCCCCGGATCGCTGCCAATGCTCGCGAAATCGCCGCTGAAAATCGTGCTTTGCTCGCCGCGCGGATTCTGCGCCGGCGTGGTGCGGGCGATCGATACCGTCGAGCGGGCGCTCGCGCTGTACGGCGCCCCGGTCTATGTCCGGCACGAGATCGTCCATAACAAATACGTGGTCGACAGCCTGCGCGCCAAGGGCGCGATCTTCGTCGAGGAACTGGAAGAGATCCCGGACACCAAGGCCCCGGTGGTATTCTCCGCCCATGGGGTGCCGAAATCGGTGCCGGAAGACGCGACGGCGCGGAATTTCTTCTCGATCGACGCCACCTGCCCGCTGGTCACCAAGGTGCACCGCGAGGCGGCGATCCATTTCAAGCGCGGCCGCGAGATCCTCTTGATCGGCCATTCGCACCATCCGGAAGTGGTCGGCACCCTCGGCCAGCTTCCGGCCGGCGCGGTGACGCTGATCGAGACCGCGGCCGACGCTGCGGCGTATCAGCCCAAGGATCCCGACAACCTCGCCTTCGTCACCCAGACCACGCTGTCGATCGACGACACCGCCGGCATCGTCACGGTGCTGCGCGAGCGCTTCCCGAACATCTCCGGGCCGCACCGCGAGGACATCTGCTACGCCACCACCAACCGCCAGGCGGCGGTGAAGAAGGTGGCGCCGGTGGTCGACGCCATGATCGTGGTCGGCGCGCCGAATTCGTCGAATTCGCAGCGGCTGCGCGAGGTCGCCGAGCGCGAGGGCTGCAAGGTCGCGGTGCTGGCGCAGCGCGCCTCCGATCTCGACTGGAGCCAGTTCGAGGGCGTCAGGGTGCTCGGGCTCACCGCCGGGGCCTCCGCCCCCGAGGTGATCGTCGAGGAGATCATGGGCGCCTTCGCCGAGCGGTTCGACCTGTCGGTCGAGACGGTGTCGGCAGCCGAAGAAAACGAGTTCTTCCCGCTGCCGCGCGCGCTGCGACCGGACGCCGCCGAATAACTCCGGCCGGAGCCGCGGGCCCTCCCCCCGGGGCGCCCTTTCTTCGCGCGCCGTCTTGGTCTAGGAAGCCGCCAGCTTCCTTCCTTCTGATCGGATCACGCCATGGCGGTCTATACCGACGTCGCCGCCGACGAGCTTGCGGATTTTCTGAGCCGCTACGACATCGGCGATTTGCTGTCCTACAAGGGCATCGCCGAGGGCGTCGAGAACTCGAACTTCCTGCTGCACACCTCGCGCGGCTATTTCATCCTGACGCTGTACGAAAAGCGCGTCGCCCGCGACGATCTGCCGTTCTTTTTGTCGCTGATGACGCATCTGGCCGGAAACGGCATCAACTGCCCGCAGCCGGTCGCCGATCGTGCCGGCAACACGCTGGCGACGCTCGCCGGCCGTCCGGCGGCGATCATCGGCTTCCTCGACGGGGTGTGGCCGCGCAAGCCGAGCGTGGTGCATTGCGCCGGCGTCGGTCAGGCGCTGGCCAAGATGCATCTGGCCGGCCGCGGCTTTGCGATGCAGCGGGCGAATGCGCTGTCGGTCGCCGGCTGGCGGCCGCTGTTCGCAGCCGCCGAGGCGCGCGCCGACGAGGTGCAGCCGGGCCTGCGCGATTTTCTCGCCGCCGAGCTCGACTATCTGGAAAGCGGGGTGTGGCCTTCCGATCTGCCGCAGGGGCTGATCCACGCCGACCTGTTTCCGGACAACGTGTTCTTCATCGGCGACGAGGTCTCCGGCATCATCGACTTCACCTTCGCCTGCACCGATCTTTTGGCCTACGACGTCGCGATCTGCCTGAACGCCTGGTGCTTCGAGCCCGACCACGCCTTCAACGCCACCAAGGCCCGCGCGCTGCTCAGCGCCTACACCCGCGAGCGCCCGCTCGATGCCGCCGAGCAGGCCGCGCTGCCGCTGCTCGCCCGCGGCGCCGCGCTGCGCTTCCTGCTGACCCGGCTGGTCGACTGGCTCAACGTGCCGGAAGGCGCGCTGGTCAAGCCGAAGGATCCGATGGAGTACGTCCGCAAGCTGCGCTTCCAGCAAAATGTCGTCGGGATTCGCGACTATGGTGTCGAACTCGCAGGGGCGGTGGCGTGAGCGAGGCCGACCAGAAGCCGGTGATCATCCACACCGACGGCGCCTGCTCCGGCAACCCCGGCCCCGGCGGCTGGGGCGCGATCCTGAAATTCGGCGACGTCGAAAAAGAGCTGAAGGGCGGCGAGCCCCACACCACCAACAACCGGATGGAGTTATTGGCGGCGATCTCGGCGCTCGAAGCGCTGACGCGGCCGTGCTCGGTGGATCTGTATACCGACAGCCAGTATGTGAAGAACGGTATCGGTAGCTGGATTCACAACTGGAAGCGCAACGGCTGGAAGACCGCCGACAAGAAGCCGGTCAAGAACGTCGATCTGTGGCAGCGCCTCGACGCCGCGCTGAAGACTCACAGCATCCGCTGGCACTGGGTCAAAGGCCACGCCGGCCACGCCGAAAACGAACGCGCCGATCAGCTCGCGCGGGACGGGCTCACCGAGAACCGGATGAAGTCGCGGCTGAAGTAATCGCTTCACCGTCGTCGTCACCCGCGCATGCGGGTGATCCAGTATCCCAGAGCGGCAATTAGTAAAATTAGCGCTCTGCAATACTGGGTCGCCCGGTCAAGCCGGGCGATGACGCGGTTAGTTGGAGCGGCCGCGTGCGCAGATTAACGTTGTGAAGATACGAGCGCGACGGCCGTCAGGGTGACTGAAAGCTGCGCGCCCGCAATCGGCTCACAACTGCCCGAGCAGCGTGTCGCCGCCGGAGACTTCGACCTTGCCGGGGTTCGGCTCGAGGTTGAGGGTCTTCACCACGCCGTCGTCGACCAGCATCGAGTAGCGCAGCGACCGGGTGCCGAGGCCGAAACCCGAACCGTCCATTTCCATGCCGATCGCCTTGGTGAACTCGGCATTGCCGTCGGCCAGGAAGATCGCCTCGTCGCGCTGGTCGGTGTCGCGCTTCCAGGCGTTCATCACGAAGGCGTCGTTGACCGAGACGATCGCGATGGTGTCGACGCCCTTGTCCTTGAGCGCATAGGCGTTGAGGAAGATGCTCGGAAGGTGCATCTTGTGACAGGTGCCGGTGTAAGCGCCCGGAACGGCGAACAGCGCCACCTTCTTGCCCTTGAAGACGTCGTCGGTGGTCTTCACCTCGACGCCGTCCGCAGTCATCACGCGAAACTGGACGTCGGGCAGCCGGTCGCCAACCTTGATGGTCATCGGTATCTCTCCCTGTTGTGCGGATGATTTCTAGCCCGCGGGTATGACAGTGACAATGTCGCAGGATCGGTCATTGCGGGATCGGTCAGGCGATTGTGCTGGCGGCGGCACGCCGTCCAAGCACACTGCCGTCATTCCGGGGCGCTCGCAAAGCGAGCGAACCCGGAATCTGAAACGGGCAGGATAATCGCGGGATTCCGGGTTCACAGGCTGGCGGCCGCGCCCCGGAATGACGTGCGAGGAAGCGGATCAGGCTTAAGCCGCCGCTTGGCTGCTCTTCTTCTCGTCGCGCAGCTCGCGGCGCAGGATCTTGCCGACATTGGTCTTCGGCAGCGTGGTGCGGAATTCGATCTGCCGCGGCACTTTGTAGTTGGTCAGCTCGTTGTGGCAGAACTTGATGATGTCCTCGGCGGTCACATCCGGGTCCTTCTTCACCACGAACGCCTTGACGGCCTCGCCGGTGCGCGAGTCCGGGACGCCGATGACCGCGCATTCCAGCACGCCGGGATGGCTGGCGATCACTTCCTCGACCTCGTTGGGATAGACGTTGAAGCCGGAGACCAGGATCATATCCTTCTTGCGGTCGACGATCTTGGTGAAGCCGTCCTGGTTCATGATGCCGACGTCGCCGGTGCGGAAATAGCCGTCGGCGGTCATCACCAGCGCGGTCTCGTCGGGCCGGTTCCAATAGCCGGCCATCACTTGCGGGCCCTTGGCGCAGATCTCGCCGGCGGTGCCGAGCGGGACTTCGTTGCCTTCGTCGTCGCGGATCGAGATGTAGGTCGAAGGCACCGGAATGCCGATCGTGCCGTTGAATTCGGTGACGGTCGCCGGGTTGCAGGTCAGCACCGGCGCGGTCTCCGACAGGCCGTAGCCTTCGGCGATCGGGCAGCCGGTCAGCTTCAGCCAGGCTTCGGCGACCGGTCGTTGCACCGCCATGCCGCCGCCGTTGGAGATCTTCAGCTTGGAAAAGTCGACCTTGTCGAAGCCGGGTGCATGCAACAGGCCATTATACAGCGTGTTGACGGCCGGGAAGGTGTTGACCTGATACTTCATCAGTTCCTTGATGAAGCCGGGGATGTCGCGCGGGTTGGGAATCAGCAGGTTGACGCCGCCGGCGCGCAGTCCGAGCAGGTAGCACGCGGTCAGCGCGAAGATATGGTACAGCGGCAGCGCGCAGACGATGAAAAGCTGATCGATGTGCGGCGGCTTGTCGAGCGCCGGCTGCAGCCAGGCGTCGTTCTGCAGCACGTTGGCGACGACGTTGCGATGAAGCAGGGTCGCGCCCTTGGAGACGCCGGTGGTGCCGCCGGTGTATTGCAGGAAGGCGACATCGTCCGGGCCGATCACCGGCTTGGTGAGCCTGGCGCCGCGGCCGGCGGAGACGGCGTCGTTGAACGACACCGAGCCCGGCAGCGAAAACGCCGGCACCATCTTCTTGATCTTGCGGACCACCAGATTGACGATCACGCCCTTGAAGCCGAGCATGTCGCCCATCGCGCCGACGATGACGTGTTTGACCGGGGTGCGCGCGATCACCTGCTCGACGGTGTGGGCGAAATTCTCCAGCACGATGATGGCTTCGGCGCCGGAGTCCTTGAGCTGGTGTTCGAGCTCGCGCGGGGTGTACAGCGGGTTGACGTTGACCACGGCGAAGCCGGCGCGCAGCACCGCGGCGATGGCCACGGGATATTGCAGGACGTTCGGCATCATCAGCGCGACGCGCGCGCCCTTCTGCAGGCCCTTGCCCTGGAGATAGGCGCCGAGCGCGGCCGACATTTCATCGAGCTCGCGATAGCTGATCGCCTTGTCCATGCAGATGAAGGCTTTGCGGTCTCCGAACTTACGGAAGCTCTCCTCGAACAGATCGACCAACGAGGGATACTGCGTCACGTCGATGTCCGCCGGGATGCCCGCCGGGTAGTGCTTGAGCCAAATCCGCTCCATGGTGTGTTCCTCGTGTCGCCTGCCCGAAGCTGCCGCTCCGTGCGATTATGATTGTTGCATATCGGTCGGGGGCGGCGAATTGGCCGAAAGACGCCGCGGGCTGTTTGTTGCGTTGCGAAAAGACGTGCTCGAAAACCGCCTTCGCCCGCCCGTTGTTGGCGGAGTATTGAGCGAAGCGATCAGCGAACGCAAGCGGCTGCACGCCGCACCAAGGCGGCGGTCTGTGAACGACCAAGCGGCGGCAATGCGAGGGATTTCGCTGCCGCGCCCGCCGGATCAGGATTTCGGCTTGGCGTCGCTGACTGCGCCGCCGGACGCAGGTTTGGCAGCCGCCTTCGGCTTGGCCGGAGCTGCAGGCTTGGCTGCGGAAGGCTTGCCATCGGCAGACTTGGCATCGGCAGACTTGGCGCCGGCAGACTTGGCACCAGCAGGCTTGGCACCGGCCGCCGGCTTGGCCGGCCTGTTGGTATCGACGATCACCGCGGTGCGGGGCTTGGTGCCTTTCGGGGTGGCCTGGTCGACGCTGGCTTCCGGACCTTCCGAAGCAGGGCTCTTCTTCTTTGCAGTACGGGCTTTCTTCTTGGACGGTTTGGCAGCCTGCTGCCGCTCGGCATCATTGGCCTCGGCGGCGATCAGCGCCGGACCGCTGCGGGTCGGTCCGGTATAGACCACCACCGGCTGGGTCGGCTCGGGCGCCGCGGCGATCATGTCGACCGGACGCAGTGTCGGCGGCTGGAACATGGACAGCACCGCGTCGCCTGACAGCGCGTTGGCCACGGTCTCGTCTTCGTCGCTGGCCGGGCGCTTGCGCTTGGGCCCGCACATTTCGTCGCGCAGGTCGGGTGGCGTCGCCGCGATCGGCGCGAGGTTATCGACCGTGCCGAGCGACGGCGTCAGCCAGGCGAGGGTGTTGGTGGAGAAGCCGCGCTCCAGCAATTGTGCCGCCTTCACGGCGCGGTCCTGGCCGGAATTGGCGCCGAGCACCACGGCGATCAGCCGACGTCCGTTGCGGGTGGCGCTGGCGACGAGATTGTAGCCGGAGGCGCAGATGAAGCCGGTCTTGAAGCCGTCGGCGCCGGGGTAGCGGCCGATCAGCTTGTTGAAATTTCGCGTCACCCGCTTGCCGAAGCGGATCGCAGGAATGTGGACGTAATACTCGTACTCCGGCAGATCCCGAATGACCGCGCGGGCGAGGATCGCCTGGTCGCGGGCCGACGTCACCTGTTCGTCGGCGGGCAGACCGTTGGGGTTGACGTAGCGGGTCTGCGTCATCCCCAGCCGCGCCGCGGTGTCGTTCATCATGGCCGAGAAGCCATCGACCGAGCCGCCGACGCCTTCCGCCAGCACAACGGCCATGTCATTGGCCGACTTCACCATCATCATCTTCAGCGCGTTGTCGACGGTGATCTGGGTGCCGGGGCCAAAGCCCATTTTCGACGGCGATTGCGCGGCCGCGATCGGCGACACCGTCAGCAGACTATCCTGGGTGAGGCGACCCTGTTTCACCGCCTGCAGCGTCACG
This sequence comes from Rhodopseudomonas palustris, assembly GCF_007005445.1. NCBI lineage: Bacteria > Pseudomonadati > Pseudomonadota > Alphaproteobacteria > Hyphomicrobiales > Nitrobacteraceae > Rhodopseudomonas > Rhodopseudomonas palustris. The sequence continues at coordinate 3,620,534 of NZ_CP041387.1, read as the reverse complement.
TACAGGGTCATGAGCTTGGTGAGCGAGGCCGGATGCCACGGATAGGTTGCGTTGTCGGCCTGCAGCACCTTGCCGGTGTCGGCTTCGATCAGCAGCAGCGCCTCGGCACTGGCGGCGCGCGGCAGCACGGTCAGCGACAGCAGCGCCGCCGCGACGATGGCCAAAAACGAGGATGAACGGCGAGGCTGTGCGTTGATCAAAGGCACGTTCCGATTCCGGTCCTGTGAGTTCCGTCGCGCCGGCGAGACGATCGCGGCGCGGTGACGTTCGGGTTTCAGGCGGTGGCCCCAGCAAACCCGACCCTATACCGGCTCGCGCCCGCAGAACAGGGCTGGGGCCCGGTAATCGTGGATGAAAGGGGCTGAAATTCGACCGCTCAGCGCTGCGCGTCGGCGGCCGGGGCGACGGCGGAGCGCGTCCTCTCCTGCACCATGAACTGCGCCCGCGCCAATTCGGCGAAAGCGCCGCCGCGGGCCACCAGTTCGTCGAACGTTCCGCTTTCGATCACTTTGCCGTTGTCGAACACCAGAATACGGGTGGCGTCGCGGATCGTGGACAGCCGATGCGCGATCACGAAGGTGGTGCGACCTTTCATCACCTCGTCGAGCGCGAGGTTGACCTTCGCCTCGGTCACCGCGTCGAGTGCCGAGGTGGCTTCGTCGAGGATCAGGATCGGCGGGTCTTTCAGCAATGCGCGGGCGATCGACAGCCGCTGCCGTTCGCCGCCGGACAGCATCCGTCCGCGTTCGCCGGCATTGGTATCGAATGTGTGCTCGCTGCGCTCGATGAACTCCAGCGCCTGCGCGCGTTCGGCGGCGAGGCGCAGCTCGTCGAGGGTGGCGTCCGGCTTGCCGACCCTCAAATTGTCGGCGATCGAGCGATCGAACAGCAGGGCCTCCTGAAACACCACACCGATGTTCCGCCGCAGGCCGGCAAGCGTCAGGCCGCGGATATCCATGCCGTCGATCTTGACGATGCCGGATTGCGGATCGAACGCCCGGTGCAGCAGTGCGATCGCGGTCGACTTGCCGGCGCCGGTGGCGCCGACCAGCGCGATGGTGTCGCCGGGCAGCGCGGTGAAGCTCAGATCCTCCACCGCCGGGCGCCTGCCGTCGTAGGAAAACGACACGTTCTGGAATTCCACCAGGCCGGACAGCCGGCCGGGGTCGATGGCGTCGCTGCGGTCGCGCACCGCCGGCACGGTGTCGAGCACGTCGATGAACTCGCGCAGCCGCGGTGCTTCCATCAGCACGTTATTGATGAAATTCACCACCTGCTCGAGTCGCTGGATCAGCAGCGTCGCGAACGAAACGAACATCACGATCTCGCCGACGCTGGTGAGACCCTGCTGGTTGAGCCAGATGCCGAGCGTGAAGATCGCCAGCACCGTGATGGTGGTCGAGGCCCGGGTGATCACCGTCACCAGCGCCCACCACGACAGTACCGGCATCTGCGCCGCGAGCAGCCGTCCGGAGACGTTGCGCAGGCTCTGAACCTCCGCGTCGACGCGGACGAAGCTCTGCACCAGCGCGACGTTGCCGAGCGCGTCCGAGGCGCGCGCCGACAGGTCGCTGTACTGCGCTTCGACCTCGCCCTGCTTGCCGTAGGTCTTGTGCACCACCAGCGTGGTGAGCACCGTGAACACCACGCACAGCACGAACAACAGGATCGCCAGCCGCCAGTTGATGTACAGCGACAGCGGGAGCAGCACGACCAGCGACAGGATCGCGGCGAAGTGCTCGCGGAAGAAGCCGAGCCACATCCGCCACAGCGCGTCGGTGCCTTGCAGCATCACCTTCATCAGCCGGCCCGAATGGGTGCCGGTGTGGAAGCTGATCGGCAATTGCAGGATGTGCTCGAAATAGCTGGTCAGCACCGCCTGGCGCTGCCGGTGCGCGAGTCGGTCGGCCTGCAGCGCGACGATTGCAGAGCATAGAATGGTGAACAGGCCGAAGCAGGCCCAGGCGCCGAGCAGTGGCCAGGGCGACCGCGTCTCCGGCACCAGCGCGCCGGTCGCGAGATTGCCGCTCATCACGTCGACGATGCGACCGAACAGAACCGGCTCGGCGAATTGTGCGGTGGCGAGCAGCAGGTTGGCGACCGCGAGAATCCAGCCGAGCCGTGCCTCCCCGCCGAGCAGTTGCAATACGCGGGTGTAGAGATGAAGCAGCGACATCGGTCGGCCCAGGATGAGACAACTATCAATAGATCATTTCAGAGCCGGGCGGAAATGCGCCTGCAGGCCTGTCCACGTGTGGTTTCGGCGAGGCTGTCCGCAAAACCGCGGGCGGCTCCGCGGCGCCGTCGCCGATGCTGTCGCCGCGGTTGCGGGGGCGTGGTCGTTTGTTCAGCGTGGCAACGTGCCGCAGATTTGCGAGGGGGGCGATTCGGGTGCCTCGGGTGCACCGCGAGGACTGTACAAAGCCCTGCCGCACAGCACCTTTCCGGGATCTGTTACCAAGTTCCAAGTGTCGGAAATCACAGCAAGATTCTCACGTTATCGTGGCCGCGGAGTTGATCCGCGTCAACCGGGCTTGACGGGTCGGATGGCATGGTGACGATGCGTTAACAACCCGACTTCTACACCCCACGTCGGATCGTTCGTGATCCGCTCTTCCGCTGTTTGTTGGAGCCTTGCCGGTGGGTGATCTGACCCTTCCGATCGATTCGGGCGCCGCACTCGCCATCCACGTCGCACTGTCGGCCGGGATCGTTGCGGCGATCATCGTGGTCGCAGCCTGGCTGCGCGAGAAGCGCGCCGGTGCGCGCCCCGACGTGCCCTACGAAGGCGGCGTGCTGCCGGCGCAGCCGCAGCAGGGGCCGCTGAATGCGCCGTATTTTCTAATCGCCGCGCTGTTCGTGATCTTCGACATGGAAGCCGCGATTCTGTTCGCCTGGGCGGTCGCCGCGCGTGACACCGGCTGGCTCGGCCTGATCGAAGCGGCGGTGTTCATCGGGGTGCTGTTGCTGGCGCTGGTGTATCTGTGGCTCGACGGCGCGCTCGACTGGGTCAAGGGCAAGCGCCGATGACGATAACGCCGCACCATCCGGGCATGCCGGGCGAACAGCGCTCGGTTGAAGAACATATGGCGCTGTCGAGCCTGTTCACCACGCTCGAAGACCTCACCGCGTGGTCGCGCAAGCACAGCCTGTGGCCGTTCAATTTCGGGCTGTCGTGCTGCTACGTCGAACAGGTCACGGTGCTGACCCCGGTCTACGATCAGGCGCGGTTCGGCGCCGAAGTGATCCGGGCTTCGCCGCGCCAGGCCGATCTGCTGGTCGTGTCCGGCACCGTGTTTCACAAGATGGCGGCGCCGCTGCTGCGGCTGTACGAGCAGATGCGCGCGCCGCGCTGGGTGATCGCGATGGGGGCCTGCGCCTGTTCGGGCGGCATGTACGACATCTATTCGGTGGTGCAGGGCGTCGATCGCTTCATTCCGGTCGACGTCTACATCCCCGGCTGTCCGCCGCGGCCGGAGGCGGTGCTCGACGCGCTGATCATGCTGCAGCAGCAGGTCGGCAGCGAGCGGCGCCCGCTCGGCGTCACCGTCGGCAACACCGCCGGCCTCGGCTTCGACGCGCCGCGCCGGCGCGACCAGCGCCGCGACGAACGTATGGCGCAGACCCTGCTCGATCCGCCGGAGTCATTGTGAGCGCATCCGAACTCGTCACCGAGCTCAGCGCGCGCTTCAAGGATGCGGTGCTGGGCCAGCAAGTTACTGCCGATCGGTTTCCGACCGTATGGATTCGGCCGGACGCGACGATCGACGTGCATCGCTTTCTGAAGCACGAGATCGACCGGCCGTTCAGGATGCTGGTCGACCTGTGGGCGATCGACGAGACCGCACGCAAGCATCGCGAGGGTCTGCCGCCGTCGGGCATCACCATCGCCAGCCATCTGATGTCGCACGAGCGCAATGCCGACATCCGGCTCAAGATCGCGCTCGATGCCGAATATCCGCGCGCCAAGTCGATCGGCACGGTGTTTCCCAACGCGCCGTGGTACGAGCGCGAAGCCTACGACATGTTCGGCGTCGAGTTCGAAGCTCAGCCGCACTCGCTGCGCATCCTGCTGCCGCCGGGCTGGGAAGGCCACCCGATGCGCAAGACCCAGCCGGGTCGCGCCACCGAGCGGCCGCTGTTCAACATGACGGCGGCTCTGTTCGACGCCAAGGAACATGCACTCGCGGCCGATCCGGAGAAGTTCGGCCTGCCGACGCATCGCGACGGCGTCGAACTGATGATCCTGAACTACGGGCCGCATTCGATGGCGACCCACGGCGTGTTCCGGATCGTGCTGGCGCTCGACGGCGAGGAGATTGTCGCGGCGCGCCCCGATATCGGCTTCCACCATCGCGGCGCCGAGAAGATGGCCGAGCGCCAGACCTGGCACAACTTCCTGCCCTACACCGATCGCGTCGATTACCTGGGCGGGGTGATGGGCGAGATGCCTTATTTGCAGGCGGTCGAGAAGGCCTGCGGCATCAAGGTGCCGGACCGTGCGCTGACGGTGCGGATCATGCTGTCAGAAATGTTTCGCATCATGAACCACCTGCTGTTCTACGGCACCATGGCGCAGGACACCGGGGCGATGTCGCCGGTGTTCTACATGTTCACCGACCGCGAGCGCGGCTACCGGGTGATCGAGTCGATCACCGGCGCCCGGATGCATCCCGGCTTCTTCCGCATCGGTGGCCTGTCGATGGATCTGCCAGACGGCTGGGACAGGCTGGTTCGCGAGTTTCTCGACTGGATGCCGTCGCGGCTCGACGACTACGAAGGCATGGTGCTGCGCAACGAGATTTTCCGCGCCCGCACCAAGGGCATTGCGGCCTACGACACCGCGATGGCGCTCGACTGGGGCGTCACCGGTCCGGGCCTGCGCGCCACCGGCTATGCCTGGGACGTGCGCAAGGCGCGGCCCTATGCGGGGTTCGAAAACTTCGACTTCGAGATTCCGGTCGGCCACGCCGGCGATTGCTACGACCGCACCGTGGTGCGGGTCGAAGAGATCCGGCAATCGCTGAAGATCATCCGGCAGTGCGTCGACAACATGCCGTCCGGCCCGATCAAGGCCGATCATCCGCTGACGACGCCGCCGCCGCGCGAGCGGATGCTGCACGACATCGAGACCATGATCCATCACTTCGTCAACACGAGCTGGGGGCCGGTGCTGCCGCCGGGCGAATACACCGGCCAGGTCGAGACCGTGCGCGGCCTGACGCAGTTCGCGCTGATTTCGGATGGCGAGCCGTCGAGCTATCGCACCCGGATCCGCACGCCGTCGTTCGCGCATCTGCAGATGATTTCCGCGGTCGCCCCCGGCATGATGGTGGCCGATCTCGTCGCCTATCTCGGCAGCATTGACTACGTGATGTCGGACGTCGACCGATGAGCCTCAGTCCCGCCCTCAAGACCGCAATCCAGCACGCTGCCGCCACCCATGGCGGCGCGAAGGCTGCGATGGTGGAAGCGCTGAAGTTGGTGCAGGAAGCCGAAGGCTGGGTGTCCGATGCGCACCTGAAGGAAGCCGCCGACGTGCTCGGCGTCACGCCTGCCGAGATCGATGCGCTGGCGACCTTCTACAGCCAGATCTTCCGCTCGCCGGTCGGCGACACCGTGATCCTGCTCTGCGACGGGCTGAGCTGCTATCTGTGCGGCGGCGATGCGGTGCGCGATGCGGTGATGAGCAAGCTCGGCATCGGCTTCGGCGAGACCACGCCGGACGGCAAATTCACCCTGATCAACATCTGCTGCGTCGGCGGCTGCGATCGTGCGCCGGTGGCGCTGGTCGGCCCGGAACGTAAGCTGATCGGTCCGCTGACGCCGGACGATCTCGACGCGCTGATCGGCGGCGCTGTAGTGGGAGGCCAGCCATGAGCGACAAGCCGCTCACCGGCCGCGCCCGTGCCGACCGTCAGCCGCACAGCCTTGCCGCCTGGCGCGGGCTCGGCGGCTACGCGGCGCTGTCGCTCGCGCTCAAGCGCCACAGCCCGGAAGCGATCATCGCGATGGTCGAGGCCGCCGGCCTGCGCGGCCGCGGCGGCGCGGGCTTCCCGACCGCCAACAAATGGCGCTTCATGCGGACCGGCAGCGAAAGGGCCGGTCCGGGCGCGCGCTATTTGTGCGTCAACGGTGACGAGACCGAGCCCGGCTCGTTCAAGGACCGGCTGTTGATGGAGGCGCTGCCGCATCAACTGATCGAGGGCGCGACCATCGCCGCCTACGCGATCGGCGCCACCGAGGTGATCATCCTGGTGCGCGACGAGTATCGTGCAGCGGCTACCGCGCTCGGCCGCGCGATTGCGGAAGCGGAAGCCGTCGGCTTGCTCGGCCGCGACATCCTCGGCTCAGGCTTCGATCTGACGATGCGGGTGCACGCCTCCGCGGGCCGCTATATCGTCGGCGAAGAGACCGCATTGATCGCGGCGATCGAGGGCGAGCGTCCGGTGCCGCGGCATCGCCCGCCTTATCCGGCGGTCAGCGGCCTGTGGGGCCGGCCGACCACGGTCAACAACGTCGAGACGCTGTCGTCGGTGCCGTCGATCATCGAGAACGGCGCCGACTGGTATCGGTCGCTGTCGTTCACCGACGAAGGCGGCACCAAGCTGTACGGCATCTCCGGCTGCGTCGAGCGCCCGCAACTGATCGAAGCGCCGATGGGCTCGACCGCGCGTGAGCTGCTGCATCGTGCCGGCGGCATTCGCAATGGCCGTGCGCTGCTGGCATTCCAGCCCGGCGGCGGCGCCACCGCGTTCTTCGAGAAGGCCGAGCTCGACGTGCCGCTCGATTTCACCAGCACCAAGAAGGCCGGCAGTTCGCTCGGCACCGGCGCGCTGATCGTGCTCGACGACCGTGCCTGTCCGGTGGCGGCGATCGGGCGTCACATGCGGTTCTACGCGCGCGAGAGCTGCGGACTGTGCACGCCGTGCCGCGACGGCCTGCCGTGGGTATCGAAGCTGCTCGATACGCTGGAGGCCGGCAAGGGCACGCGCGCCGACATCGACCTGCTGCACCAGCACGTCGCGCTGTCCGGCCCGTCGGGCCGCTCCTACTGCGATCTCAACACCGGTGCGCTGACGCCGCTGCGCAGCGGTCTCGAGCGCTTCGGCGACATCTTCACGGCCCACCTCCAGGGCTTCTGTCCGGTGGGCCGCGCATGACCAAGAAGAAGATCGAGATCGACGGCCGCGTCATCGAAGCCAAGGACGGCGAGGATCTGCTGTCGGCCTGCCTGACCCACGGCATCGACGTGCCGTATTTCTGCTGGCACGGTGCGCTCGGCTCGGTCGGCGCCTGCCGGCAGTGCGCCGTGAAAGTCTATGACGGCCCGGACGACACCGAAGGCCGCATCGTCATGAGCTGCATGACGCCGGTCGCCGACGTCGAGCGGGTCTCGGTGAGTGATCCGGAAGCCGTGGCGTTCCGTGCCCAGGTGATCGAATGGCTGATGGTCAACCATCCGCACGATTGCCCGGTGTGCGAGGAGGCCGGCTCCTGCCATCTGCAGGACATGACGATCGCCACCGGCCATATCGACCGCCGCTACAAATTCACCAAACGCACCCATCGCAATCAGGATCTCGGGCCGCTGGTGACGCACGAGATGAACCGCTGCATCGCCTGCTATCGCTGCACCCGGTTCTATCGCGACTATGCGGGCGGTCGCGATCTCGACGCGTTCGGCGCCCATGACAACGTGTATTTCGGCCGCGCCGAGGACGGCCCGCTGGAAAGCCCGTTCGCCGGCAACCTCGCCGAAGTGTGTCCGACCGGCGTGTTCAACGACAAGGGCTGGTCACGCGATTATTCGCGCAAATGGGACATGCGGGCGACGCCGTCGATCTGCCCGCATTGCTCGCTCGGCTGCAACATCCTGGTCGATCAGCGCGACGGCCGGGTGAAGCGGGTGCAGAACCGCTACCACGGCGCGCTCAACGGCTACTTCATCTGCGATCGCGGCCGCTATGGTCCGCTGCACGTCGTCTCCGAGCATCGGCTGCGGCAGCCGCTGATCGGCGGCGCGCCGGCGAGCGAGCACGAGGTCGCCTCCGCCGCCCATGCCATCGTGGCCGAAGGCGCGATCGGGATCGGCTCGCCGCGCGCCTCGCTGGAAGCCAACTACGCGCTGCAGCGTTTGGTCGGGCCAGAGCGGTTCTTCGCTGGCGTCTCCGACGTCGAAGCCGGTCTGGCTCGCCGTATCGTCGAGATCCTGCGTGCCGGTCCTGCCAAGATCGCGTCGCTGCACGAGGTCGAGCACGCCGATGCCGTGCTGGTGCTCGGCGAGAATCTCACCGGCACCGCGCCGCGGCTCGCCTTGGCGCTGCGGCAGACCGCACGCGGCGCCGAGCGCGAGCTTGCGGCGCAGAAGGGCGTCCACGCCTTCCTCGATCCGGCGGTCCGTACCGCCGGCGAGGGCCGCCGCTCGCCGATCGTGCTGGCGACACCGCTGCCTGATGCGCTTGACGATCTCGCAGCGTCGTCGCTGCGGCTCGACCCGCAAGGCGTTGCCGCGTTCGGCGCGAGCGTTGCGGCCGTGCTTGGCGCGGGCCCTGCCGACGCGGTCGAGGAGCATTCGGAAGCGGCGCGTGTGGCTGAGATCCTGGCGAATGCCGAGCGCCCGCTGATCGTCGCCGGCTGCGCCCTGATGTCGGCCGAGATCATCGAGGCGGCGGCGCGCACCGTCGCCGCGCTCGGCACGAAAGCGCGGATCGTGCTGCTGGCGCCGGAAGCCAACAGCATCGGGCTGGCTCTGCTCGGCGGTGACGGCCTCGACAGCGCTGCCGCTTTGCTCGAGCGCGGCGGTGCCAAGACCGCGATCGTGCTCGAGAACGATCTGTTCGACCGTGCCCCGCGCGCCAGTGTCGAGCGGCTGTTTGCCGCCGCAAAGGGCGTGGTCGCGCTGGACTCGATGGCCAATGAGACCACGGCGCGTGCGGCGGTTGCGCTGCCGGTGGCGCCGTTCACCGAGGCGACCGGCACCTTCGTCAACTATGAAGGCCGAGCGCAGCGCTTCTTCGCCGCGGTGGCGCCACAGGATTCCGCGCCGGCGAGCTGGCGGCGGCTCGATGCGTTCGGTGCCGGCGATTGGCACGGGCTCGACGCGCTGATCGGCGATCTCATCGTCGAGCGTCCCGATCTCGTGGCGGTGGCCGACGCCGCGCCGGGCGAAGATTTCGGAATGCCCGACGGCAAGGTCACCCGCGCGCCGCGGCCCTACACCGGCCGCACCGCGGACGATCGCGCCGGGCAGTTCGCCGATGCGGTGATCCCGGTCGATCACGACGGCCCGATGACCTTCGGCATCAAAGGCGCGCGCGGCACCGCGGTGCCGCCGCCTTTGATCACCAGCTACAAGACCTCCGGCCTGCACTCGGCCAACAACGTCACGCGATTCCTGGAAGAAGTCGGCGGGCCGCTGCGCGGCGGCGATCCCGGCGCCTTGCTGATCAGGCCGGGCGAAGCGTCGCTGCCGGAGGCCGTGCCGCCGCCGGCCCTCGCCGGCGAGGGACTGTGGCTGATCCCGTTGCACGACGCCTTCACCGGCGGCGAGCTGAGCCGCGCCAGTGCGCTACTTGCTGCGCGCCGGCCGGCGCCGCGATTGCTGCTGCATCCTGACGATGCGGCGCTTCATGGTTTCCGTGACGGCGCCGCGGTGCAGGTCGACGGCAATCCCTGCGCGCCGGTGGTGACGCTCGACGCAACGGTGCCGCGCGGCACCGTGGTGATCAGCGCCGGCTCGTGCCAGCCGCGCGGTCCGCTGCGCCGGGTCAAGGTCGAGGCGGCGCCATGATCGGGATGATCATCACCGCCACCATCTCGGTCGCGCTGATCATGGTGCTGCTTGTGCTCGCCGGCACGTTCACCTGGGTCGAGCGGCGACTGCTCGGCTTCGTGCAGGAGCGCTACGGTCCGAACCGCGTCGGCCCGTTTGGCTCGCTGCAATGGGTCGCAGACACCGTGAAGATCCTCACCAAAGAGGATCGGCCGCCGCCGGGCGCCGACAAGCTGCTCTACATCTTGGCGCCGGCCGTCGCCGCGACGCCGGTGCTCGCCGGCTTCGGCGTCGTGGCGATCGGTGACGGCTGGGCGCTGGCATCGGTGGATGTGGGGCTGTTGTTCCTGCTGGGCATGATGGGCCTGACCGCCTATGCGGTGGTGCTCGGCGCCTGGGCGTCGCACAACCGATTCGCGCTGCTCGGCGGTATGCGCGCCGCCGCGCAGATGCTGGCCTACGAGGTGTTCCTCGGCCTGTCGGTAATGGGCGTGGTGATGCTGGCAGGCTCGCTGTCGATGACCGAGATCGTCGAGGCGCAGCGCGGCGCCTGGTTCGTTCTGCTGCAACCTCTCGGCATGGTGCTGTTCACCATCGCGGGTGTCGCCGCGGCCCACCGGCTGCCGTTCGATCTGCCGGAATCCGAGAACGATCTCGTCGCCGGCTTCATCACCGAATATACCGGGATGTCGTTCGGCCTGTTCTTCCTGGGCGAATATCTCGCTGTGCTGCTGGTGTCGGCGCTGGCGGTGACGCTGTTCTTCGGCGGCTGGCTCGGCCCGTGGCTGCCGGGGCCGATCTGGTTCGGGCTTAAGACCGCGGCGATCGCCGTCGCGTTCGTCTGGCTGCGCGCGACGCTGCCGCGACCGCGCTACGACCAGTTGCTCGGCTTCGCCTGGAAGGTGGCGCTGCCGCTGTCGCTGCTCAACCTGCTGCTGACCGGCATCGTCGTGGTGGCGAGGAGCGCGTCATGATCGGATTCGGATGGCTCGAAGCCCTGCTGCGGGTCGGTCGCAAGCTGTTCGTCAAGCCGGAGACCCAGCTCTATCCGGAAGAGAAGCCGAAGCTGTATCCGCGCGCCCGCGGCCGCATCGTGCTGACCCGCGATCCGGACGGCCAGGAGCGCTGCGTCGCCTGCAATCTGTGCGCGACCGTGTGCCCGGTCGGCTGCATCGATCTGGCCAAGGCGGTGGCCGACGACGGCCGCTGGTATCCGGAGCATTTCCGCGTCAACTTCGCCCGCTGCATCTTCTGCGGTTTCTGCGAAGACGCCTGCCCGACCGCGGCTATCCAGCTCACGCCGGACTACGAATTGTCCGAATGGCGCCGCGACGCGCTGGTGTACGAGAAGCACGATTTGCTGATCTCCGGTGAGGGCAAGGTGCGCGGCTATCGCTATTGGTCGGTCGCCGGCAAGGCGATCCCCGGCAAAGACAAGGGCGAGGCCGAGCACGAGGCGCCGCCGGTCAATCTGAAGGGGCTGCTGCCATGAGTTCGCTGCTTGCGATCTATGCCGGTGGCTTCGCGCTGATTTCGGCGGCGCTGTCGGTGACGCGGCCGAATGCGGTTCACGCGCTGCTGTATCTGGTGGTGACGCTGCTGGCGCTGGCGGTGTGCTTCTTTGCGCTCGGCGCGGCATTCGCCGCCGTTCTGCTGATCATGATCTATGCCGGCGCCATCGTGGTGCTGTTCGTGTTCGTGGTGATGACACTGCCGATCTCGCCGGAGGCGATCACCCGCGAGCGCGCGCTGCTGCGCCGTGCCTGGCCGCTGCCGCTTCTGATGTCGGTGCTGATCATCGCGCCGTTCGCGTTCGGTGAATTCGGCCTCACCGCCACCGGCCAGCCGGCGCCGGTGTCGGCCCAGGAGGTCGGCAGGCTGCTGTTCGGGCCGTGGGCGCTGGCGGTCGAACTCGCCTCGCTGCTGCTGCTCGCCGGCCTGATCGGCGTTCGCCACATCGGTCGCAACGATCGCAGCCCGAGGAGCGGATCATGACCGGCTCCGACCTGATCGGCATCATGATCCTCGCCGCCGGCCTGTTCGCGGTCGGCGTGTTCGGCGTGCTGGCGCGCCGTGGCATGCTGTTCCAGCTCGTCGCGCTGGAGGTCGCGCTCAGCGGTCCGGCGCTCGGCTTCATCGCCGCCGGCGCCTATCACGCCGATCCCGAAGGGCAGGGCATGTTCATTCTGGTGCTGACGCTCGCCGCCGCCGAGGTCGCGGTCGGGCTGGCGCTGTTTCTGCGCCTGCGCCGGATCACCGGCACCGACGACAGCGACGCCATCAGCGGGCTGAAGGGGTGAGCATGGCGGATCTGCTTCCCTTCGTCCCGGTGCCGGCGCTGCTCGGCTTCGTGATTCTGTCGCTGCTCCCGGTGCCGCTGTCGCGCGCCGTGGTGATCGCGCTCGGCGTCGGCGCCGCGGTGCTGCCGGCGCTGCTGTTCTTCCCGGTCGCGCTGTCCTGCATCGAAGGCGTCTGCGTCGCCGGCGCGACGGTGCCGATCCTGTCGATCGACACCGGGGTGTTCGTCGCCCAGATCGCGATGTCGATGGATCCGCTCAGCATGGTCACCGGCGGCACGGTGGTGCTGGTCGGCGCGCTGGTGCTGATCTATTCCGGCGCCTACATGGCGTCCGAGCCGCTGCCCGATCTGCGCCGTTTCTTCGCGGTAATGAACCTGTTCCTCGCCGGCATGCTGGCGGTGGTGTTCGCCGCCGACGTCATCCTGCTGTTTCTCGGCTGGGAGACGATCGGCCTGTGCAGCTTCATGCTGATCGCGTTCTACGACCGGCTGCCCAAGGCGGTGGCCGCAGGACGCAAGGCGCTGATCACCACCCGCGTTGCCGACAGCCTGCTTCTCGCCGGCCTGATGATGCTGTTCCTGAACGCCGGCACCACCCGGCTCGACGGCATGCTCGCCGCGGTGCCGGGAATCGACCCGTGGCGGCTGGCGCCGATCGCCGGGCTGATCGCGCTCGGCGCGCTCGGCAAGTCGGCGCAGATCCCGTTCCACACTTGGCTGCCGAGCGCGATGGCCGGCCCGACACCGGTGTCGGCGCTGCTGCATTCGGCCACCATGGTCGCCGCCGGCGTGATCCTGCTGGCGCGGCTGGCGCCGCTGTTCGCCGCGGCGCCCGAGATTTCGGCCATGGTGGCGATGCTCGGCATCCTCACCGCGGCGCTCGGCGCGCTGGTCGCGCTGATCCAGACCGACGTCAAGAAGCTGCTGGCGTTCTCGACCATGAGCCAGATCGGCTTCATGGTGCTGGCGCTCGGGCTCGGCGCGCCGGCCGTGGCGCTGTCGCATTTCGCCATCCATGCCGCGTTCAAGTCGTTGCTGTTCCTCAGCGCCGGCGTGATGAGCCATGCCGCCGGAGGCTCCACCGCGATCGAAGCGCTGCGCGGCTCGCGCTATCGCCAGCCGCTGGCGTTCTGGAGCTTCGCGATCGGCGCCGCGTCGCTCGCCGGACTGCCGGTGATCACCGCGGGCTGGTACTCGAAGGAAGCGGTGCTGGCGGCGGTGTGGAGCAGCGGGCCGTGGGGTGTGCCGTTGTGGCTGCTCGCCGCCACCGCGGCCGTGCTCACCGGCGCCTACGCCTTTCGCGTGGTGTTCGTCGCGGCGAGCCAGACGGCGGATCTCGCCGCGCCGCCGTGGGGCGGCCTCGCCGTGGTGGTGCCGCTGTTCGTCCTGACCTTCGTCGCCGTAGTCGGCGGCCTGTCGGTCGGCGCGCTGATCAGCTTCACCGGCGGCGCGCCCGAGCACATCCCGTTGGTGCCGGCGCTGCTCGGTGCGGCTGCGCCGATCCTCGGCGTGTTCCTGGCGCGATGGCTGGTCAGGCATCCGCAGGATCTGGAGCGTCTGACGACGCGGATGCGGCACATCCGCATCTTCCGCGTCGACGTGTTGTACTACTACTACTTCGTTCGACGCTTCCGCCGGGTCGCAGCGGTGCTCGGTAACGCCGAGGGCACCGAGGCCGTGGCCGATGCGGTGGCGCTGCGGCGTGAGGGCGTTGACGTGCCCGGACTCGTGACCGACGATCCGCTCGGCCGCGGCGCGGGGCAGGTGCGCGGGATTCGTACCGACCTGATCACGCGCGCGACCGACGGCCAGACGCCGGTGGTGCGGATGGTGGCCGGCGATCCGGTCGGCCGGCTGCTGATCGTCGCGGCCCGGCTGTTCGTCGGATTCTTCGTGGCGCGATTCAATCCGGACCGGATCGATCGCGCCTGGATGGGCTTGGCCGGCGGTGCCGGCCAAGCCTGGGCGCTGGCGCGGCGCACGCAGACCGGCCGCGTCCGCGATCACTCGCTGTGGATCGCGCTTGGTTGCGCGGGACTTCTGTTGTTTGCCTGGGGGACGTCATGGCGTTGATTGCGCTCATCCTGCTGCCTGCGATCGGCGGCCTCGTCGCATTCTTCGCCGCCGGCAAGGGCGAACGCGAGCGCTGGGTCACGATCGCGACCTTCGCGCTGATGCTGGTGCTGCTGTTTGCGATCGTCGCTGCCGGGGACGACGGGCGCTGGTACGATAAGGTGTCGTATCCGTGGGTGCCGTCGTTCGGCATCTCGCTCGAGTTCGCGATCGACGGGCTGTCGGCGGTCATGATCGCGCTCGCCGCCGGGCTCGGCATCATCTCGGTGATGGCGTCGTGGTCGGAGATCCGCACCCAGTCCGGCCTGTTTCACGCTAGCCTGTGCTGGACGGTGGCGGCCACTGTCGGCGTATTCCTGTCGTTCGATCTGCTGATCTTCGCGTTCTTCTGGGAGGCGATGCTGGTGCCGGCGTTCACGCTGATCGCGGTGTGGGGCCACGGCGATAAGGAAGGCGCGGCGCTGAAGTTCCTGATCTTCAACGCGGCCGCCGGGTTCGGTCTGCTGGCGGCGTCGTTTGCGCTGGCGGCGATGGCCGACCACATGACGTTCAGCGCGTTCGAACTCGCCGAGATGAAGCTCTCGACCCATGTCCAGGTCTGGATGCTGCTCGGCTTTTCGCTGGCCTTCATGGTCAAGCTGTCGGTGCCGCCGTTCCACGCCTGGCTGCCGGAGGCGCACACGCTGGCGCCGACGGCCGGCTCGATCCTGCTCGCCGGCCTTTTGCTGAAGACCGGCGCCTACGGCCTGTTCCGGTTCGCGCCGATGCTGTTTCCGGACGGGCTGGCCGCGGTCGCGCCCTACGGCATCGCGCTCGGCGCCGCCGGCGCGCTGTATGGAGGCCTGGTCGCCTGCGGCCAGAACGACGCCAAGCGGCTGGTCGCCTATACCTCGATCGCGCACATGTCGATCGTGCTGATGGGCATCTCGGCCGGCGTGCACTACGCGCTGGCCGGCGCCGCGGTCGAGATGGTCGCGCATTCGTTCTCGGCCTCGGCGCTGTTCCTGCTGATCGGCGCGCTGTACGAGCGCACCCACACCCGCGACCTGCGCCAGCTCGGCGGGCTGCAGCAGACCGCGCCGAAATTCGCCGCCGCGTTCGCGCTGTTCTGCTCGGCGCTGCTGGCGCTGCCCGGCACCGCCAACTTCGTCGGCGAGGCGCTGGTGGTGGTCGGCATCTTCCAGGTCAACTGGGTGTTCGCGCTGCTGGCGCTGTCGACGCTGATCGTGTCGGTGATCTACGCCACGCGGCTGCTCAAGGGGCTGGTGTTCGGGCTGCCGCAGCCCAAGCCGCCGCTCGCCGACATGAGCTGGCGCGAATACTGGCCGATCGTGGTGATGGGCATCGGCACGCTGATCGTCGGCCTGTATCCGCAGAGCCTGCTGGCGCTGCTGGAGCCGGCGATCAAGGCCGCGCTGATCCAGACGCCGTGATCGCCGCGCCATGACCGCAGCCCAATTCGCAGCCCTGTCGCCGATCGTGGTGCTGGCCATCGCCGCCGTCGCGGCGATGATGCTGGTGCCGCTGGCGCGGCTGCAGATCGTCCAGGCGGCGGCCGCGGCAGGGCTGGCGCTTGCCGCCGCGGTGGCGTTGCTGCGGATCGGTGCGCCGGCGGCGCCGATGGGGGCGCTGTTCACCGACGACGGGCCGGCGCGGTTCGGCATCGTGTTCGCGTGCCTGGTGTCGCTCGGCGCGCTGGTGTTTCTGCGCACCGGTCACCCTGCCAAGGAGGCGCCGTCGCTCTTAGTGCTGGTGGCGATCGGCGCCGCCACGTTGGCCGGCGCCGGCCATGCCGCGACGCTGTTTCTCGGCGTCGAGATCCTCAGCCTGTCGCTGATCGCGCTGTTCGCGTTTCGCCTCACCCGGCAGGGGCTGGAGGCGGCCTACAAGTTTCTGGTGATGAGCGGGCTGGCGTCTTCCGCGCTGCTGCTCGGCATTGCGCTGATCTTCGCCGAGACCGGCGCGCTGGCGTTCGCCGATTGGGGCGGCCGCGGTGCGCTGACCGCATTCGGCACCGCGCTGCTGCTGGCCGGTCTCGCGTTCAAGTTCTCGCTGGTGCCGTTCCACATGTGGACGCCGGACGCGTTCGAGGCGGCGCCGGCCAGCGCCGCGACGCTGGCCGGCGTGGTGTCGAAATCGGCGGTGGCGATCGTGATCCTGCGGCTGGCGCTGAGCGGCCATCTGCCTGAGCCGGTGTGGAGCCAGGGGCTCGCCGCGCTCGGCGGCGCCTCGGTGCTGATCGGCAACCTCTTGGCGCTGCGGCAGCCGCAACTGCCGCGGATGCTCGGCTATTCGACGATCGCGCATTCCGGCTACATCGCGCTGATTATCGCCTCCGGCACGCCGCATGCCGGCGAGGCGGTGCTGTTCTATCTGGCGATCTATGCGCCAGCGATGCTGGGCGCGCTGTGCGTCTCTGCCGCGCTCGGCCGCGCCCCGACGCTGCCGGATCTGCACGGGCTGATGAAGCGGCGCCCGCTGGAGGCGATCGCGCTGTCGCTGTCGCTGCTATCGCTCGCCGGCTTGCCGGCGGCGGGCGGTTTCATCGCCAAACTGTTCCTGCTGCGGGTCCTGATCGATGGCGGGCTGTGGGTGCTGGTCGGGATCGTGGTCGCCGGCTCGTCGCTCGGCTTCTTCTACTACGCGAAGTTCTTCACCGCGCCGTTCGTCGGCCACACTCACGACGAATCCGAGCCGCTGCATCGACTCGATCGCGGCCTGTTGATCGTCTGCATCGCCCTGATCGTGATCTTCGGCGTCGCCCCGGCCGGGCTGATGAATGTCGTCGCCGCGACGATGGCGCCGTAGCGCCGTAGGGTGGGTTAGCGCGGAGCGCGTAACCCACCGATCTACGTTTCGTCGAAAGCTGGTGGGTTACGGCGCGAGTGCGCCTAACCCACCCTACAGCTTTGTGCGTTACGCCGCGTTCGACAGTCGTCCGGCCGCGAGACCGCGGTCGAGGTCGGCGAGGATGTCGTCGATGTGCTCGAGCCCGATCGACAGCCGCACGTAGCCGTCCGATACGCCGGTCGCGAGCTGCTCTTCGGTGGAGAGCTGCGAATGGGTGGTCGAGGCCGGGTGGATCGCAAGGCTACGCGCGTCGCCGATATTGGCGACGTGATAGAGCAGCTCCAGCGCGTCGATGAACTTACGACCGGCCTCACGACCGCCGGCGAGCTCGAAGCCGACCAGACCGCCGAACTTGCCCTTCAGATACTTCTCGGCGCGTTCGCGGGCGAGGCCGGTCTGCTTCGACGGATGGATCACCCTCACGACTTCGGGGCGCTTCTCCAGATAGTCGGCGACCTTCTGGGCATTCGCGACGTGACGCTCGATCCGCAGCGGCAGCGTTTCCAGGCCCTGGATGATCTGGAAGGCGTTGAACGGCGACAGCGCCGCGCCGAGATCGCGCAGCAGCGTGGTGCGCGCCTTGATGATGTAGGCGACCGGGCCGATCGGCTTCACCGCATCGACCCAGACCGCGCCGTGATAGCTCGGGTCCGGCGTGTTCAGCGCCGGCTGGCGCTGCGGGAACTGCTCCCACGGGAAATTGCCGCCGTCGACGATGATGCCGCCGATCGAGGTGCCGTGGCCGCCGAGATATTTGGTCGCCGAATACACCACGATCGCGGCGCCATGTTCGAGTGGCTTCACCAGCAGCGGCGCGGTGGTGTTGTCGACGATCAGCGGGATGCCGTGCCGGCGGCCGATCGCGGCGACTTCCTCGATCGGAAACACCGCCAGCTTCGGATTCGGCAGCGTCTCGGCGTAGTAGGCGCGGGTGCGCTCGTCGGTGGCGCGTTCGAACGCCTCCGGGTCGGACGGATCGACGAAGCGGACCTCGATGCCCTGGTCCCTCAGGGTGTTGGCGAACAGATTCCAGGTGCCGCCATACAGATCGGTCGACGACACGATGTTGTCGCCGACCTTGGCGAGATTCTGGATCGCGTAGGCTGACGCGGCCTGGCCTGACGCCACCGCCAGCGCCGCAACGCCGCCTTCCAGCGCCGCCACCCGCTGCTCCAGCACGTCAGTCGTCGGATTGCCGAGCCGGGTGTAGATGTTGCCGAGTTCCTTCAGCGCGAACAGGTTCGCGGCGTGCTCGGTATCGCGGAACTGATACGAGGTGGTCTGGAACAGCGGCACAGCGACCGAGCCGGTCGAAGGGTCGGCGCGCCAGCCGGCATGCAGCAGGAGAGTTTCGGGGTGGAGCTTCTGGGTCATGGCGACATCCTTCGGGCAATGAGAGCCGGGCTGTGACCGCGATCGTGACGGCGACGCAGGTCAGCGGGCGTTCATCAGGACGGCGCACATCCTCCAAGTCAATCGATCATGTGAAATAGAAATCTCCTTATCGGCGACAACGCGGTCTCGATATGTTCCTTCCTCGCCAACCACGGGATGAAAGAGAAAATTCTTCCATGACGAGGGCGGGGCATGACGTCGCGCCGGCACTGCTCCAAACAGAAAAGGCCACCATTGCTGGTGACCTCTCTGTCCGATCCGATGAAAGAGATTCTGCGGCGGGTGAGCCGCCGAGGCTGACTCAGGCGTCGAGATTGCGAAGCTGGGCGCGATTGCGCAGTTCGATCTGGCGGGCGCCGGAGAAGCCGAGAATGCCCTTGCTTTGAAGCTGCGACAGCGCGCGGGAGACGGTTTCGAGGGTCAGGCCGAGATAGTCGCCGATGTCGCGGCGGCACATCGGCAGCGCCATCATGCCGGCGACGGCGAGGCGGCGGTCCATTTCCAGCAGGAAGTTGGCGACCCGCTCCATCGCATTCTTGCGGCCGAGCAGCAGCATATGGTCTTCGGCGTGGCGCAGCTCGCCGGCGGTCATCGACCACAGGCCGCGGGCGATGTTGACGTCGGTGGCGGCCGCCTGTTCGAGGCTGCGGCGCTTGATCAGGCGGACGGTGGTGTCGACGATGGCTTCGGCGGTAAGGCGATGGGTCGGTCCCGACTCCAGCCCGAACACGTCGCCGGGAAGATAGAAGGCGCCGATCTGGCGGCGGCCGTCGGACAGCAGCTTGTAGCTGCGCACCGCGCCGGACACGACCTGGTAGACGTACTCGGACGGCTCGTCCTCGCCGTAGATCTCTTCTTCCTTCTTGTAGGCGAATTCCGAGGCGATCAGGCCGGCGTGGCCAGTGGTCGCGAAGAACTGCTCGGCCGTGGAACAGGAAGGATCAATCGGGGCAGTGGCGGTGGCGGGGGTCCTGAGCGACTGGTTCAGCATCTGGCCATCTCCTATGGATCGGATGGCCTGGGTTGTACGGAAGATTCCGAGGGCGAGGTATTTCGCTCCATATCTTAAGTGGGTTCCCCTAAGTAGGTTTACGTAGGCGCGGGGTTGTGGCCTTAGGGGAAATCCGAAGTCTTAACAAGAACTTAAGGGAAGCGGAGGTGTTTGATGCAGGCCACGTCAGGCCGCGGCACCGCTCTCCTGCAGGGCGGCGCGAATGTGCGACACCAGGCTTTCTTCCAGGTGCGGTTTCACCACCACATGCTGCACGCCGACCACGCTGGCGCGGCTGGAAATCGTCTCGTCGGGGTATCCGGTGATCATCACGATCGGGGCGCGCACATTGCGCTCGCGGAGTCCGCGGGCCAGATCGATCCCGTTCATGCCGGGCATCTTGTAGTCGATCACGATGCAGTCGACCGGGCCCTGATCGATGGCGTCGAGCAGCGCCGGACCGCTGCGGAAGGTGCGCACCGCGAAGCCGTCAGTCTCGAGCAGAAAGCGCAGCGATCCCAGCACGCCCTGATCGTCGTCGACTACATAAACGATGGTTTTCGCCGACGCGCCTGGCATCACCTACCTCACGCGCCGAAGACGGCTGTGAACGATTGCATCCTCGAACCATAGGGGCTGGCCGAGGGGGCGTTTTGATTTGTCTCAATCCTTGATGACGCCGCCGCGCATCGCCATCCGGACCAGTTCCGACAGGCTTGAGGCCTGCATCTTGGTCATCACGTTGGCGCGATAGACCTCGATGGTCCGCGGACTGATATCGAACTCGCGGGCGATCACTTTGTTCGACATGCCGGCGACCAGGCCGTCCATCACCTGGCGTTCCCGCGGGCTCAGCGACTGGATCCGCAGCGCGATGTCCTGCGTAACCGCTTCGCTCCTGGCGCCTTCCTGCGCCTGCTTCAGCGCCAGTTCGATCAGTCCGATCAGGCGATCGTCGTCGAACGGCTTCTCGATGAAGTCAGAGGCGCCGAGCTTCATCGCTTCGACCGCGAGCGGCACGTCGCCGTGGCCGGTCATGATCAGCACCGGCAGCTTGCTGCCGGCTGCCTTTTGCCGCTTCAGCAGGTCGAGACCGTCGATGCCGGGCATCCGCACGTCGGACAGGATGCAGCCGAACTCGACCTCCGGCTCGTCGAGAAACGCCTGTGCGGATTCGTACAGCCTGACCTCGTAGCCGGCCGAGCCGAGCAGGAATTCGATCGATTCCCGCATCGCCAGGTCGTCGTCGATCACATGCACGGTTCCCTTAGGCATCAGTCATATCCCCGACGGGCGCCAGCGGCAGCGTGAAACGGAACGTCGCGCCGCCGGCGCTGTTGGTTTCTGCCCACATCCGGCCGCCATGCGCCTCGATGATCGAACGGCTGATCGAAAGTCCGACCCCCATTCCGGTTTCCTTGGTGGTGAAGAACGTCTGAAACAGCTTGGCCTTGACCTGCTCCGGCAGACCGCTGCCGGTATCCGAGACAGTAACCTCGACCATGTCGTCGGCGACGCGGGCGTTGGCCGCCGACAATTCCTTCTTAGCGGAATTCGCCATCGCTTCCAGCGCATTGCGAAACAGATTGACCAGAACCTGCTGGATCTGGACCCGGTCGACCAGCACCAGATCGTGCGCCGGATCGAGATTGAAGCGGAGCACCACGCCCTGTTCGCGGGCACCGGTGAGCCCGAGCGCGCCGGCCTCCTCGATCAGCTTGGCGAGGCTTTCGACCCGCTTCTCGGATTCGCCGCGCGCGACGAAATCGCGCAGCCGCCGGATGATCTGGCCGGCGCGCAGCGCCTGCTCGGCGGCGCGCTCCATCGCGCTCTCGATCTTGACGGTATTAGGATCGGTGCTGCCGGCGAGCAGCCGGCGCGAGCCCTTCATGTAGTTGCTGATCGCCGACAGCGGTTGGTTCAATTCGTGCGCCAGCGCCGAGGCCATCTCGCCCATCGCGGTCAGCCGCGAGACGTGCACCAGTTCCGCCTGCAACTCGTGCAGCCGCGCCTGGGTCTGCTGATACTCGGTGAGATCGCGGATGAAGCCGGTGAAATAGCGCTCGCCGCCGGATTCCATTTCGCCGATCGACAGGTGGATCGGAAACGTGCTGCCGTCCTTGCGCTGGCCGGTGACGATCCGGCCGATGCCGATAATGTGGCGCTCGCCGGAGACGTTGTAGCGGTCGATATACTGGTCGTGGCGGGTGGCGTCGGGGCGGGGCATCAACACGCTGATGTTCTGTCCGATCGCTTCGCGCTCGGACATGCCGAACATCCGCTCCGCCGCGCGCGAGAAGAAACGCATGATGCCACGGCCGTCGATCAGGATCATCGCGTCCGGCACGGTGTCGAGGATCGAGCGGAGCTGCCCCTGTTGCAGCCGCAGCTCCTGCTCGAGCACCTTCTGCTGATCGATGTCGAGCACGATGCCGCAAAGATAGGAGGCACCGTCCTCGTGGACGATGCCGCCGCGGGCGCGCAGCCAATGGCTGGGACGGTCTTTCTCCGCCACCCGGTACATCACGTCGATCTTGTCGCCGTGCTCGATTGATTGCTGCAGTGCGAGGGCAATTTGCTCCCGATCGTCTGGATCGACCAGGGAGATGAAGGTGTCGTAGGTGAGGGGAGCGTCGGCCGGCACGCCCAACAGCTTGCGCGCGGTCGCCGAACAGGCCAATTCCCGGGTGGCGAGATTGAGCTCCCAGGTGCCGACGCCGTACCCGTCGATGCCCTGCTGCAAACGGCGATCACGCGCAAGGAGTTCGGTCGACGGTGGGGCTGGTTCGGTCACGCGACGCCTGAAATGCTCTCTTTGCCGCTCTTAACACGACGGCATTCCGATCCGCAACACGGCGAACCAGCGCGGAATCACCAGCCTCAGCGAGCAGGTCGCCCGCCTCCTGCCAGGAACACAATAACACTCGGGTCGCTGGGGAGTTCAGCTCGCTTTCTTGGCGGCCCGGTCGTCCTCCGGCGAATTCAGGTAGAAGCCCGACATGGTGTCCACCCAGCACAGGTGATCATGCACCTCGCGCACCCCGCAGACGTTCTCCGCGACCACGATCGCGGCCTGCCGGGACCGCTCCTCGGTGATCACGCCGTTGAGGTGCACCACGCCGTCCCGCACCAGCACGCTGAGGCCGAACGGGCGCCAGTCGTTGCGATCGATCTCGGCGATGATCCGGTCGCGGATCTTGTCGTCCGCCGCGTTCGGCTCGGGAGCCTGACGCGCCAAATCGGCGACCGCGCGCAACAGATTCTTGCGGGTGACGATGCCGACCAACAGATCGCCGCGCATCACCGGGAAACGCTTGACGTGATGCTTCTCCATCAGCTTGACGATGGTCTCGATCGAGGTTTCCTCGGTCACCGTATAGGGGTGCCGGGTCATCACCTCGCCGACCTTGCGGCCGTGCTCGTGGACGAAGTCGCCGGCGCAGGTGCCGGGGCCGAGCAGCATCCGCAGCCACCTTCCGCGCTTGCGTTCGGTGCCGATCTCGGCGCGGCGGATGAAGTCGCCTTCGGAAATGATCCCGATCAGCTTGCCGTCGTCGTCGACGACCGGCAGGCCGCTGATGTGATTGTCGATCATCGCGTTGGCGGCGTCTACGATCGAGGCCTCGGGTCCGATCGTCACCACCTGCCGCGTCATGATCTGATGAGCGCGCATTTTCCGTCTCCCCTTTGCCGCGTCCGATCCCGCAGCGCCACGCGGGTCGCGCCGTGGCTGGTTGTGTCGCCGTTCCTCCCGCGTCGCGTCAATGCGAGATCAGCGCGGGCAAGGTCAGCGACTTGAAGATGCCTCGGGTGACGCCGCCGAGGATGAATTCGCGCAGCCGCGAATGGCCGTATCCGCCCATCACCAGCAGGTTGGCGCCGCTGTCGGCGGCGAACGACAGGATGGTGTTGTGGATGTTGCCGGGAGCGGCGGTGAGCTGGTGGCCGGTCGCGGCCAGATCGTGACGCAGCAGATGCGCCAGCAGGGCGTTCGACGAGGCCTGCCCAACGACATCCTCGTCCTCGTTGACGGCGACGACGTCGATGGTCTGCGCCCGGCCGAGGAACGGCATGGCGTCGTGAACCGCGCGCGCCGCGGGACGCCCGCCGTCCCAGCAGATCAGCACGCGGTCGAAGGTGAGCGGGCCGGTGTGGATATAGGGCACCATCAGCATCGGCTTGCCGGAACTGAACAGCACGGCTTCCGGCAGCGGATCCTGATGGCCGGGCCTGGCGCGGTCCGGCTGCATCAGCACGGTGAGATCGTACAGCCGCGAGATTTCCGACAGCGCCTGATTGGCCAGCACCGGCGTATCGCAGATCGAGCGCGCGCCGTGGGTCACGCCGGCGGCGCGCGCGGCGATCTCGAACTGATCGAGCCGGGCGGCGGCTTCGTCGGAGTCGGTGTTGTGCTGGGTGGCGGCGGCGTAGTACGCCGCCGAGGCGCCGACCATGATGGCCGGATTGATCGGCTGATAGGTGCAGACGATGCCGTCCAGATGCGCGTCGAACGCTTTGGCGACCGAGACGGCGCAGGCGACGACACCGTCGGCCGGTCGATCGGCCGGGATGTGGACGACGATGTCACTCGGCATTGCAAAGCACTCCCGCTTCGATCGTTCCCGTGATCGTGATCGGAGCAGAATATATGGCCGCGTCGGCGGGTTACTTTGATCTAGCTCATCGTATCGCGGCGGTCTGCGGCGTGATCATGAAATCGTTGCAGCGGCCGCAAGCGGCGAACGGCGGCTGCGTTCGCGTTGTGATTGCCGCGATGGTTCCGGGGAGGCGCTGATGACATACTCGACGGTGATGGTCGCGCTCGCGTTCGACCAGCCCAGCGCGTGTCGTCTCAGCATCGCGGCGGAGCTGGCTGAAAGGTTCGAGTCGCGCCTGCTTGGTATCGCGGCGTCCGAACTCAGTCCGCCGGTCTACTACATGTCCGGACCGCAGGCCGAGCGGCTGATGATGCAGGGACTGGCGACCATCAAACAGCGGCTCGCCGAGCTGGAGGCCGAATTCCGCCACGCCATGAGCGGGCATACCCGCGAGCTGGAATGGCGCAGCGCGATCGAGCAGCCGTCGCGCTACATCGTGCAGCAGGCGCGTGCCGCGGACCTCGTGGTGTGCGGTGCGGGTGCGCCGAACATCCTGAGCGATCCGTTCGCGGTGGCCGACCCGGCCGATCTGGTGATGGAGATCGGCCGCCCGCTGCTGGTGGTGCCGCCCAATGTGTGCCGGATCGATCTGTCGAGCGTGCTGGTGGCATGGAAAGACAATCCGGAGGCGCGGCGCGCGATCGTGGCGTCGCTGCCGCTGCTGCGCCAGGCCAGCCGCGTCACCGTCGTCGAGATCGTCGAGAGCGAGGAGGACGACGGCCGCGCCGCCGCGCTCGCCGGCGTGCACGATGTCGTCGACTGGCTGTCGCGGCACCGCATTCACGCGGTCGGCGAGGTGCCAGAGCCGGCCGGCGAGGTGTCGCGACAGATCACCGACGTCGCCCGCCGGGTCGGCGCCGGGGTCGTGGTTGCCGGAGCCTATGGACGTTCGCGCTTCCGCGAATGGATCCTCGGCGGCGTCACCCAGCATCTGCTGGAGCAGACCTCGCGTTGCGCGTTCCTGGCACGCTAGGGAAATCGACGGGGCTGGCAGCTCCTATCCGCGGTTTGAGCAAGGTCAAGCGCGCGGTTCGAGCCGGATGCGAGGCTTCGCATCCGGCTCCGCTACCACGACTTAACCATTTTCGCGGGCGGCCAACTCCAAAAGCGGCGGATGACTGCATGATGACATCTTGGTCGTCCTATATGTGAAGCGCAGGGGGCGTACCGAATTGCCATCGGGCGGGCGAAACTAGCCACAGGCCGTGCCGGCGTTTCCGCGCGACGACCGCGACGAGGTGATGATGTTGCAGACTTCTCCGCCGGCGCCGAGCGCCGCTTCCCAGCAAATTCAGCCGCCCGCCAGACACCTCGGTCCGAGCGACAGCGACCGCACTCTGCATGCGACACTGGCGCCGCTGACCGGCGGGTTGTCGCCGACGGCGCTGACGCTCGCCTATTTCGACTGGCTGTCGCATCTGTTCTGGGCACCGACGCAGCGGATGGATCTCGTCAGCGATGCGCTGCGCCGTGGGACGCAGCTCGCCGAAGCCTCGATCGGCCAGACCGCGCCGTGGTCGCTGATCGCTCCGCAACCGCAGGATCGCCGCTTCAGTGCGCCGGAATGGCGCGAGCCGCCGTTCAACATGATGGCGCAGGGATTTCTGCTGGCCGAGCAGTGGTGGCACGACGCTACCACCAACATTCGCGGGGTCTCGGAGCAGAACGAGAAGATCGTCGAATTCGCCACCCGGCAGATGCTCGACGTGTGGGCGCCGTCGAACTTCGCCCTCACCAATCCGGAAGTGCTTCGCCGCACCGTGTCGACCGAGGGCCGCAACCTCGCCGACGGCTTCCGCAACTGGTGGGAGGATCTGCTCGAGCTGATGGCGCACGAGCCGAAGCACGATTTCGTCGTCGGCAAGGATGTCGCGGTCACCCCCGGCAAGGTGGTGTACAGCAACAAGCTGATCGAGCTGATCCAATACGCGCCCGCGACCGAAGCGGTGCGGCCCGAGCCGGTCCTGATCGTGCCGGCCTGGATCATGAAGTACTACATCCTCGACCTGTCGCCGCACAATTCGCTGGTGAAGTATCTCACCGGGCAGGGCTACACCGTGTTCATGATCTCGTGGCGCAATCCGACCGCCGCGGATCGCGATGTCTCGCTCGAAGACTATCGCCGCCTCGGCGTGATGGCGGCGCTCGACAGCATCGGCGCCATCCTGCCGGGACGCCCGATCCATGCGGCGGGCTATTGCCTCGGCGGCACGCTGCTGTCGATCGCGGCCGCGGCGATGGGGCGCGACGGCGACGACAGGTTGAAATCGATCACGCTGTTCGCCGCACAGACCGATTTCACCGAGGCCGGCGAACTGACATTGTTCATCAACGAGAGTCAGGTCGCGTTCCTCGAGGACATGATGTGGAACCGCGGCGTGCTCGACACCACCCAGATGTCCGGCGCATTCCAGATGCTGCGCTCCAACGACCTGATCTGGTCGCGGCTGGTGCACGACTATCTGATGGGCGTGCGCTCCGAGCCGAACGATCTGATGGCATGGAACGCCGACGCCACCCGGATGCCGTATCGGATGCATTCCGAATATCTGCGCAAGCTGTTCCTCGACAACGATCTCGCCGAGGGCCGCTATGTCGTCGACGGCCGCCCGATCGCGCTGTCCGACATCCACACGCCGATGTTCGTGGTGGGAACGCAGCGCGACCACGTCGCCCCTTGGCGATCGACCTTCAAGATCCACCTACTGGCGGATGCCGAGATCACCTTCTGCCTGACCGGCGGCGGCCACAATGCCGGCATCGTCTCGCCGCCGTCGCCGAAGGCGCACGGTTATCAGGTCATGACCAAGGCGGCCGACGGCCCCTATGTCGGGCCGGATCACTGGCTGCAGGAGGCCCCGCACGCCGAGGGATCGTGGTGGGTCGAATGGCTGCATTGGCTCGGCGCCCGCTCGGGCGAGCCGGTCGCACCGCCGCGGATGGGGCTGCCGGATGCCGATGCCGCGACTTTGCCCGAGGCGCCGGGCAGTTACGTGCTGCAGACCTGATCGTTCTGCGGCAGCGCCGTCAGCGCGCGGGCCAGCGTCTCGGCCGGAGTGCCGGAAGCGTCGATCGTCGTCCATCCGATCTCACCGGAGGCGTAGCTCTGCTGCTGGCGGACGATCTCCGGCGTCGCGTCCGAGGCATCGCCGACGCGGCCGGCCACCCGCGCGATCCGGGTGCCGATATCCGCGGTCAGAAACAGTCCGTGGAACGGGACGGCGTGTCCCGTCGCGACGGCTTCGATCGCGTGGCGCTCCTCCGGCTTCGAGAACACCGCATCGACGATCACCGAATGTCCCTGCTTCAGGATCTGGCCGGCGCGATCGGCGAGGCTGCGATACACCTTGTCGGTGACATCCGCCGCGTAGGCGGCGGCCGGCAGCCGTTCGGTGTCGGCCGCGCCGAACAGCCTCTTGCGGACGATATCCGATCGCAGCACCACTGCGCCCGGCAGCGGTGCGACATGGCCGGAGAGCATTCGCGCTAGCACTGATTTGCCGGTTCCCGACAGGCCGCCGACCGCGACCAACCGGGCAGGGGGCGGCGCGATCAGCCGCAGCGTCAGGTTGAAATAGGATTCGGCGCCGGCCCGATTGGCGCGCCGGGTCGGCTCGTCGGCGGCGGGCCGCGCCAGCATCACCTTGGCGCGGATCGCGGCACGCATCGACAGCAGCAGTGGCAGCGCCGCCAGCGCATCGACATTGTCGTCGGCCGTTACTGCGAGGTAGCGGTTCAAAAGTTGTGTGGAGTCGCTGCCGCGGCCGTAGTGCAACAGATCCATCAGCGGGAAGGCGAGGTCATACAGGACATCGACCGACGCCATCGCCGGATCGAACTCGATCGCGTCGAACAATGTCGGCTTGTCGTCGATCACCACGATATTGGCGAGGTGAAGATCGCCATGGCACCACCGCACGAACCCTGCGGCGCCGCGCCGTTCCAGCAATCCGCGCAACTTCGCGAGCGCGGCGCGGCTGCTCTGGTCGATGGCCGCGACGTCGTCCGCGTCGAACCCGCCGTCGGCGAGTTCGCTGCTGTTGTCGGCCAGGATCGGTTCGATCGAGGCGATCCACGGCACGGTGGCGGCCAGCGGCGCTGCACGGTGCGAGGCCGCGATCGCATCGGCGATCGCGTCGACCAGTTCGGGACCGAGCGGGCCGGCGCTGGCGAGATGATCCAGCGTCCTGCTTTCGTCGAACCGGCTCATCTCGACCGCCCATTCCACCACGGGCCCGTCCCCGTCGATTTCCAACGCGCCGCTGACTGATCGGCAGATCGGGACCACCCGGCGATAGATCGCGGGAGCGAATCGTCGCCCCACCGCGAGTTCCTGCTCACAGGCGCGATGGCGCTTCTGCAGCGTCGAATAGTCGAGGAACGGGAACTTGATCGCTCGCTTGATCTTCAGCACCCGGTTCCCCTGCAGGAAGACGGCGGCGCCGTGGGTGTCGATCTGCACCACGGGGGTGCCGTCGGGGCATCGCAGGCCGCCGAGGAAACCGAGCACTTCCTGCTGGGAGACGGCGGGCTCTGTCGTTGGCTTTGTCATCGCAACCGCTGCTACTTGGGGATTTGAGAACAGTTCGAGGATGCACACAGGTTGCGGTCCCCGACACCAGATCCGACCGGTGAATTCATGAGGATTGTTGTACAAAAAACAAGCGGCGGCCGAATTGCCGCCTGTTTGACCTTGATCAATTCAATTCGCCAAAGCTGCGGTCAATTTGCACACCACGACGATTAGCAGGGCCGCCATTGGGTCGCCGGAAATCGTTGGTGAACATTCCGAGTGATTGGGTCTGGTCTTGTATAAGTTTCTAGAGGCAACCGTTGCCGACCATATGACGCGAGCGGTGAAGGCCGTATCGCGTGAACTGACCATGCGCGAGCTGGAGGACAAGTTTGAACACGACGACTTCAACGCCTATCCGGTGGTGGAGGATCAGCGTGTCATCGGCATGGTGACAAAGTACGATTTCCTGAATTGCTTCGCCTTTCACCCGACCCAGATGCTGCCGCACTATGACGATCTGATGAATCGGACGGTCGGCGACATCATGTCGGCGGACTTCCTCTACGTGCACTCCGATACCAAGCTCACCCGGGTATTGCAGTTGATGGTCGAGCATCAGACCCGCAGCATCCCCGTGCTCGACGCCGATCGCAAGCTGGACGGTATCATCTCGCGCGAGGACGTCATCAAGGCGCTTGCGAGTTTCACCAAGGTTCGCTGACGGCCTGCGGTACGCGTCTCTCCGCCGCGCCCGGCCGGCGTTGGCTTGTTGCTGCATCTGTCGTACATAGTGCGAGCGCGGATTCCGCATCGCGAGACGGCTGCCGTTCGCCGCTGGCCGTCCGGTGGCGAGGTGAGATGTCGACCTATCGATTGAGCACTCTCCTGTCTCCCGGTGCGGTCGCTGTGGTCGGTGCCAGTCCTCGCCCCGCATCACTCGGTCGCGCGATCCTCACCAATTTGCGCGAGGCGGGATTTAAAGGCGCGATCGGCGTCGTCAATCCGCGCTATCCGGAGATCGGCGGCTTCAAAACCGTCGATTCCCTCGCGCGGCTTTCGTTCGTTCCCGACCTGATCGTGATCACCGCGCCGCCGCGTTCGGTGGCGAAGGTCGTCGCCGAGGCCGGCGAGCTCGGCGTCGCCGGCGCGATCATCATCAGTTCGGAGATGGGGCGCGGCAAAGGCTCCTACGCCGAAGCGGCGAATCGTGCCGCGCGAAAATCCGGCATCCGCCTGATCGGGCCGAACTGTCTCGGCATCATGATCCCGGGCGCCAATCTCAACGCCAGCTTCGCCGCCCACATGCCGCGCCGGGGCAATCTGGCGCTGATCTCGCAATCCGGCGCGATCGCCGCCGGCATGGTGGATTGGGCGGCGGTGAAGGAGATCGGCTTCTCCGGCATCGTGTCGATCGGCGATCAGCTCGACGTCGACATCGCCGATATGCTCGACTTCTACGCCGCCGATCTCGAGACCCGCGCGATCCTGCTCTACATCGAAGCCGTCACCGACGCCCGCAAGTTCATGTCGGCGGCGCGCGCCGCGGCGCGGGTCAAGCCGGTGGTGGTGGTGAAGTCGGGTCGGATGGCGCACGGCGCCAAGGCGGCGGCGACCCACACCGGCGCGTTCGCCGGCGCCGACGCGGTGTACGAAGCCGCATTCCGCCGCGCCGGCATGTTGCGGGTGTACGATCTGCGCGAACTGTTCGACTGCGCCGAGACTCTCGGCCGCGTCAGCGCACCGCGGGGCAAGCGCGTTGCGATCCTCACCAATGGCGGCGGCATCGGCATTCTGGCGGTCGACCGGCTGGTCGAGCTCGGCGGCGAGCCGGCGACGCTGTCGGCCGATCTGCACAAAAAGCTCGACGCAATCCTGCCGACCTCGTGGTCCGGCTTCAATCCGATCGACATCACCGGTGATGCCGACGCCGAGCGCTATTCGGCGACGCTGTCGATGCTGCTCGCCGATCCGGACAACGACGCGGTCCTGGTGATGAACGTGCAGACCGCGGTGGCGTCGCCGCGGGACATTGCCCGCGAAGTGATCCGCGTGGTCGGCGAGGAACGCGTTCGCCGCACGCTGTTCAAGCCGGTGTTCGCGGTCTGGGTCGGCGCCGAGGAGGCGGTCACCCACGCCTTCGACGCGGCCTCGATCCCGAACTATCCGACCGAGGACGACGCTGTCCGCAGCATCATGAACATGGTGCGCTACCGCGAGGCGGGGCAGCTTCTCACCGAAGTGCCACCCAGCCTGCCGAAGGATTTCGACCCGGACACCGAGAGCGCCCGCGCGATCGTCGAGAAGGCGCTCCGCGAGAAGCGTTCCTGGCTCGATCCGCTGGAGATCAGCGGTCTGTTCGCGGCGTATCAGATCCCGATGATTCCGACGCTGGCGGCCACCAATGCCGAGGAAGCGGTGTCGTGGGCGTCGTCGTTCCTGTCGCAGGGCGTCACCGTGGTGGTGAAGGTGCTGTCGCGCGACATTCCGCACAAGTCGGACATCGGCGGCGTCGTGCTCAACCTCACCAGCGTCGAAGCGGTCCGCGTCGCGGTCGACGAGATTCTGGCGCGCGCCGCCAGGCTGCGGCCCGATGCACGGCTCGACGGCGTGATGGTGCAGCCGATGATCCTGCGGCCGAAGGCACGCGAACTCACCATCGGCATCGCCGACGATCCGACCTTCGGTCCGGTAATCGCCTTCGGCCAGGGCGGCACCGGCGTCGAGCTGATCGACGACCGCTCGCTGGCACTGCCGCCGCTCGACCTGCCACTCGCGGAATCGCTGATCGGACGCACCCGGGTTTCGAAGCTGCTCGGCGCTTATCGGGACGTGCCCGAAGTCAAGCGCAGCGCGGTGGCGCTGACGCTGGTGAAGCTGTCGCAGATGGCGGCCGATCTGCCGGAGATCCGCGAGCTCGACGTCAATCCGCTGCTCGCCGATGAAAACGGCGTGGTGGCGATCGACGCTCGCGTCGTGGTGCGAGAGGCGGAGCGCAAATTCGCCGGCCGTGGCAACACGCATTTCGCGGTGAAGCCGTACCCGACCGAATGGGAGCGGCATCTGTCCGTGAAGGACGGCTGGCGGGTGCTGGCGCGGCCGATCCGCCCCGACGACGAGCCGGCGATCCACGACTTCCTCAAGCACGTCACGCCGGAGGATCTGCGCCTGCGGTTCTTTGCGGCGATGAAGGAGTTCAGCCACGCCTTCATCGCCCGGCTGTCGCAGATCGACTACGCCCGCGCGATGGCGTTCGTGGCGTTCGACGAGATCACCGGCGAAATGCTCGGTGTCGTCCGAATTCACTCCGACTCGATCTACGAGAGTGGCGAATACGCGATCCTGCTGCGTTCCGACCTGAAGGGCAAAGGGCTGGGCTGGACGCTGATGAAACTGATCATCGAGTATGCCCGCTCCGAGGGCTTGCACTACGTCTGCGGTCAGGTTCTTCGCGAGAACACTGCGATGCTGCGGATGTGCCGTGACCTCGGCTTCGAGTCCAAGACCGACCCCTCCGAGCCGGACATCCTCAACGTCCGGCTGCCGCTGACCGAGGAAGCCGCCCGCGCCGCCAAGTCGGCGTGACGACCCGTGGTTTATTGACCGCTACAGCCGGCTCACCGAGACCACACGGAAGGTGTGCATGTCGCCTTCCTCGCGCAGCGACACGTACTCGCCTTGCACGAAACGTTCGTCGGCGAAGTGATAGCCGGCTTCGTCCGGGAGGTTGGCGGCGCTGTCGTACTGGAACGCCCAGGAGCCGCCGGGTCGATGCACCAGATGACCGAGACTGTCGGACTGACGCGGCCGCTGCCGCGCCACCCGGCAGGCTTCGCGGTGCTTCTTCCAGATCTCGGCGTCGATCCGATCGTCACTGTCGAGCGGCGCGACGATCACATAGGCGATGTTGGCTTCGCCCTCCGGATGTCCGGGCTCGCGCGCGAGTTCGAGCCTGATCTGGCGGAAGCACGCCGGCAACGAGGTGTTGAGGATGGTGGAGGGCGTGGCCTTGGTCATTGTTTCGCTCCTGGCGTTGTCGACAATGCTGACGCAGAGCAGAAGGACCATAATTGATTTGCATCAATCGCGGTGCGCGACGCAAAC
Source organism: Rhodopseudomonas palustris (assembly GCF_007005445.1). NCBI lineage: Bacteria > Pseudomonadati > Pseudomonadota > Alphaproteobacteria > Hyphomicrobiales > Nitrobacteraceae > Rhodopseudomonas > Rhodopseudomonas palustris. The sequence continues at coordinate 3,587,876 of NZ_CP041387.1, read as the reverse complement.
TGTGCACTGCAACGCCTCGGCGCGAATCGAAACGGAGCAGCGTATGCTGGCCTTCGAGACCGGATGGGACCAGCCGTGAGTTCGGCGCCTGGACTGAACGCCAAGATCGATGGCGATACGCTGGAGCTCGAGCCGACCGGAGCGTGGACGGCGACGAACAGCAAGATCATGGAGCAGCTCTCTGCCGGAGCTGCGCAGCAGATCGCGTCCGCGAAGTCGCTCACCATCGACATGGCGACGATCGGCGAGATCGACACGATCGGCGCATGGGTTCTGGAGAAGCTGTCGCGCAGCGCCGCGGAAGCGGGCAGTCCCGCGCAGTTCAAGGGTATTGCCGACAGCTACGCCGAACTGATCGACGAGGTGCGGCAGCTCAACCGCCGCGGACCGACGCCGCATCCGAAGCCAAATCCGATCATCGCCAAGCTCGACGAGATCGGTCGCTCGGCCTGGAGTGCCACCGCCGATATCGCGGTGTTTCTGCAGATGCTCGGTGCTCTCGGCGTTGCCGTGCTCGGCGTGCTGCGCCGGCCGCGCTCGTTGCGACTGACCTCGTTGACCTACCAGGTGTACCGGGTCGGCTGGCAGGCGATCCCGATCATGGTGCTGATCACCTTCCTGATCGGCGCCATCATCGCGCAGCAGGGCATTTTCCATTTCCGCAAGTTCGGGGCGGACTCGTACGTCGTCGACATGGTCGGCATTCTGGTGCTGCGCGAAATCGGCGTGCTGATCGTGGCGATCATGGTCGCCGGCCGCTCCGGCAGCGCCTACACCGCCGAGCTCGGCTCGATGAAGATGCGCGAGGAGATCGACGCACTGTCGACCATGGGGCTCGACCCGGTCGAAGTCTTGATCCTGCCGCGGATCATCGCGCTGGTGATCGCGCTGCCGATCCTCGCCTTCATCGGCTCGATGGCGGCGCTGTATGGCGGCCTTTTGACGGCATGGTTCTACGGCGGGATGCAGCCCTCGGTGTTCATCGCGCGGCTGCACGAGGCGGTGTCGCTGAATTCGTTCCAGGTCGGCATGTGGAAGGCGCCGTTCATGGCGCTGGTGATCGGCATCGTCGCCTGCAGCGAAGGCTTGCGGGTCAAGGGCAGCGCCGAGTCGCTCGGCCTGCAGACCACCACCTCGGTGGTGAAGTCGATCTTCCTGGTGATCGTGCTGGACGGGTTGTTCGCCGTGTTCTTCGCGTCGATCGGGATGTAGCGATGGGCGGGCCCGCCGAATCTCATGCCATCCGCGTCGCCGACCTCGTGGTCGGGTTCGGCCGGCAGACCGTGCTCGATCATCTGTCGCTCGACGTCCGCCGCGGCGAAATCCTCGGCCTGGTCGGCGCTTCGGGCGGCGGCAAGTCGGTGCTGATGCGCACCATCATCGGCCTGATCCCGAAACAGAGCGGGCACATCGAAGTGATGGGGCACGACACCGAACGCGGTTTCGGTCGCGGCAAAGCTTCGGTGGCGGCGACCTGGGGCATCCTGTTTCAGCAGGGAGCGCTGTTCTCCTCGCTCACCGCGCGGCAGAACGTGCAGTTTCCGCTGCGCGAGACGCTGGAGATGTCCGAGAAGCTGCAGGACGAGATCGCCACCGCCAAGCTGGAGATGGTCGGCATCGCGCCCGACGACTGGGACAAGTATCCGTCGCAATTGTCCGGCGGCATGACCAAGCGAGTGGCGCTGGCCCGCGCGCTGGCGCTCGATCCCAGCATCGTATTTCTCGACGAGCCGACCAGCGGCCTCGATCCGATCGCCGCCGGCGATTTCGATCAGTTGATCAAGACCCTGCAAACCACGCTCGGGCTCACCGTGTTCATGGTGACCCACGATCTCGCCAGCCTCAACGTCGTCTGCGACCGCGTCGCGGCGCTGGCCGACGGCAAGATCGTGGCGGTGGGGCCGATGCGCGAATTGCTGCAATCCGACCATCCCTGGGTGCGGGCCTATTTCCACGGCAAGCGCTCGGCGATGCTCCAGCCCAGACAGGACTAGGACGCCACGCCATGGAAACTCGTGCTCCTTTCGCGATCGTCGGTGCGTTCGTGCTCGCGGCGATCTTCGCGGTGTTCGGCTTCGTGTTCTGGCTGCACAACACCTCGGGCGTCGGCGCGCGCACGACTTACCAGCTTCAGTTCCGCGATCCGGTGCCCGGGCTGCTGGTCGGTGCGGCCGTGCTGTTCAACGGCATCCGGGTCGGCGAGGTCACGGCGCTGGCGCTGGCGCCCGACGATCCGCGGCGGGTGGATGCGACGATCGCTGTGGCGCCGTCGACGCCCGTCCGTCCGGATACCAAGGTCGGGTTGGATTTCCAGGGCTTGACCGGGGTGCCCGTGGTGGCGCTCGAGGGCGGCAAGCAACTCACCGGCTCGGCGGCCGCGACCACGTTGGTGGCAGAGCCGGGCGCCGGGATGAGCATGACGCAGGCGGCGCGCGAGGCGCTTCGCAAAGTCGATTCCGTTCTCGGAGAGAACTCCGGCCCGCTGAAGGACACCATCGCGAACTTCAAAACGTTCTCGGAATGGCTGGCCGGCAAGACCGACAAGCTGGACGGCATTCTCGGCGGTGTCGAGCGGATGACCGGCGCCAACGAACCGGAGGTGAAGAAGGTCGTGTACGACCTCGCGGCCGCCGCCGGCTTCCCGCCACCGTCGCCGCCGCTCAAGGGACAGCTCACCATCCCGGAGTCCAATACCGTGATCCTGTTCGACAGCCAGAAGATGCTGCTGGCTCCGGGGCTGGAGATCCAGGCATTCGCCGGCGCACAGTGGAGCGACAGCATTCCGAAGATGCTGCAGGAGAAGCTGATCCAGAGCTTCGAAAACTACGACATCGCCCACGCTCCGATGCGTCCCAACGACGCCGTGCAGCCGGACTATCAATTGCTGACCGACATCCGCAGTTTTCAGGTCGTCGGTGAGCGCGACAACCTGAAGGCCGAGATCGCCTTCAGCGGCAAGATCATCGACAAGGATGGCAAGCTGGTCGCAGCGAGGGTGTTTCAGCAGGCGACGACGCTCGCCAAACCGGAGCCGATGGCCGCGGTTGCGGCGTTCGACAAATCCTTCGATGCGATTGCCAAGGATCTGGTTCCGTGGACCGCACAGGCGCTCGCCGCCGGCCATAGCGAGGCCGAACCAGCCCCGCCCGCCGCGGCCAGACCGTCTATCGCTCCAAGGTCTTCAGGTACGACAAAAGGTCGTTGATCTCATCCGGGTCGAGTTCAAACTCGGGCATCCGCGGGTGGCCGGTATAAATACCTTCCGCAAACGCTTCTGCCAGTGTTTCGACCGGGTAGCGGGTGTGCAGGGTGCGGAACGGCGGCGCCTGAGCGAGCCGACTTTTGCCCGAGCGGCCGATGGCGTGGCATCGGGCGCAATGCGACTTGGCGAATTCGAGGCCTCGACGTTCCGAGGGGGGCGCGGCCGTCGCCTGGCCGGCCATCATCAGCAGGATCGCCGCACCGGCGAAAACACATCGCATCGAGCCGCCCGCTGGGTAAAACTGGTAGCGAAACAACAACTTGCACCATGCATGATGGTCGTGGCATCACCTTGATCTGTGTCAAGCCGTCTTGACGATTTGCCGACATATTGGCCCTCTTGGCGCAGAAGGGCGGTCGGTCGACGGCGACGCGCACCAGGAGAGTTCAGTGTCACGACCGCATGGAGTGATGGATGCCGCATCTCGCTTATCCGACGACGACTTGCGATGGATTCCGGTGTGAGACGCATTGTGCGGTGCGAGCGTTGGCGATTTGCGGCGAACTCGGACCGGCCGATCACGAGGAGTTCGAACGGCTCGCTCAGCACGTGCGCTATGGGCCGAAGGAAGCGCTGTTCTCCGAGGATGAAGTCGCGGATTCGGTCTACAGCCTGATCGAGGGGATCGCCCGCCTGTACAAGCTGCTGCCCGATGGTCGCCGTCAGATCATCGGCTTTGCGCTGCCCGGCGACTTCCTCGGCATGGCGCCCGGCAACCGCTACTCGTTTTCGGCGGATTCGATCGGCGGCGTGACCGTCTGTAAGTTCTTCCGCGGTCCGTTCCTGCGCTTCATCGAGAATCGCCCACAGATGCTGCTCCGCATGAACGACTTCGCCACCCGCGAACTCAGCCTCGCTCAGGATCAGATGTTGCTGCTCGGGCGCCGCTCGGCCGAAGAGAAGGTTGCGGCCTTCCTGGTCGGTTGGCGCGATCGGCTGGCGCGGCTGGAAGGCGTCACCAAAACCGTCAGCCTGCCGATGGGGCGGCAGGACATCGCCGACTTCCTAGGCCTGACGATCGAGACGGTGAGCCGCACCTTCACCAAGCTCGAGCGTGAGAAACTGATCGTCATCGTGCCGGACGGCGTGCGGGTGCTCGACCCGAAGCGCTTCGACGCGCTGGCGGCAGCCTAGACGACGATCCGTCTCGAGTACTCTCCCTCTACTATCGAACTCCCCGCTGTTCACTCCGCCGCGACGGCAAACGGCATCGCGGCCCGAATAGCGCGCTGTTTGGTTCGCCGTTTCGGGAATTGGCCGGGGCTCGCCAACGATCGCTGGGCCGCGAGAAACGCCATGACCTTGTTTCCGGCGTCCGCGAACGAGGCGCCTACCGGCAATCCGAATTTTCGGCAGTGCTCCGGCGACAAAGGCTGACTGGCATGACGCAGTGCCATCGCGGGGCCCCACCACCAGCCCGGAGCCGGCGCGCGCGCGTCGGGGGGAACCGCGCGCCAGGCCGAAATCTCCTGCGCCAGTCGGTCGAATTCGATGTGTTGAGCTGGATGCATGTCTCGCCCGTCGTCCCTGTTGCGCAGGCATAACGATCCCACGTCCGAAAAGTTGCAGACGGCCGGCGAGGGGAGGTGACGCTGGTGGACAGGACGCTGGCCGGGCCGGGGCACGTTCTCAGCCGGCAGAGTTCGTGCTAACGATTCGCACATGAGCCAGCCTGTCGCGATCGACATCCGCCACTCGACCTGTCCGCATGATTGCCCATCGGCCTGCGCGCTGGATGTCGAAGTGATCGACGGCTCGACCATCGGACGGCTGCGTGGCTCGAAGCGGCAGACCTACACGGCGGGCGTCGTCTGCGCCAAAGTTGCCCGCTACGCGGAACGCATCCATCATCCCGACAGGCTGACCTATCCGATGCGCCGCATCGGCCCGAAGGGCTCCGGACAATTCGCGCGGGTGTCCTGGGACGAGGCGCTGGACGAGATCGCGGCCAGGTTCGACGCCGCCGAGGCGGCCTTCGGTGCCGAGTCGGTTTGGCCGTATTACTATGCGGGGACCATGGGGCTGGTGATGCGCGACGGCATCAACAGGCTCGCCAACGTCAAGAAATACTCGCGGTTCTATTCGACGATCTGCGCCAACATCGCGTGGTCCGGCTATGCCGCCGGAGTCGGCAAGGTCGCCGGCGTCGATCCGCGGGAGATGGCCAGGTCGGATCTGATCGTAATCTGGGGCACCAATCCGGTGTCGACCCAGGTCAATGTGATGACCCATGCGGCCCGTGCCCGCAAAGAACGCGGTGCCAAGATCGCCGCGGTCGATATCTACGACAACGAGACCATGCAGCAGGCCGATATCCGGATCATCCTGCGCCCGGGGACCGATGGCGCCTTTGCCTGTGGCGTGATGCATGTGCTGTTTCGGGACGACCTCGCCGATCGGGCCTATATGGCGCGCTACACCGACTGCCCGGACGCACTGGAAGCGCATCTGGCGACGCGGACGCCGGCCTGGGCCTCGGCGATCTGCGGTGTGGCGGAGGCCGAGATCGAAGCCTTCGCCCACGCCGTCGGCGAAACCAGGCGCAGTTTCTTCCGGCTGGGCTACGGCTTCACCCGTAGCCGCAACGGCGCGGCGCAGATGCACGCTGCGCTGTGTATTCCGGCGGTGACCGGCGCCTGGCAATACGAGGGCGGTGGGGCGTTCTTCAACAACGGCGCGATCTTCGGCTTCGACAAGTCGCTGATCGAAGGGCTCGATCGGCTCGATCCGGCGACCCGGGTGCTCGATCAGTCCAAGATCGGCCGCATCCTCACCGGCGACGCCGAGGCTTTGCGTGGCGGAGCCCCGATCAAGGCGATGCTGATCCAGAACACCAACCCGATGACCGTGGCGCCGGAGCAGGAGCTGGTTCGCACCGGCTTCGGTCGCGACGACCTGTTTGTTGCGGTGCACGAGCAGTTCATGACCGAGACGGCGCTGATGGCGGACATCGTGCTGCCGGCGACAATGTTTCTCGAGCACGATGACCTGTACTACGGCGGCGGACACCAGCATATCTCGGTCGGCAGCCGGCTGGTCGAGCCGCCGGGCGAATGTCGTTCCAACCACGAGGTGCTGCAAGGCGTCGCGCGACGGCTCGGCGTCGACCACCCGGCGTTCGCCATGACGCCGCGCGAAGTGATCGATTCGACGCTGAAAAGCAGCGGCCATGGCGGCATCGCGCAACTCGAGGCCGAGCTTTGGCGGGATCTGCAGCCCGACTTCCGCGCGTCGCACTTCCTGGACGGCTTCGCCCATGCCGACGGCAAGTTTCACTTCCGCGCCGATTGGGGGAACGTCAACGTCCCGCGCAAGCTGAAATTCGGACCGTGGGAGGCGATGCCGAGCCTGCCGGATCACTGGGCGGTGACCGAACAGGCCGACCCGCAGCATCCGTTCCGCCTCGCCACCAGCCCGGCCCGAAGCTTCCTCAACACGACCTTCAACGAGACCCCATCCTCGCAGGCGCGCGAGGGCGAGCCGAGCGTGCTGATCCATCCGGACGACGCCGACCAAATCGGGATCGAGGACGGCGAGGTCGTGGTGCTGGGAAATTCCCGTGGGGAGACGATGCTGACCGCCAGACTTTCAGACGGGCTGCGCCGCGGCGTGGTGATCGCCGAATCAGTATTTCCGAACCGCGCGCATCGCGGAGGACGGGGAATCAACGTCCTCACCAGCGCAGAATCGGTCGCGCCGCACGGTGGTGCGGCGTTTCACGACAACAAAGTCTGGATCAAGAAGGCTGGGGCGCCACTCGCGAAGCGCGACTGATGAACCCGATGAGCCCGGCTGGAGCCGGCGATCGGCAGTCGTGGTCGCTTCGCGAGGTGCGCGTTCAGGCTCAGCGCTGGTGGCCGAGGCCGATACCGAGCTTCAGCGCCTTCTGACGCAGCGAGCCGACGGTCCGATTGGTCAGACGGGCGATTTCCGCCACCGGAGTGCGCGCCTTCGAATGCGCCTTCAACTCCTTGATGTCTTCCTTGGTGTATTCGCGGCGAGTGATCTTGCCCTTCTTGGCGGCCTTGGCCTTGGTAGCGGTCTTCGCCGCGGCCTTGGTCACCACCTTCTTGGCCTTCTTCGACTTCGCTGCGGTCTTCGCAGTCTTTGCTTTCGCTTTCTTTGCCACGCGTAGGCTCCTTTAGTGAAGCGCCCTTCTACTACACCCGTTCCGTGCCGACAATTCTGAATTTCGATTGTTCGAAATGATCGGGGCGGCTTCGGTTAGCATTCGTTTAAGCACGTGTAGTTTCGATTCAGGCGAAAATAGGTACTCGCCGCGTAGTGACAATCCTCGTTTGGTCGATACTGAAGGACGGGCGATGCGCCTGTTGTGCGGTCTGGCGGCATCCGTCGGGCGATTGCCGCGTTTTCCCGCAAAGTGGAATCGTGCCGCCGAATAGTGCAGACGGTGGTCGTTTCGGCGTGTATTTCGCGGAGTCAGCAGCCGATAGGGAGACGATTTGTCGCGAGCGGACGCTTTGCAAGGGGTGCGTAGTGTCTGAGCGGATGCGAGAGCGCGTCCAACCAAAGACGTAACGATGCGCTTCCGACGAGGTAATCAGCCCGATCGCCTCCGCGGGATGCGGATTGCTCAGTGCGGTGATTTCGCGTTTGACGCGAGTGCAGCACGAGCGCGGGCCAAGGTTCGCTCGTAATAGTCCTCGCGGTCCCGCTTCAAGCTGATCTGCAAATTTCGGAAGGCTGCAATGCGTTTCGCGATTTCTTCGCGTTCGCTGGATGCGCTGAGTTCGGCATGGAGTGCCTGTTCTGCTGGAAACTCAGCCGCAGATACCTGAGCCGCCTCGCCAGGAAGCCGCGATCCCGGCTCCTTTGACACCGCCTCGGGCGTGTGGACCGTCTTGGCGGCCGTCTCCCGCAGGCGCTCGTCCTGGCTGCTGTTACCGCTGTGGTCAGCGGATTCGGAGGTCGGCTGTTGCGGCATTGCTCGTCCTGTTCGGCGTCATTGGAAGTGTTTGATTAGTTACGTCAATCGAAATGCGCGGTGTGAGCCGGAGTGGTGGATAAATCGCCCGCGGGTTGCACGAGCTGGCGGTACCCGGTAGCGCGGCGTCGAACGCAGGAGGTGGAGCCACCGCCTAGATCGCTTCGACTCGCTCAGTATCGAGAAACTTGCCGGGTTCAGGGCGAAGCGAGCGACAAGCTCCACCGGCACGAATGCCGGACGCCGCGCCAAGGATCAGTTCGCGACGAAGGTCGCATCCGCTCACCGCGGCCGTGTACGGCTTGCAATCCGATGGCGTATCGTTCTTATTTGCCGGCTTGCGGCGCTGCCTGATCGGGCTCAATCGTGTTCGCCGCCTCGTGCCAGGCTCAAGCGGAATCCATTATGTCGGGTGATCACGGTCCTCTTCGCGTCGGTATCGGCGGTCCGGTCGGTTCGGGCAAGACCGCGCTGATGGACTTGCTCTGCAAGTCCATGCGCCAGCGCTACGATATCGCTGCCATCACCAATGACATCTATACCAAGTGGGACGCCGAGTTCCTGGTGCGCTCCGGCTCCCTGACGCCGGATCGGATCGCCGGCGTGGAAACCGGCGGCTGTCCGCATACCGCGATCCGCGAGGACGCGTCGATGAATCTGGCCGCCGTGGCCGAGATGCGCGGCAAATTCCCCGGTCTCGACCTGGTGTTGATCGAGTCCGGAGGTGACAACCTTGCGGCGACTTTCTCTCCGGAACTCGCCGACCTCACCATCTATGTGATCGACGTCGCTGCGGGCGACAAGATCCCGTCCAAAGGTGGGCCTGGTATCACCCGCTCCGACCTCCTGGTGATCAACAAGATAGATCTGGCGCCCCATGTCGGCGCCTCGCTGGAAAAGATGGACACCGACGCCAAACGGATGCGAGGAGCCCGGCCGTTCGTCATGACAAACCTGAAGAACAAGGTCGGTCTGGAGCGCATCATCGAGTTCATTGAGGAGAAAGGCGGCCTGACGCCGCGCGCGCCGGGCTGAACCGTTACCGGATCCCGCACTTGGGTAAAGTCCCAGGTGAGTTGGGGTGCGATGCTGTACCAAATTCGTGATCCCTCGAGCCGGAACGAAATCCGACGGATTGCGGTTGAACCGCTCTTGGATTTCGAGCCCGCCCGTCCGCTTCTTCATGGATCGTTGAGTTGCGCTGAGGTCGACGCTTCTTCATGGTGGGCCGGCATAGATATGGTGGATAGGTGAGGCGGACGCTCCGCCTCGGACAACGAGTAAGAGCGTGGTTCGGCTAGGCTTCATCATCGGCTTGATCGCCATTGTCGGGGTGGTGCTGTCCGGCTTTTCCGCATCTCGCGTTTACGAGCAGGAAGCGGCCATTCAGCGGATCGCGCTCGGACGTGCCATCGACGTCCATGCCAGTCAGGTTCAGGATCGGTTGACCGAGCGCGAGCTGCTCGGCCGTGTGGCGTCCGGCCTGTTCCGCAAGCCGTCGGTAATCAAGGCCGACATGCTGCAGCCGCTGCGATCGTCGATCTATACCTTCAAGACCGATTTCGTACTCGCCACCTGGGTTGCCCGGTTGAAGCCCGAGGAAGTGCCCGCGGCAGAGGCCGAGTTGACAAGGGCCGGCTTTCCCGAGCCGACCGTCCGCGATTATGACGGCCAGCCCCTGGATCTGACCCGCGATCCGGTGCTGGACGTCGTGATGGATGTCGAGCCGCGGAATGCGGAGACGATGGCGCTCACCGGACGGATGCTGGATCACGATCCGATTCTGGGCCGAACCTTCGCCCAAGCGTTGGCCGAAGGCCAGCCGCACGTGTCCGACCCGTTGCCGCTGACCGGCAACGGCCCGATCGGCGTGGTGCTGGCGGCGCCTGTGATGAATACTGACAGCTCCGATATCGTCGGCTTCGTGACCTTCTCGTACAACCTCGCCACCTTGATGCTGACCAATGATGATCTGTCGTTGTTCTCGGTGGTGCTGAAGGATCCGAGCCGCGCAGGTTACGAGCTGGTCGCCGACGAGAGCGGGCAGATCAGTTCACGAGCCCATCCCGAGGGCTTCCACCCGTTCATCATGCGTACCGTGACGTTCGGCAACCGCGACTGGTCGCTGGCTTATTACCCGAAGATCGATCCTTACGACCGTGCCCAGAAGATGGCGCTGATCATCGGGCTGGCCGGCCTGGCGCTGACGCTGATCGTCTGCGGGCTGTTCGGCTATGTCAGCTACAGCAATATCCGGCTACGGCGCGAGATTCAGATGCGGATCGGCTTCGAGCGCCGCCTTACCGCAGTGATCGACGAACTCAACCACCGGGTGAAGAACATCCTGGCGGTTATTCAGTCGATCGTCACCCGGACGCTGCGCCACGGCTCGGATCTCGACGTCGCCCGCGAATTGCTGATCGGGCGGATTCACGCGATGTCCAACGTGGTTTCGCTGCTCAGCGACAGCCAATGGCAGGGCGTGATGCTGAAAGGCCTGTTCGAGGGGCGGGCGATCCCGCATGCCGACCGGATCGAAGTCGATGGACCGGACATTGCGGTCAGCGCCCGGGCGGCACAGAGCTTGTCGCTACTGTTCTTCGAGCTGGCGTCGCATTCCGACGAGGGGCTGGCCGTGGTCGGCAAGCATCCGAGCGTAGTGGCAAGCTGGTCGGTGACCGGCGAAGGCAAGGACGCGACGTTCTATTTCCGGTGGGAAGAGTTCAACACCAGCGCGGCCACCCGCCGCCCCGACAGCGAGTTCGGTATCATCCTGCTCGACCGTGTCGCGCCCGAAGCGCTCGGCGGCACTTCCAAGCGCTATTTCACCGATGTCAGCTACGTCTATGAGCTGACAGCGCCGCTCGAAACCGTTGTCGACGTCAACGAGCGGGCCCGGACCGGGCAGATCACCGCGCCGGTCCGGCCGGTCCGCAAGCCGCGTCATCCATAGCAACAAGCGATCAGATCCATCCCGCCTGCTGATCAGATCGGGCTGGTCGAATCAAACAGCAGAGGGGCCCGGCTACGGGGCCCCTCCGCATCAGGGTTGAGGAGTGGGGATTGACCGATTGCTCGACGCGCCATTGGATCGAGGAAATCGGGCGGTGCGTCAGCCGTTGCCGCCGATCACGGCGCGTACGGTATCGTCCGGACCGAAATCCTCCGCACCGTCGACGTAAAGCAGGGCGCTGAGCTTGGATCTGGCGCGGTTGACCCGGCTCTTGATCGTGCCGACCGCACAGCCGCAGATCGCCGCGGCGTCTTCATAAGAGAAGCCGGAGGCGCCGACCAGGATCAGCGCTTCGCGTTGATCCTGCGGAAGTTTGTCCAGTGCGGTGCGGAATTCCTCGAATTCCAGATGCGCGGTCTGCCCGGGCTGCGACTTGAGCGTCTTGGCGTAGCTGCCGTCCGCGTCCTCCACCTCGCGCCGCCGTTTGCGATAGTCGGAGCGAAACAGGTTGCGCAGGATCGTGAACAACCAGGCCGGCAGGTTGGAGCCCGGCTGGAAGGAATCGATGTTGGCGAGAGCGCGCAGCAAGGTCTCCTGGACCAGGTCGTCGGCGCGGTCGGCGTTGCCGCTCAGCGAGATCGCGAACGCGCGCAGGCTCGGCACCGCGGCGAGAATGTCGTCCCGGAGGGAATCGGTGAGAGGCATTAGTCCCTCCCTTCGGTGCTGCTGTTGGTATCCGAGGCAGTCGCGGCTTCCGCCGCCCGCTGCGGGTCGTCCAGCTTCTTGATCAGGTCCGCGAACCGATCAGGAACACCCTGCCGCACCACGTCGTCGTACATCGCCCGTAATTGATGTCCGATCCGAGCCTGAATTTCGGCGTTGAGACCACCCTTGGTGCCTGGAGCCGACTTCTTCATGGTTTGAGCCTTGAATTCTTGCATGACTGATCCAATGTTTTCCCCATGGTCAAGTCCCCTGAACTTCGAGGGTTTTCTTGATCGGTCGCCGTTTTCACTGGAGCCTAATGCGATCCCGACCTGAAAGTTCCACGACCCAATGGAACTTTTGCCGCGTTGGTGCGTAGTTGCCCTCGCAGAGGTGCCGGCCCGCGGCGGGCGGTTGCCGAGATGACTGATGGAGTGGGGATGTCGAGATCACAGGTTGTTGCAGAGCATTTGCCCTTGCTGCGCCGCTATGCGCGCGCGCTGACCGGTAGCCAGACCTCCGGCGACGCCTATGTGGGCGCCATGCTGGAGGCACTGCTCCAGGACCCCGCCCTTCTCGACGAGCGGCACGGCCCGCGCGCCGGTCTTTTCCGTTTGTTTACCCAGATTTGGAACTCGGTCGCCCTGAACGACGACGCCGAGGTTCGCACCCTGCCGATGCCTTCGGAGCGGCGGCTGTCGGCAATCACACCCCTGCCGCGCCAGGCGTTTCTGCTTTTGTCGCTGGAAGGTTTCTCCGAGGAGGAGGTGGCCTTCGTGCTCCAGGCCGATGTCAGCGAGATTCGTGAGTACGTCGACGCCGCCGGCCGCGAGATGGCCGAGGAGATCGCGACCGACGTTCTGATCATCGAGGACGAGACTTTCATCGCCATGGACCTCGAGAGCCTGGTCAAGGGCCTCGGTCACAACGTGATCGGCGTCGCCCGCACCCATGCGGATGCGATTGCGCTGGCCCGCACCAAGAAGCCCGGCCTGATCCTGGCCGACATCCAGCTCGCCGACGGCAGCTCCGGCCTCGATGCGGTCAACGAGCTGCTGCGCACTTTCGAGGTGCCGGTGGTGTTCATCACGGCATATCCGGAGCGCTTCTTGACGGGAGAGCGCCCCGAGCCGGCGTTCCTGATATCGAAACCGTTCCAGACCGCGATGGTGTCGGCGGTTGCCAGTCAGGCCCTGTTTTTCCAGCGAAACTCGCGGAACCGGAAGCCCAGCGCCGTCGCTTCCTGACGATCAGAACAGTTGCCGCAGTGAACGCCGTCCGGAGGATTTCGGGCGGCGTTTTTCATGTCGATGGTGGTCCGTCACAACGCCCGCGCAATCGGCTCAAGCGGGCCCATCGACATGAACAGGGCGCGGCTGGCATCACGCAGCCGCGCCCTGGGTCGCCGGTTTTGGGGCAGGGGGACTACCGGCGCTCGAAGAACGTCCGGTATGCCAAAACCGTTCCCGTCAACTGATAAAATCGTTAACACGCTCAGTTGATCGATCACCGTCGAACCGCTTTCCCGCCCGCGCGATTAATCATTGCGGGCGCTGCGAATGACGTAGTGGCGGCGCCGCACAGGGAAAGCGGCACAAACGCCGGCTACAACAAAAGCGGCAAATCATCATGTCACACATTGTGCGGGGAATTCTGGGCGCCCTTGCTATCACCGGGACGCTGGGTGCGGCGCAACTGGCGGTCGGCGAGGATCTCGGCCGCACGATGTTGCTTCGGCAGGCATCCGCCGTGCCGACGCAGGACGTCAATCGCTCCGGCAAGGCCGATCGCGCCGGCGCGATCAGTGAGTCCCAGCCAGGGCAGACCGTCGCGGTGACCCTGATCGGTCAATCCGTTCTGGTCCGGGTCCCGCAGCAGCAGATCGGTGGGGCGCTACGCGCTCCGGCGCTGAACAAGCCCGCGATGGCACCTAAGCCGATCGTGGCTTGCGAGCCGGTGGTGAGCGTTCTCACCGAAGCCGCCAAGCAGCTCGCGCCTGGCCGCTGCCTCGCCTGACGGCGCTCCGTTTATTTAAGTGTACGACTGAAAGCCGCATCCGCCCCGTTGGGCGGATGTTCGCGTTTCCGCCTCCCCGCGGCGAGGCGGTCTCAGTGGCTGTCGGGTAGCTGCGGCGAATTCACCGGGAGCAGATGCTCCTTCAGTACCAGTCCGACGATCAGCAAGGGCGAGGCGAGGAAGGCACCCATCGGTCCCCACAGCCAGGTCCAGAATGCGATTGCGATGAACACCGCCAGCGCGTTCAGCGCCAGCCGGCGCCCGATGATGGTCGGGGTGATGAAATGGCCTTCGATGAAGGTCAGGCAGGCGAAGCCGAATGCCGCGAGCAGCCCGGCGCCGAGCGTCGGCATGCTGACGATTCCGACCACGCACAGGATCACGAACATCACGAAAGGACCGATGATCGGAATGAAGTTCAGCGTCGCCGCCAGCGCACCCAGGCCGGCCGGGTTGGGCATGCCGGCCGCGGCCAACAGCAGGCCGGTCGCGGCGCCGTAGCACAGATTGATCACCGTTACCGTCAACAGATAGGCGCCGAGGCTCTCCTCGATTTCGTTCAGGATCCGCAGCGTGCGCAGCCGAGCATCGCGGCCCGCGAACAGCATCACCAGCGCCCGCCGCAGGCCTCGCCAGCTCGCCACGAACAACACCAGCGTCACCAGAAACAGCACCAACTCGGTGAGGGTGGGGGAGAGAAACTCGACGGTGGGCTGCATCCAGTCGAGCTTCGGCATCTGGACCGTCGCCGGGGCGAGCGCCTCGGCGCCGCCGAGCGCGGTTTGTAGCTGTCGCCACATCGCCACCGGCTTGTCCAGCACGTGCAGTTTGTCCCGCATCAGCGAGCCGAGCTCCGGCAGCCGGTTGGTCCATTCGATCAGCGGCACCGAAATCAGTCCGATCATGAACACGACCCCGGCGAGGCCGGCCAGCACGATCAGCACTGCGCTGACGCCGCGCGGGATATGCCAGCGCTCGAACAGGCTCGCCATCGGCGACAGCATCGTGCCGACGACGAAAGCGGTGACGATCGGCAGGAAGAACGGCTTTCCGACATAGAGCAGGCCGATCAGGAAGATCAGCAGCAGCGACACCAGGCTGAATGCGACAACTTCGGTGCGCCTGATCAGGGGGGGACGGTCGTCGGCACTGTCGGGGAGCGGGGTGCCCGGCGGTTCGGCTGGAAGAACGCGCAAAAGACCCCCCCGGCGGCTGGACCGAATCGAGCCGGCGATGCGACGCGGGCGTGCGCACTAAACCACCGCTGAGGCGGAAAGTTCCGATGCCGTTCCGGCCGCCTCCGGAGGGGTGGGGCGGAACGGTTTTGGACCGGACGACGTTTGTCAGCAGCGCAGCGAGAGGCTGCAACTAACAAGCGGGGACGCAATCATGATTGCCGTTTCGAAGACCTCCGATGCCGACGGGTCGCTGTCGCGCGGAATTCGTCCATGGCTCGTCGGTGTCGCCGCCGTGCTGCTCGCTGGTGCGTTGCCTTCCGGCGCGGCGTCTGCGCAGACGCTCGGCTATGCGGCCGTGCCGCAGGCCGGTCCGTTCATTGCCGACGAGGAGATGCTGCTGCCGTCCGAACGCGAGGCCATTCCAGATGCTGGCGAGGATGGGCAGCTTCCCGATCGGTTGCGCCGGACCGTGGTGTCGTATCAGACCAATCAGCCGGCCGGCACGATCGTGATCGATACTGCAAATACCTATTTGTACTACGTGCTCGGCGGCGGCAGGGCGATTCGCTACGGTGTCGGCGTCGGCCGGGAAGGCTTCACCTGGTCGGGCGTGCAGACCATCACCCGCAAGGCTGAATGGCCGGATTGGCGGCCGCCGGCCGAGATGATCGCGCGTCAGCCGTATCTGCCGCGCTTCATGGCGGGCGGTCCCGGCAATCCGCTCGGCGCCCGGGCGATGTATCTCGGCTCCACGACTTATCGCATCCACGGCACCAATGATCCCGCGACCATCGGCAAGTTCGTATCGTCCGGCTGCATTCGCCTCACCAACGAGGACGTCGAGGATCTGTTCAACCGTGCCGGTGTCGGAACCCGGGTGGTGGTGCTGCCGAAATCGGCGTCGCGGCCGGTGGAGGCGCGCACGACGCCCCGCCCGGCCCGGCAGGCCATGAACATTTCGATCTCGTCGATCGACTAAGCCGTAACAGTCGGGAAAACGTCATGAGCAAGCTCACCCCAGGCCGGATCTTCGCCTGTACTGCGGCGGTGGCGGCCGTCGTGATCGCCTCACCGGCGCCGGCCCAGGATTTCTTCCAGAGCCTGTTCGGGGGCTTCCATGCGCCGCGTGGCGCCTATCATCCTCGGATGCCCGCGCTGCCGTTCGCTGAAGACGGTTATGTTCGAGAGCGAGAGCGGGTGTCCCGCCCCAGCCAGCGCAGCTACTCTTCCGGCAGCGGGCAGGCGTTCTGCGTTCGTACCTGTGACGGGCGCTACTTCCCGATTTCCGCGACCGGTGGCGCTGCCAAGAGCGAGACTTGCAGCAGCTTCTGTCCGGCGAGCGCGACGCAGGTTGTGTACGGATCGGCGATCGAAAATGCCCGTACGTCGGGAGGCAAGCCTTACTCCGACTTGCCGAACGCGTTCAAATATCGCACCGAGATCGTGGCGGGCTGTACCTGCAACGGCAAGGACCAGTTCGGTCTTGCCCAGATCGCGATCCAGGACGATCCGACCGTCCGCAGGGGTGACATCATCGCCGGCAAGGATGGTCTGATGGTTGCTGCCCGGAATGCGTCCGGCGGCGACGGCAAGGTCGCGCTCGCGCCGGCGTCCGGCGCCGATCACGTCCGCGCCGGCTATTCCAGGGTGCCGGTGCTGGCTCAGGATTGACGCTTCGAACCCAGTCGAAGGGGGTCGCACGACAGCGGCCTCTGCATTCTTCTGAAGACTATTCGGCAAGCAAGCTCCAGTTCCGAAGTTGGAACCGATCTGCATCTCGGCGATTGATCCAACGCGGCGTGACCGCGGGTTGGAGCTAGAAAGATGAGCCTTCTGATCGGAATTCTGATTACCTTTCTCGTCGTCATTTTGGTGTTGTATCTGATCAACATGCTGCCGCTCGACGGCCGCGCCAAGCAGATCGCACGTGTCGTCGTCATCATCATCGGCATCGTGTCACTGCTGAAGTATCTGGCAGTGTTCTGAGTCGGCTCCGGCCGGGTGGTCAGCCCGGCCGGAGCTGCCGTGCGGGCAGCTTGTCGAGCGATTTGTCGATCGAGGAGCGCTTCGTCGATCGAAGCCGGCTCGGCTGCCGCTCTCATTGCCGCAGTCCTGAGTCCGTAATAACAGCTTGGACCGGTTCATCGTTTGATTGAAACGACCCGACCTTCCGAGGGCACTGAGTCCTCATCCAGAGGAGCCCGGCGAAGCCGGGCGTCTCGAAGGATGGGGCAACGCATTCCGTGCGTCACATGGTTCGAGACGGCGCTACGCGCCTCCTCACCATGAGGTTGTGCGTGTGGAGCGCGGTGCGGATCAGCTCTGATTCGATAAAGAGCAGAACTGCTCGAGGCTCTGTCGACGTCCGCAAACAAAAAGCCCCGGCGTGCTGTGCCGGGGCTCATCGTGTCGACCTGTGGGCCGATTACTTCAGGGTCGAGAACCAGTCGTCGACGTCCTTGCGGACCTGGTCCTTGGCGTAGCCGTATCGCTCCTGCAGCTTGCCTTCGAGCTGATCGCGGCGGCCTTCGATCACGTCGAGATCGTCGTCGGTGAGTTTACCCCACTTCTCCTTGACGTTGCCCTTGAACTGCTTCCAGTTACCTTCAACGCGATTCCAGTCCATCCTGTCCTCCAGTGTTTGGATGCCGGTCAACGGGCAGCTCCGAGGATGGTTCCGGTCGGTGCAGCGGCAAGCCGTCACCCGGGGTTTGCACCACGCGCGCTTGAAATTGCTGGACAGTAATGAGCTACCAAAGCAAAAGACCTCCCCGTTGCGGGGGAGGTCTCGTGACTACCGAAGTAACAGTTCCGACGGCCTATCGCAGCGTTTCGAGATGCGCCGCCTTCGCCTCGCGGCGGCGTTCGTGCAGGATGAACTCGGTGTAGCCGTTCGGCTGGGCGCGGCCCTTGAAGATCAGGTCGCAGGCGGCTTCGAACGCGACGCCGTCGAAATCCGGCGCCATCGGCCGGTACAGCGGATCGCCTTCGTTCTGCTTGTCGACCACCACCGCCATCCGCTTCAGCGAGTCGAGCACCTGCTCCTTGGTGACGACGCCGTGATGCAGCCAGTTGGCGAGGTGCTGGCTGGAGATGCGCAGCGTGGCGCGGTCTTCCATCAGGCCGACGTCGTGGATGTCCGGCACCTTGGAGCAGCCGACGCCCTGGTCGATCCAGCGCACCACGTAGCCGAGAATGCCCTGACAGTTGTTGTCGATCTCCTGACGGACATCGTCCGGCGCCCAGTTCGAGTTCGACACCGGGATGGTGAGGATGTCCTCGAGCTTGGCGCGCGGGCCGCCCTTGGCCAGCTCCTGCTGCCGCGCGATCACGTCGACCTGGTGATAGTGCAGGGCGTGCAGGGTCGCGGCGGTCGGCGACGGCACCCAGGCGGTGGTGGCGCCGGCCTGCGGATGGCCGATCTTCTGCGCCAGCATGTCGGCCATCTTGTCGGGCGCTGCCCACATGCCCTTGCCGATCTGGGCGTGACCGGGCAGGCCGTCGACCAGACCGGTGTCGACGTTCCAGTCCTCATACGCCTTGATCCAGGGCTGCGCCTTCATCTCGTTCTTGCGGATCATCGGACCCGCTTCCATCGAGGTGTGGATCTCGTCGCCGGTGCGGTCCAGGAATCCCGTGTTGATGAAGCAGATCCGCTTGGACGCGTTCTGGATGCAGGCCTTGAGGTTCACCGTGGTGCGGCGCTCCTCGTCCATGATGCCGACCTTCAGCGTGTTCTCGGTCAGGCCGAGCATCTTTTCGACGCGGCCGAACAGTTCGACGGTGAGTGCGACTTCATCCGGGCCGTGCATCTTCGGCTTGACGATGTAGACCGAGCCGGTGCGGCTGTTGCGGGTGTTGCCGAGGTGCTTGAGATCGTGGATCGCGATCAGACCCGACACCGCGGCGTCGAGGAAGCCTTCCGGGATCTCCTGACCTTCGCTGTCGAGCACCGCGTCGGTCCACATGTGGTGGCCGACGTTGCGCATCAGCAGCAGGCTGCGCCCGTGCAGCGTGATCTGCTTGCCGTCGGCGCCGGTGTAGCTGCGGTCGCCGTTGAGCGCGCGGGTAACGGTCTTGCCGCCCTTCTCGAAGCTTTCCGACAGCGTGCCGTCCATCAGCCCGAGGGTGTTGCGATAGATCAGCACCTTGTCGTCGGCGTCGACGGCGGCGACCGAGTCTTCCATGTCGAGAATGGTCGACACCGCCGACTCGATGATCAGGTCGGCGACGCCGGCCGGATCGTCCTTGCCGATGGTGTTGGCGCGGTCGATCTTGATCTCGATGTGCAGGCCGTTGTTGACCAGCAGCACGGCGCTCGGCGAGGCCGCATCGCCGTTATAGCCGGCGAACTGCTCGGGCTTCTTCAGGCCGGCGGCATTGCCGCTCTTCAGCTTGGCCGAGAGCTGGCCGGCGATCACGCTGTAGGCGGTGACGTCGCTGTGGCTGCCGGCGGCGAGCGGAGCGGCCTGGTCGAGGAACGCCTTGGCCTTGGCGATCACCTTGTCGCCGCGCGCCTTGTCGTAGCCCTTGGCCTGGGCGGCTTCCTGCGGGATCGCATCGGTGCCGTAGAACGCGTCGTACAGCGAACCCCAGCGCGCATTGGCGGCGTTCAGCGCGTAGCGCGCATTCGACAGCGGCACCACGAGCTGCGGACCGCACAGCTTGCCGATTTCCTCGTCGACATTGGCGGTCTCGACCGGAGCGGTCGCCGGCTCCGGCATCAGGTAGCCGATTTCCTTCAGGAACGCGGTGTAGGCCGCCATGTCCTGCTTCTTGCCCTTGTTGGCGAGATGCCAGGCGTCGATCTTGGCCTGAAGGTCGTCGCGGGTCTTCAGCAGCGCGCGGGTCTTCGGCGCCAGATCACGAACGATCGCAGCGAGCCCGGCCCAAAATACGTCGGCAGCGATGCCGGTTTTCGGCGCGGCTTCCTTGGCGATGAAGTCGAACAGCACAGGAGCGATTTTCAGTCCGTGGGCATCAATACGATTCATTTGATTATCCAGCCAGAAAAGGTCGAAACCGCCGTTGACGGGGTCCGGGGACAGCGCCGCCTCCCCAGCGGCGCCCACGGCCTTTTAGCGCCAAAGCCTCCGAAATTGGAAGGCCCAGGGACCACCGTCGCCCGCCGCAGCGATTTCGGGCGACGGATATCGGCTCGGGAGACGAAAACGCGCAAATCAGACCCGGAGCGTTGGTTCCGATTCGATCAGGACCGCGGCGGCGCTAGGTCAGCGGCCGTTCGTCGCCGGACAGCCGTTCCAGGAGGAGTTTCAACAGGATGGTCACCAGGGCGACGGCCGTCAGGGTGGTGGCGGCGGCGAACGCGCCTGCGACATTGTAGTCCTGGTACAGAAGTTCGATCTGCAACGGCAGCGTGGTGGTCTGGCCGCGCACATTGCCGGACACCACCGACACCGCGCCGAATTCGCCGAGCACGCGGGCATTGCACAGGATCGCCCCGTACAGCACCGCCCACCGGATGTTGGGCAGCGTGACGCGCAGGAAGGTCGCAAAGCCCGACGCCCCCAGAGTTACCGCCGCCTCCTCTTCGTCGGTCCCCTGCACCTGCATCAGCGGGATCAGCTCCCGGGCGACGAACGGCGCGGTCACGAACATGCTGGCCAGCACGATGCCCGGCAGCGCGAACATCACCTTGATGCCGAGTTGCTCGAGCAGCGGGCCGAACAGCCCCTGCGAACCGTACACGAACAGATAGGCGACACCGGCGACGATCGGCGAGATCGAATAGGGCAGTTCGATCAGCGCAATCAGCAGCGTGCGCCCGGGAAACTCGAACTTGGTCACCGTCCAGGCGGCGGCGAGGCCGAACAGGATGTTGACCGGCACCGCGATCAGCGCGGTGATCGTCGTCAGCCACATCGCGTGCAGCGTGCCGGGGTCGCCGAGATTGCGCAGGAACACGCCGACGCCCTGGGCAAACGCCGAGGTCAGGATCACCGCCAGCGGCGCGACCAGGATGAACAGCGTCAGCACGGCCACGATGCCGAGGACGACGCAACGCGTCACCGGCCCGGCGCCAACGGGCGTCACCATCCAGTCCTTCTTCACGGGAGCGCTCGGTTTGGCCGTCATGTTCCGCTCTTGCCGAGATAGCGGAGCTGCCAGGCTTGCACCGCGTTGGTGATGATCAGCATCACGAAAGCCATCACCAGCATCGCCGAGGCGATCGCCGCTGCGGCGGGGTAGTCGTATTCTTCGAGCCGGATGAAGGCGAGCAGCGCCACGATCTCGGTCTTCATCGGCTGGTTCCCGGCGATGAAGATGACGGCGCCGAACTCGCCGAGGCTGCGCGCGAATGCCAGCGAGGCGCCGGCCAGCAGCGCCGGAAAGATCGACGGCAGGATGATCTTCGACAGGATCTGCAGATCGTTGGCGCCCAGCGAGCGGCTGGCCTCCTCGACGTCGCTGCCGAGATCCTCGATCACCGGCTGCACCGTACGCACCACGAACGGAATGCTGGTGAACGCCATCGCGATCGCGATTCCGAGCGGCGTGTAGACGATCTGCAGTCCGAGCGCATCGAGCGGCGCGCCGAACCAGCCGGATTTCGAGAACAGCGCCGTCAATGCGAGGCCTGCCACCGCGGTCGGTAGCGCGAACGGCACGTCGATCAGCGCATCCAGCAGTCGCTTGCCGGGAAACGTGTAGCGCGCCAGCACCCAGGCCAGCAGCGTGCCATACAGCGCGTTGAACAGCGTGGCGACCAGCGCCATCGTCAGTGTCAGCCGGATCGCCGCGAGTGTCCGCGGCGAACTCAGAATAGCCCAGAGCTGAGCCGCGCCGATGTCGGACGCCTTCAGGATCAGCGCGGCCAGCGGCAGCAGCACGATCGCGCCGAGATACAGCAACGTGATGCCGAGGCTGAGGCCGAAACCGGGAATGACGCTGCGTCGCAAGGCGGTGATCCGAAGAGAGTGACGAGGGTGGGTGAGGGTTAGTCAATTGCAGATCTACGCCTCACCGCGTCATTGCGAGGAGCACTCGGATCGGCGCTTTGCGCCGTCCGAGCACAGGCTCCGCGACGAAGCAATCCGGCTTTGCGCAGTGGGATCTGGATTGCTGCGCTCCGCTCGCAATGACGAACAGATTTGGCGTTCGTCATTCGGGGATGCGCGCTGTCGCGCGCAGCCCCGGAATCTAGTGGTTGTAGCGAAGAGAGATTTCCGTGTTCGCGCCGCGCTCGCGCCCCGGAACGACGAACTTGTTGTCGGCGCCTGGAGGTAAGCTCGGCCTGCCGCCTCATCGCCCCCCGAACAACTGATCCAGCTTCGCGCCCGAGGCCAAGTGCTCGGCGTTCAGCTTGTCCCAGCCCCCGAACTCGTCCTCGACCCGGTACAGCTTCACCTCCGGGAACTTGTCTTTGAATTTCTCGATCACGGCCTTGTCGTGCACCCGGTTATAGGCCTTGGCGAGGATCGTCTGCCCCTCGGGCGAATACAGATATTCGAGATAGGCGGTGGCCAGCGCTCGTGTGCCGTGCTTGTCGGCGTATTTGTCGACGACGGCGACCGGGAACTCAGCCAGCAGGCTGGTGGGAGGGACCACCACTTGATATTTGTCGGCGCCCGCCAGATCGCGGATCGCGCTGGTCTCTGCCTCGAAAGTGATCAGCACGTCGCCGGTCTGGCGTTCGACGAAGGTCGTCGTGGCGGCGCGGCCTCCAGTGTCGAACACCGGCACATTGGCGAACAGCTTCTTGATGAAGGCGTCGGCCTCGGCATCGCTGCCGTATTTGTGCCTGGCGAAAGCGTAGGCTGCCAGATAGGTGTAGCGGGCGTTACCCGACGTCTTGGGGTTCGGGAAGATCACTTTGACGTCCGGCTTCACCAGATCGTCCCAGTCCTTGATTCCCTTTGGATTGCCGGCGCGCACCAGGAACGCGGGCAGCGAGTAGTACGGCGAGGAGTTGTTCGGCAGCCGCTGAGCCCAATCCGCCGGGATCAGCTTGCCCTTGTCGTGCAGCACCTGGACGTCGGTGACCTGATTGAAGGTCACGACATCGGCCTCCAGTCCTTCCAGGATGGAACGCGCCTGCCGCGACGATCCGCCGTGCGACTGGTTGATGGTGATGTCCTGGCCGGTCTTCGCCTTCCAATGGGGGATGAATGCGGCGTTGATCTCCACATAGAGCTCGCGCGCGATGTCGTAGGAGACGTTGAGCAGCGTCGTCGATGTTTGCGCCTGCGCCGGGGCCGCCGTCAGCAGCGCTGCGAAGCCGGCGAACAATGAGAGAGCGAAACGGTTCACGAGATCTCCTCGACTGACAATGGACGGTTCTGCGATCGGCGTAGCACCGCCGCTACCTTACGTGATGATGGTCGTCAGATAGGCGATCGAAGGAGGTGTGGGAAGCCGTCCCACCGGCGCGTGGCGCGCTGCCAGATCGTTGCGGCGGCCGGGCTTCCCGCGCTCGGGGAACGGTCGTCTACCTATTGAACGTTTTGAGGAACGAAATTCTACGTCGTCCACGAGCGGCGCAAAGGAATGGTTTTCTTCTCGGGCGGCTTGTAACGTTTCCATGCAGAAAATAATTCTGGGTTCGTTCAAAGCGGAGTCGGCATGCGGTTTCTTCCGGTGTTTCTCGATCTGGCGACGGGCCCCGTGGTGCTGGTGGGCGCCGGCGAGATGGCGCGTGCCAAGCTGAGGCTGTTGCTCGGCGCCGGTGCTTCGGTCCGCTGGTACGTCACCGATGGCGATCGCGATCTGACCGGTCTGACCGAGGCCGAGCGCGCGCGCATCAGTTTTCCGGAAGGTGATCCGCTGCGCGCCGATCTCACCGGCGCGATCGCGCTGTTGTGTGCGGGGGCCGGCGAGGTCGCCGCGCCGCTGGCCGCGAAGGCGCGCGTCCTCGGCGTGCCGGTCAACGTCATGGACGAGCTGTCGCATTCCACCTTCATCTTTCCGGCAATCGTCGATCGCGGCGACGTGGTGGTGGCGATCGGCACCGGCGGGTCTTCGCCGGTGGTGGCGCGCCGCCTCCGCGAACTGATCGAGACCGTGGTGCCGGCGCGGATCGGCGAACTTGCCGCGCTGATCGGCCGCTGGCGCGCCCCGATCAAGGCGCGGATTCCTGAATTCCCGCTGCGCCGCCGGTTCTGGGAGCGCGTCGTCGACGGTCCGATCGGTCGCGCCGTGCTCGACGGGCGCCTGACCGATGCCGAGACCGAACTGAAGAAGATCGATGATGCCAGCGACTACGCGCGGCATTCGCTCGGCCGCCGCGCCGATGGTCATGTCAGCATCGTCGGTGCAGGGCCCGGCGATCCCGATCTGCTGACGCTGAAAGCGCTGCGGGCGCTGTCGGATGCCGACGTGGTGTTCTACGACGAGCTGGTTTCGCCCGACATCCTCGACCGCATCCGCCGCGACGCCAAGCGCGTGCCGGTCGGCCGCCGTGTCGGCCAGCCGGGCATCGGTCAGGACGCGATCAACAAGCTGCTGATCGAAGCGGCTCGGTCCGGCCAGCGCGCCGTGCGGCTGAAGGGCGGCGATCCGTTCGTGTTCGGCCGCGGCGGCGAAGAGGTCGAAGCGCTGCGCGAAGCCGGCGTGTCTTACGTGGTGGTGCCGGGTATCAGCGCCGCGCTTGGCGCGGCGTCGCAGTTCGAGGTGCCGCTGACCTATCGCCACGAGGCGCTGCGCATCACCTTTCTCACTGCCCATAAGGCCAAGGATGCCGAAACCGTCGACTGGTCGGCTCTGACCGATCAGAAGATGACCGTCGTGGTCTATATGGGCATGAGCGCGGGGCCGACGATCCGCGAAGGGCTGCTGGCTGCCGGCCGCGCCGCCGATACGCCGGTCGGTGTATTCGCGCGGGTGACGCGGACGGACGCTGCATCGGCTGTCGGAAGGCTCGACGACCTGCCGGCGCTGGTCGAGCAGGTCGACGGCGGACCGGCACTGCTGGTGATCGGCGACGTCGTCGCGCATTCGGCGCCGTGGCGCCAGCAACAACTCCTGCAACTCGTCTCGACCTATCAGATGGCCGCCGAATGACGTCCCCGCTGCAACAGAAGATCAAGATCACCGGCCCTTCGGTGATCACCGCGAACCGCACCATTGATGGCGTGGTGATCTACCGGACCGCGCAGAGCGGCTGGTCGACCGATCTGGCCGACGCCGCCATCGTGCGCGAGGCTGAGCCGGCGCGCGCGCTGCTCGCCGCCGCGACGGCCGACGATGTCGGCGCGGTCGGTGCCTACATCGCGCCGGTCGAAATCGCCGCGGATGGCGCAATCCGCCCCGGAAACCTGCGCGAAAAAATCCGGCGCAACGGCGTCACCATCGCGCTGCCGGTCCAGGCTTGAGGACTGCTCCATGTATGCTTACGACGACATCGACCGCGCCATCGTCCACGAACGCGTCGACGAGTTCCGCGATCAGGTGCGCCGACGCCTGTCTGGCGAACTCACCGAGGACGAGTTCAAGCCGTTACGCTTGATGAACGGCGTGTATCTGCAGCTCCACGCCTACATGTTCCGCGTGGCGATTCCCTACGGCACGCTGTCGTCGGACCAGCTTCGCAAGCTGGCGCATGTGGCGCGGACCTACGACCGCGGCTATGGCCATTTCACCACCCGGCAGAACATCCAGTTCAATTG
Source organism: Rhodopseudomonas palustris (assembly GCF_007005445.1). NCBI lineage: Bacteria > Pseudomonadati > Pseudomonadota > Alphaproteobacteria > Hyphomicrobiales > Nitrobacteraceae > Rhodopseudomonas > Rhodopseudomonas palustris. The sequence continues at coordinate 3,562,192 of NZ_CP041387.1, read as the reverse complement.
GATCGCGCTGAAGGATCTGCCCGACGCGCTCGCCGACCTCGCCGAAGTCGGCATCCATGCGATGCAGACCTCGGGCAATTGCACCCGCAACGTCACCGCCGATCAGTGGGCCGGCGTCGCGCCGGGCGAGATCGAGGATCCGCGGGTCTGGGCCGAAATCCTGCGCCAGCACACCGCGCTGCATCCGGAGTTCTCGTTCCTGCCGCGCAAGTTCAAGTTCGCCATCACCGCGTCCGATCACGACCGTGCGGCGATCAAGATCCACGACATCGGCCTGAAGCTGGTCAGAAACGACGCCGGCGACACCGGCTTCGAAGTGCTGGTCGGCGGCGGACTGGGTCGCAGCCCGTTCATCGGCCGCACCATCAAGCCGTTCGTCGCCGGGCGCGACATCCTCAGCTATATCGAGGCGATCCTGCGCGTCTACAATCAGTACGGACGTCGCGACAACATCTACAAGGCCCGGATCAAGATCCTGGTGCACGAGCTCGGCATCGAGAAGTTCGCCGCCGAGGTCGAGCAGGCGTGGAGCGAGATCGCCGACGGTCCGCTGACGCTCGACGACGAGATGATCGAGGACATCCGCTCGCGCTTTGTCTACCCAGCCTATGAAGAGCTGCCGGCCGAGCCGGACGAGCTTCGCGCGGCGGCCGGCGATGCGCGGTTCGAAGCGTGGCGGGCCAATTCGGTCGCGCCGCATCGCCAGGACGGCTACGCCATCGTCACGCTGTCGCTTAAGCCCGCGGGCGGCGCGCCGGGCGATGCCACCGCCGAGCAGATGGATGCGGTCGCCGACCTTGCCGACAAATATTCGTTCGGCGAGATCCGGGTCGGCCACGAACAGAACCTGGTGCTGCCGCATGTCGCCAGACGCGATTTGCCGGCGCTGTGGGCGGCGCTCGACGGGCTCGGCCTCGCCACCCCGAACGTCGGTCTGGTCAGCGACATCATCGCTTGCCCTGGCCTCGATTACTGCTCGCTGGCGAATGCCCGGTCGATCCCGATCGCCCAGGAGCTGTCGCGGCGCTTCGCCAATCCCGACACCGCGGCTCTGATCGGGCGGCTGCACATCAACATCTCCGGCTGCATCAACGCCTGCGGCCACCACCATGTCGGCCACATCGGGATTCTCGGCGTCGAGAAGAACGGCGAGGAGTTCTATCAGATCACCATCGGCGGCCGTGCCGACGAGGGCGCCGAGCTCGGCGTGCTGATCGGCCCCGCGGTGCCGTACGGCGACGTCGCCGACGTGATCGAGGACATCGTCGAGGCGTATCTCAGCCTGCGGCAACGGCCGGACGAGTTGTTCGTCGACGCGGTCAAGCGGCTCGGCGTCGAACCCTTCAAGGAGCGGGTCTATGCCACTCGTTAAGAACGGACAGATCGTGGCCGACGAATTCGCCGCGGTGGCCGACGACGCTGAGTTGCCGGCCGCCGGCTCGGTGCTGATCTCGGCTGCGCGCTTTCTGGCCGATCCGGACTCCTTGGCGGCGCGCAACAGCCCGCTCGGGGTGATCTGGCCGAACAACCGCGACGTCGCCGAGCTGAAACCCTGGCTCGACCGGCTGGCGCTGATCGCGCTGGTGTTCCCGACCTACAAGGACGGCCGCGCCCACAGCCAGGCGCGGCGGCTGCGCGAAATTTACGGCTATCGCGGCGAGCTGCGCGCCACGGGTCAGGTGCTGCGCGATCAGTTCACCTTCCTGGTCCGCAACGGCTTCGACGCGCTCGACGTGAGGAAAGAGGCCGACGCGCACGCCTTCGGCGAGGCGACGCATCGCTACACCGAATTCTATCAACCGACCGGCGACGGTCACCGTAGCGCGCTGCAGCTCCGCCGGCAGCGGCATCTGACGTCGGCGAGTTAGTAACCCTGGCAACGGGCGTGGCCTAACCTCTCCCCGCGCGCGGGGAGAAGGGGCCGGCTTTGCTCGCGGCGATGTCCCTGCCTACACGCAATCCTGCTTCCTCTTTGGCCTTGCGTTCCCGTCGGGCTTGTCCTTCTCTCCGCCGCTATGAGCAATTACCTTCTCGACCGCGCCGTTGCCGAAATCGCCGACGAGATGGCGCAGCGGGCGGACCGCGGCGAGGTGGCGAGCTACATCCCCGAGCTGGCGCGGGTCGACCCGAAGCGCTTCGGGCTGGTGGTGATCGACGCCGATGGTCACGTTGCCGCCGCCGGTGATGCCGACGTGCCGTTCTCGATTCAGAGCATCTCGAAGGTGTTCACGCTGACACTGGCGCTCGGCAAGGCCGGCGATCGGCTGTGGCGGCGCGTCGGCCGTGAGCCGTCGGGCTCGGCGTTCAATTCGATCGTGCAGCTCGAACACGAGCGCGGCATTCCGCGCAATCCGTTCATCAACGCCGGCGCCATCGCGGTCACCGATCTGATCCTGTCCGGACACCAGCCGCGCGAGGCGCTCGGCGAAATTCTGCGCTTCATGCAGTTCCTCGCCGGGGATACGTCGATCGTGATCGACGATGCGGTCGCGAAGTCCGAGCAGCGCACCGGGTTTCGCAATGCCGCGCTCGCCAACTACATGAAGTCGTTCGGGGTGCTGGACAATCCGGTCGAATACACGCTCGGGGTCTATTTCCATCACTGCGCGATCGCGATGAGTTGCCGGCAATTGGCGATGGCCGGGCGTTTTCTGGCGTACAACGGCCAGAACCCCTCGACCGGCCACAATGTGGTGTCGAGCGAGCGCGCCCGGCGCATCAACGCGCTGATGCTGACCTGCGGCCATTATGACGGTTCGGGCGAATTCGCCTACCGGGTCGGCCTGCCGGGCAAGAGTGGCGTCGGCGGCGGCATCCTCGCGGTGGCACCGGGCAAAGCCTCGATCGCGGTGTGGGCGCCGGGGCTTGATGCCGCGGGGAACTCCCATCTCGGCCGCGTCGCGCTGGAGGCGCTGACCAAGCGCATGGGCTGGTCGATCTTCGGCGTCTGACGATCAACCGAACGCACCCGGTACCAACAAAAAGGGCCGAACGCGTGCGCCGGCCCTTCGTCAGTCGGTCTGATGATCGCGGCGGAGGGGCCGCGCAAGCTGCGGTGTCATGGCCGTTTGGTGGACTGCTCTTCGAGCATTGCGATCTCGTGATACCAGCTCGAACAGGTCAGGATATTGGCGGGATTCGATGCCGCTTCGCTGCTCGGCAGCGAGGTGCGGTTGGCTCCATCCCGGCCGCCGACCGGGAACTGGTAGATCTTGGCGGAGGTCTGGTTCAGGCTGCTCACGCGATCTCTCCTTATGTCTCCTTCGGGTCGATGAAGCGGCTCGACGAGCGGTCCGGCCGCGCGTCGCAACGGATGATAACGCGATTGCTTCGCGTGCAGGCAGAATGATCAACAAAGAATCAGTCAACGGCGATTCTTTGCGCATTTTCCCGTCTGCTGACGAACTCGGCATTGGTTGATGCAACGCGGCCGGGATGGCTTGGTTGCGCACTCCCCCTTCCGAGAAAATCGTGCGCCCGAGGGGTTAATTTTGTTCACCGCTGCGGGCGCGGAGAAATACGGAGTGATCGACGATTTCGCGTGTCGCGCTACGGCGCCCTAGACGCGGAGCCCCTTGCGTTGACCGCGCCGTCGCGGCGCTGCCCTGCCTGCGGCGATTTGGCTCATTCTGGCATATTAAATGCTTCATGTTCGGCGGACAGAAGGCCGCCGGGAGCGGTTCTGCGTCCGCCACCAGCCGAACGCCGGTGGCATCTCCAACGAGAGGACCGCATGACCAAGTACAAGCTCGAGTACATCTGGCTCGACGGCTACAAGCCGACGCCGAATCTGCGCGGCAAGACGACCATCAAGGAATTCGAGATCTACCCGACGCTGGAGCAGCTTCCGCTGTGGGGCTTCGACGGCTCGTCGACGTTACAGGCCGAAGGCCACAGCTCGGATTGCGTGCTGAAGCCGGTCGCGATGTACCCGGACGCTGCGCGCAAGAACGGCATTCTGGTGCTGTGCGAAGTGATGATGCCGGACGGCGTCACCCCGCATCCGACCAACACCCGCGCCACCATCCTGGACGACGAAGGTGCCTGGTTCGGCTTCGAGCAGGAATACTTCTTCTACAAGAACGGCCGGCCGCTTGGTTTCCCCGATTCCGGCTATCCGGCGCCGCAGGGGCCGTATTACACCGGCGTCGGCTACAAGCATGTCGGTGACATCGCTCGCCAGATCGTCGAAGAGCATCTCGACCTCTGCCTCGCCGCCGGCATCAACCACGAAGGCATCAACGCCGAAGTGGCCAAGGGCCAGTGGGAATTCCAGGTGTTCGGCAAGGGATCGCGGACCGCCGCCGACCAGATGTGGATGGCGCGCTACCTGATGCTGCGTCTCACCGAGAAGTACGGCATCGACATCGAATTCCACTGCAAGCCGCTCGGCGACACCGATTGGAACGGCTCGGGCATGCACTGCAATTTCTCGACCGCCTACATGCGCGAAGTCGGCGGCAAGGAGTATTTCGAAGCGATGATGAAGGCGTTCGAGGCCAATCTCGACGACCACATCGCGGTTTACGGTCCGGACAACCACATGCGCCTGACCGGCAAGCACGAGACCGCGCCGTGGAACAAATTCTCCTACGGCATCGCCGATCGTGGCGCGTCGATCCGGGTGCCGCATTCCTTCGTCAACAACGGCTACAAGGGCTATCTGGAAGATCGCCGCCCGAACTCGCAGGGCGACCCCTACCAGATCGCTTCCCAGGTTCTGAAGACGATTTCGTCGGTCCCCACCTCGAAGTCGGCAGCCGCCGCCTGAACCTCCACGGCGACTGCTCGCGGCCCGGACGCAAGTCCGGGCCGTTGCCGTTTGGGGGCCTGATTGCGTGTCCGGGCCTGCGGTATCTTCACCTTTCAGCCACTGTTGACGTGCAACAACTCCCCGGCGCGGCGTGAGCCGGTGACGGGCCGGCGGTGCCGATCGCGCGCGATGGGGAATTTCGGAATGTTTCGCGGGGTGATGGCCGTTCTCGGCCTGTTGGTGCTGGCAGGCTGTGCCGGCGATGTCGCACCTTCGGTCGACACGCCGTCAATGTATCAGAGCATGGCGCGAGAAGGCGCCCGGGTCGACGTCGCCGCCGCGGCCGTCATGATCTCGCAATATCGCCAGAACAACGGCCTCGGCCCGGTGACGGTCGATCCGGCGCTGACCAAGCTGGCCGAGGACCAGTCCTCGACCATGGCGAGGCGCAACAAGCTCGACCATGACGTCAAGGCGCCGCTGGCGCAGCGGCTGAACGCCTCCGGCTATCCTGCAGCGGTTGCGGTCGAGAACGTCTCGGCCGGCTATCACACGCTGGCGGAAGCGTTTTCGGGCTGGCGGGATTCGCCGCCGCACCGTGCCAACATGTTGAAAACGGGTGTCGACCGGATCGGCATCGCCGCCAGCTATGCGCCGGGCACCAAATACAAGGTGTTCTGGACCATGATTCTCGCCTCCACCGACACGCCGCGATAAACTGGGCGTGATCGCGTCCCGCCGTTGGCGCGATTGACGCTGGCGCCGCGCCCCGCCAAGTTGCCGGCGTCCCTGCCCGAGGTGCAACCGACCGGATGGACCCGACCCCGCACAAAAAGCCCTCGAGGCCCTGCGACGCGCGCCGCGTGCTGGTGCTGCAGGGCGGCGGCGCGCTCGGCGCCTATCAGGCCGGCGCCTATCAGGCTCTGTGCCATCACGATTTCGAGCCGCAATGGCTCGCCGGAATCTCGATCGGCGCCATCAATGCCGCGATCATCGCCGGCAATCCGCGCGAGCAGCGCGTCGACAAGCTGAAGCAGTTCTGGGAGATGGCGTCATCGCCGGTGCCGTGGCAGCCCCTGCTGCACGACGACCACGCCCATTCGCTGTTCAACGAGACCTCGGCGGCGGTGATCGCCGCCTTCGGCGTGCCGGGTTTCTTCACGCCGCGGTTTCCGCCGACGCATCTGCTGCCCTCGGGCAGGCCGTCCAATTTGAGCTATTACGACACCGCGCCGCTGCGTTCGACGCTGGAGCGGCTGGTCGATTTCGACCGCCTCAACCACAACGGCATCCGCCTCAGCGTCGGTGCGGTCAATATCGTCACCGGCAACTTCGTGTATTTCGATACCACCAAGCAGACCATCGGCCCCGAGCACATCATGGCCTCTGCCGCGCTGCCGCCGGGGTTTCCGGCGATCGAAATCGACGGCGCGTATTATTGGGATGGCGGCGTCGCGTCCAACACCCCGCTCGACTACGTGCTCGACTGCGAGCAGCGCGAAAATCTGCTGATCTTCCAGGTCGATCTGTTCAGCGCCCGCGGCCGGCTGCCGGAGACGCTGCTGGAGGCCGCCGAGCGCGAGAAGGACATCCGCTATTCCAGCCGCACCCGGCTGAATACCGACAAGAACAAGATGATCCACAACACCCGCAAGGCGCTGCGCGACCTGATCGATCGGCTGCCCGCGGAATTGCGCGACGATCCGGCCTACGCCATCCTGCATCAGGCGGCGCAGGAGAATGCCGTCACCGTCGTGCATCTGATCTATCGTAAACGCGACTACGAGGCGTCGTCGAAGGACTACGATTTCTCCCGGCTGAACATGACCGAGCACTGGAAGGCCGGCGAGCAGGACGTCTATGTCTCGATGCGCGACCAGAGCTGGCAGCGGGCGCCGCAGGACGGCGAAACCATGGTGACCTGGGACCTCACCCGGGATGCATTCGAATAAGCGGCCTGTTCTGCGCCGCTTTCTCAACTTCGCGAACAGGAGCGGATGATGACGAATCTGACAGGCAAGACCGCGGTCGTGACCGGCTCGACCTCGGGGATCGGGCTCAGCTATGCGCGCGCCTTCGCCAAGGCCGGCGCCAACGTCGTGATCAACGGCATGGGCGAAGCTGACGCGATCGAGAAGGAGCGCAAGGCGATCGAGAGCGAGTTCGCCGTCAAGGCGGTGTACTCGCCGGCCGACATGCTGAAGCCGGCCGAGATCGCCGAGATGATCAAGCTCGGCGAGACCACCTTCGGCTCGGTCGACATTCTGGTCAACAACGCCGGCATCCAGTTCGTTTCGCCGGTCGAAGATTTCCCGATCGAGAAGTGGGACGCGATCATCGGCATCAATCTGTCGTCGGCGTTCCACGGCATCCGCGCCGCGGTGCCGGGGATGAAGAAGCGCAGTTGGGGCCGCATCATCAACACCGCCTCGGCGCACTCGCTAGTGGCATCGCCGTTCAAGTCGGCCTATGTGGCCGCCAAGCACGGCATCGCCGGCCTGACCAAGACCGTGGCGCTGGAGCTCGCCACCCACAAGATCACCTGCAACTGCATCTCGCCCGGCTACGTCTGGACCCCTCTGGTCGAGAAGCAGATCCCCGACACCATGAAGGCGCGCGGCCTGACCAAGGAGCAGGTGATCAACGACGTCCTGCTCGCCGCCCAGCCGACCAAGCAGTTCGTTACCCCCGAACAGGTCGCCGCCCTCGCAGTCTATCTCTGCGGCGACGACGCCAGCCAGATCACCGGCGCCAACCTGTCGATGGACGGCGGCTGGACTGCGGCGTAAGGCGGGTTGGGGGCCGTCCACATTTGGTCGGGCCCCGCCTTCGCCTCACGAACGAACGTCATCCTCCGCGCAAGCGGAGGAGCCAGTATTGCAGAGCATTTCGTCTCTGGGATACTTGGTCGCCCGGTCAAGCCGGGCGACGACGTGAGTGTGATGAAATAAGTCTCGCTCACCCCGTCTTCCCGAACGCCAGCACGTGCAGGCCGAGGCGTTTGCGGACGATCCAGAACAGCAGCACGGTTTCGAAGGTCAGCGCCGCGGAGGTGGCGGCGGCGGCGCCGTAGCCGCCGAAGCGGGGAACCAGGATCAGGCACAGCGCCAGATTGACTGCGAACGCCAGCGCGTAAGCCAGTGCGCAGACGTGCTGGTGGCCGAGCATGTTGAGCAGCCGCTCGACCGGGCCGATCGCGGCACGGACCATCAGGCCGATCGCGGCGACGAACATGATGCCGTAGCCGGCGGTGAACTGCGGTCCGAACAGCCACAGCAGCGGCTTGCCGAGCGCCAGTAGAACCAGCGTCGCCGCCAGCGACGGCCAGAACGTCCACTGAATCGCATGGCGGACATAGGCGGCCAGCCGCACGGTATCGCCGGCGACGCTATATTCGGTGAAGCGGTGCGCGGTGGTGGCCGACATCGCGTAGTGAATGAACGACACGAGCGCCAGGGTCTTCACCACCGCGTAGTAGATGCCGACCTCTTCCGGCGTACTGAATTGCTGCAGCACCAGCACGTCGGTGTAGGACAAAAGCAGATAGAAGCTCTCCACCAGCAGGATCGGCAACGAAGTCGCGAGCCAGCCGCGGACGTCGTAGGCGCGCGGGCCGGCGGGGACATGGCCGGCGAGCCGGCGGTTGAGCGCGAGCATCTGTCCCAGCATGGCGATCCACACCGCCGCGCAGCTCGCCGCCATTGCGGCGACCGCGCCGAGGTCGAAGCCGAGGGCGAACAATCCGGCGGTGAAGCCGATGATCAGCGCCTGCCGGATGATGAATTGCGGCATCAGGCCGAGCCGCATCCAGTCGTGCGAGCGGGCGATGCCGTCCTGGGTGTTGGCGACCACGAAGGCGGGCAGTGTCAGGCAGCCGAGATACAGCGGCACCACGGTCGCATCGCCGATCAGCGGCGATAGTGCCCACACCAGCGCGGCCAGCAGCAGCGAAACCATGCCGGAGGCCGCCAGCGTGCCCCAGCGGCTGCCGGACAGAAAGCCACGCAGCCGGTCGAGATCGCCGCTCGCGCGATATTCTGGAATGATCTTCTGCGCCGAGGCGGAGATGCCGAAATCCAGCATCGAGCCGAGCAGCAGCACCCAGGTCCAGACATAGACGTAGATGCCGTAGTCCGACGCGCCCATCCAGCGCGCCAACAGGATCTGAGCCCCATAGGCCAGCGCCGCACTGACCACGCGGATCAGGAAGATGGTGCCGGCGAGGCGATTGGTCAGCGAGGCCTCGTTTGATCCGCCGAACATCGCGCCGAGGCGCGCCTTCAGCGCCGCCAGGGGCGTTGCTGCGGGTCGAGAGTCCATGGCGGCCAAAGCGTTTCCCCGAACCGGCCGCACCGGGCGCGACGCGGCGTCCGCCTGACCTAGCAACCAGATGTTAAGAATCGGTTGGATCAGGCGGGGGAGGGCGGCCGCTGCGCCGGTGGAACTCGGACCCGCCGGAAGCGTTGGCTGCGCACGATAGCCGCTCCGACAAATGCAGAGCCGGCATCGAAGCGGAGCATCCCAGATGCCGACTTGGTCGATGCCGAAACTGTCGCGAAAGATCATCGGGTGGTTCGTGGCCGCCGTTGTCATCGCCGCCGTGTTGAGCGTTGCGACGATCAACGGGATGGGGCTGTCCGGTCAGTCGGTGCGGGTGGCGGCGCTGAACCTCGCCAGCCTCGTGGTGGCATTCCTGCTGATCGCAGGGGTCGGACGTCGCCAGAACGACAAGCGGTGATGCCGGACAGTATTTCCGTATCTGTCAGGCAAAGCACTACAACCGAAGTTGGTAGCAAGGTGAGGCGCGGTGCCGGCCGCGGTCGCGCGCGTTCGCCGAGCGCCGATCGTGGATGAAGTAGTCGTTACTTGGACCAACTAACTCTTAACACCTCGCCCGTAGTTTTCCTTGGACATCGTCGTTCACCTCCGGCGAGAGTCGTTCCCATCCGCTGAACCGGAATTCGCCGTGATCCCTTCCGTCAAGCCCACTGGCGTTGAAGTGTTCTTCGATGCCGACGATATCATCGTCTCCAAGACCGACCTGAAAGGGCGGATCACCTACGCCAACCGCGTATTCACCGACATCTGCGGCTACAGCGAAGCCGAACTGATCGGACAGCCGCACTCGATCGTGCGTCACCCGGATATGCCGCGCTGCGTGTTCAAGCTGCTGTGGGACACGCTCGCCGAGCGGCGAGAGATCTTCGCCTACGTCAAGAACATGACGAGGCACGGCGATCACTATTGGGTGTTTGCGCACGTCACGCCGTCGTTCGACGCCGCCGGAACGGTGATCGGCTATCATTCCAATCGCCGGGTGCCGGAGCGCCGGATCGTCGCTGCGCTGGAGCCGGTCTATGCCGAGCTGCTGGCGCAGGAGACTCGCCATCGCAACGGCAAGGACGCGCTGGCCGCCGGCTATCGGCATCTGATCGATTTCGTCAAAGCGAAGAACATTTCCTATGATCAGCTCGTCTTCTCTCTCTAAGGCCGGGATCTGCCTCGGCGTCGTCGTCGTCGGGACGTTCGCTGCGGTTGCGGGCCTGGCGCTCGGCGTGCCGCTGCTGCAGCAGATCGGCCTCGGCCTCGCGCTGCTCGGCGCCGCCGGCGCTGCCGCGATGCTGCTGCGGCTGAATCGGATGCTCACGCAGATCGACCAGGTTTGTGGCCGGATCGCCGACGGCGACTTCGAGGCTCGGCTGATCGGATATCGCGACGGCGGGCGCTTGCTCGAGCTGCAGTGCCGGTTCAACGACATGATCGACCGCTGCGACGCGTTCGTGCGCGAGTCCAGCGCCGCGATGGCGGCGATCCGCGACGACAAGTATTACCGCCACATTTTGCCGCAGGGGTTGCGCGGATCGCTGCTGATCGCCAGCCGCACCATCAACGAAGCGATGCAGGCGATCGAGACGCGGGTGGCGGCATTCAACGCCAACACCGCCGAATTCGAGACCGCGATCGGCACGGTGATCGACGCGGTCGGCGCCGCCTCCAGCAACATGGGCGAGACCGCTACCAGCCTCAACCGCGGCGTGATCGCGACGCGCGACCGCACCCTGGCGGTGTCGGCCGCCAGCGAACAGGCGTCGACCAACATGGAGACGGTGGCGGCGGCAACGGCCGAATTGACCGCGTCGGCCAACGAGATTCTCAGCAGCGTCAACAGATCGGCGACAATCGCCCAGGCCGCAGTCGCGGCTTCCGATCACGCCCGCGACACGGTCGGCAGCCTGTCGACCGCCACCGAACGGATCGGCGCGATTGTGCAGTTGATCGAAGAGATCGCCTCGCAGACCAATCTCTTGGCGCTCAACGCCACGATCGAGGCGGCCCGTGCCGGCGACGCCGGCCGCGGCTTCTCGGTGGTGGCGCAGGAGGTGAAGTCGCTCGCCGAGCAGACCGCCAATGCGACGCGCGACATCTCGCGCAGTATCGCCGAAGTGCAGGACACCACCCGTGCCGCGGTCGATGCGATCTCCGGCATCGGCCGCTCGATCGGCGAGGTCGACGACATCACCCATCAGGTGGCGCTTGCGGTCGAAGCGCAGACCGCGGCGACCGGTGAGGTGGCTCGCAACATCGAAGAGGCGTTCGCCGGCATCCGCGACATCTCGGGCAATATCCAGGGCGTCGGCAGCAACATCAGCGAGACCGAGCAACATGCCGAGGTGACGCTGTCGGCCTCGGGCACGCTGGCGCAGCAGGCGCGCACGCTCGGGGATGCGGTGCGCGGCTTCCTGCGCACGTTGCATCGCGACGGTTCCGAGGTGCGCCGCGCCGCCTGAGCGAATCCGGCTGCGCTCCGCGGCGAACCGATTTTGGCCGCACACATTAACGCGAGTTCATCTAGATGAACTCGCTCGTCAGCGCCTGTTCACCTGCAACTTCATAGGATCGAACCGGTTTTTGAGGTTCTCGATCCGAAGGAGGTTGTTCGATGAAGCTGAAACTCGCCGTCGCTGCCGCAGCCGCTCTGAGTGCCGTGGCGCTTGCGCCTGGCGTCGCGTCCGCGGCGATGCCGAACGGCCTTCCCGCCGCCGCGCAGGCGAGCGGCAGCCCGTCCGCGAACGTCGACCAAGTGCGTTACGTTTGTAACGAATGGGGCCGGTGCTGGTGGCGGCCGAACTACTATGGCGCTTACGGCTACTATGGGCCGCGCTTTTACGGCCCGCCTCCGCGCTACTATGGTCCCCGCCATTACGGCCCGCGCGGGTATCGCGGCTGGCACGGACGCCGCTGGTAGGCGACCTGGTTTTCTCCATTGCCTAACAAGCAGAGGGCGGCCTTCGCAGCGAGGCCGCCCTCGATCTTTCTGTGGGAGCAGGATTCAGAGCTGCGCTATTTCTTCACCCCGAAGGTCGCAGGGTCGAGCTTGGCGTAGACCTCGTCGTAGAACAGGTCGCTGAGCTTCTTCGGATCGTTCTCGATCGGAGCGATCAGCTTCTCGTATTTCGCCAGAAGTTCCCTGTACTTGTCGACGAACTCCTGGGCGTTCTCGATGCCTTTCTTCTTGGCGGCATCGACGATGCCGGGCAGATCCTTGTCGACGAAGTCCTTGCGCGCCGCGAGCAGCGCCGGGTCCGGCTGCACCACCGGCACTTTCTTCTCCTTGGCGAGCTCCAGCGCCGCCTTGTCGCCGGCGTGATACTCGTTGACGGTCTTGACCACCGCCACCGGGATCGCCTTGAGGATCCCGGCGCGCTGCGGCGTGGTCATCTTCGACCAGGTGTCGAGATTGAGCGAATACAGATTGCCGGAGCGGAACGAGCCGAGATTGAGCAGCACCACCTGGCCGGCGGTATCGGCGAGGCCGTGGGTCTTGAGCCCGCCGACCGCATAGACCGCGGCGTCGATGATGCCGCGCGACAGCGTCTCGTACATCTCCGAGGACGGCACGTTAACTCCGGTGGCGCCGACCGATTTGGCGAATCGGTCCCACAGTGCGCCGCCGGCGCGCAGCTTCTTGCCTTTGATCTTCTCCAGCGAATTGATGTCGCCCTTGGCGATCAGCACGTAGGGCGCGGTGCTCATGCCGCTGCCGAACAACTGGTTCTGCTTGGTGTATTCGGCGAGGCACGGCTTGCAGTGCAGGTTGAACAGCTCGGTGATGGCCATCGCGGCCGCCATGTCGTTCTCGCCGACCATCGCCAGGTCGTTGAGCATTGAGCCATAGGGATAGTACGACGGCGTGTAGCTCATGGTGGCGAAGCCGACGTCGGCGACCTGATCGCGGATGCCGTCGGAGATCGCCTTGGCGCCGAGCAGCGATTCGGCCGGGAAGATCCGGACGGTGACTTCGCCGTTGGTATTCTTCTTGACCTCTTCGGCGAAGGTCTCGTAGCCGAGTCCGACCGGATGCTTCGGCGACAGATAGTGCACCGCCTTGAGCGTCACCGCCGAAGCGCTGCCGGAGGCGCCGAGTGCGAACGCGAGCGCCAATGCGGTCGCGGCCATCCATTTTGCCTTCATGTCGTTTCTCCCTGTGGTTCAATGTGCGGCTTTTCGCCGTCCTCGGTACGTCCGTGAGCAGCTCCGGCTAGTTGATCAGCGTGGTCAAATAGGTGGCGATCTGCGGGAACGCGACCAGCAGCGCGACGCAGATCAGGTCGGCGACCAGAAACCAGAGAATCCCGCGGAAGATCGTCTCGATCGGAATCGTTTCGCCGACGATGCCCTTGATGACGAAGACGTTGAGCCCGACCGGCGGCGTGATCAGTCCGATCTCCAGCAGCTTGGTCAGCAGGATGCCGTACCAGATCAGGTCGACGTGCAGCTTCTCGACCGCGGGCAGGAACACCGGCAGCGTCAGCAGCATGATGCCGATCGGGTCGAGAAAACAGCCGAGGAACAGCAGCACCGCCATGGTGCCGAGCACCAGCATCATCGGCGAGACCTGGCCGTCGATGACGACGCTGGAAATGAAATCGGTGAAACCGGACAGCGCCAGAAATCGTGTCAGCAACAGGGCGCCGATCGCGATGATGAAGATCGAGCCGGTGGTCACCAGCGTTTCGGTGATCGCGAGTTTGACCTTGTCCCAGGTCAGCGTTCGCTTGGCGAAGCCGATCATGAAGGCCAGCAGCGCCCCGATGCCGCCGGCTTCGGTCGGGGTGAACACGCCGCCGAACAGCCCGCCGAACACGCCGAAGATCAGCACCAGCACCGGCCAGGTGCCGCGGAACGCACCGAAGCGGTCGCTCCAGGAGACGTTCTCGGTGACCCGCGGCGCCAGCGACGGGTTCAGCTTGACGCGGACCACGATCATCGCTGCGTAGAGCGCGGCGGTGAGCAGCCCAGGGCCGATGCCGGCGATGAACAGCTTGCTGATGGGCAACTCGGCGTAGATGCCGTAGATCAGCAGCAGGATGCTCGGCGGGATCATCGAGCCGATAGTGCCGGCGACCGCCACCGTGCCGGCGGCGAGGCCGGGATGATACCTGCTGCGCAGCATTTCCGGGATCGCGATCCGCCCCATCGCGGCCGCGCAGGCGAGCGACGAGCCGGTCACGGCCGAGAAACCGGCGGCAGCGCCGACCGACGCCACCGCGAGGCCGCCCGGCATCCACGACAGCCAGGCGCGGGCCATTCGGAACAGGCCGTCGGTGAGCTGGGAATGGTAGCAGACGTAGCCCATCAGCAGGAACATCGGCACCGAACTCAGGGTCCAGTGCGAGATGAAATCGTAGGGCATCGACGTCAGGGTGCCCCAGGCCACCCGCGGGCCGAGCATCGCCCAGATCCCGGCAAACGACAGTCCGCCGAGAGCGACGCCTACCGGTACCCGCATCAGCAGCGCAACGATCAGCAGGCCGAGCACGATCCCGCTCAGCGTCAGATCATCCATCCTCGGCGTCTCCCCTGCGCTCGGCTTGTTGTTATTCGATCGCTTCGCGCGCGACGTGAGGTTGCAGCACTTTGCGCTCGCCTCTGAACAGTCGGATCGCCTTGTAGACGAGAACCAGCGCGATCATGCCGCAGCCGACCGGCAGGAAGAATCGCGTCGGCCAAACCGTCACCGCGACGGTGCCGAGCGCCTGTTCGCCGATTTCGTACTTCTTGATGGCGTCGCCACCGGTCTGCCAGGCGAAGGCACCGAAATAGGCCGCGGACAGCAGCGCGACCACGCCGATCAGCACGTTCTGTACGGAGCCTGGGAGATGCCGAGTGGCGAGTTCGACGACGATGTGGCCGTTGGCGCGCTCGATCATCGCCAGCGGCAGAAACACCACGGCGACCATATAGTAGGAGGAGACGATCTCAACCGTTCCGTGCAGCGGCGCGTTGAAGACGTAGCGGGCAACGACGTCGGCTGCGATGTGCAGCATCATCATCACCAGCGCGATGCCGCCGATCCAGGCCAGCAACGCCGAAGCGTAACCGAGCAGTCTGCCCAGCATGTGTTTCCCCCGGATGGATCGTGCGGCCGCGGGTTTTCCCGTCTGTTGCGCCACGCGGTCCTTGATCTTGTTCGTTATCGACAGCGTCCAGCGTGCGGCGCTCGATGTCAAGCCTGTCCGCCGGGTGCTTTCACGGGAGGTGGGACGATCGAGCCCGCAACGACGTCGGCGCCGCTGCGCCCCGCGCACTACTCATCGGCGTTGCGCAAGCTGGTGGGGCGCCGAGTGCGCGATCAATCGCGCGCTTCGCAGACGTCGACCCATTCGGCGCCGACCAGTTCGGCCAGCCGCTGCGGTGCGATCCGCGCCGCGCTGTGCGTCGAGCCTGCGGCGGGCACCACGACGTCGAACTGGCGCAGCGACACGTCGCAATAGATCGGCAGCGGCTGCGTCAAGCCGAACGGACAGACGCCGCCGACCTCGTGGCCGGTGAGATCGGCGACTTCGTGAACGCCCAGCATCTTCGGCTTGCCGCCGAGCAGTGCCTTGGCCTTCTTGTTGTCGAGCCGCGTCGTGCCGCTGGTGACGATCAGCACGACCCGATCGCCGACTCGCAGCGACAGCGTCTTGGCGATCTGGGCCGGCGGCACGCCGTAGGCTTCGGCGGCGAGCGGCACCGTAGCCGAACTCATCGCCGATTCCTCGACGATGATGTCGGGGGCGTGTTGCGCGAACCAGGCGCGAACGGATTCCAGACTCATGCGGCTCCTCAGAAGCCGGCATCCCGCGCCGGCAATCCACGGCCGATATGCCGCAAAGGCCCCGCCTGCGCAAATCTCGGCGCTTCGCCGCGATCCCGAACTGCGCGCGATCACGTCGCCAGAGCGAAACCGCGCCGCCCGAATGCCACGGGATGACCGAGTCCTAGAGCCCCAGCAGCTTGCGGGCGTTGTGCTTCAGCACCTTGGGCCGGACTTCGTCGCGGATCTCGAGCTTGGCGAAGTCCGACAGCCAGCGGTCCGGCGTGATCACCGGCCAGTCGGAGCCGAACAGCATCTTGTCCTGCAGGATGGTGTTGATGTAGCGCACCAGGATCGGCGGAAAGTACTTCGGCGACCAGCCCGACAGGTCGATGTAGACGTTGGGCTTGTGGGTCGCGACCGACAGCGCCTCTTCCTGCCAGGGGAAGGACGGGTGCGCCAGAATGATCTTCATGTCGGGGAAGTCGGCGGCGACGTCGTCCATGTACATCGGGTTGGAGTATTTCAGCCGCATTCCCATGCCGCCCGGCATGCCGGAGCCGACGCCGGTCTGGCCGGTGTGAAACAGCGCGATTGCGCCGCCTTCCTGAATCGCCTCGTACAGCGGGTAGGCGAGCCGGTCGTTCGGATAGAACCCCTGCATCGTCGGGTGGAATTTGAATCCCTTGATGCCGTAGTCCTTGATCAGCCGCCGCGCCTCGCGCACGCCGAGCTTGCCCTTGTGCGGGTCGATCGAGGCGAACGGAATCAGCACGTCCGAGTTCTGCCGGGCGATCTCGATCATCTCGTCGTTGTTGTAACGGCGGAAGCCGGTCTCGCGCTCGGCGTCGACCGGGAAGATCACCGCGGCGATCTTCTTGGCCCGATAATACGCCGCTGTTTCGGGGACCGTCGGCGGATGCTTGTTGGGCGAGCCGAAATACTCGGCCATGCGCGCCTGGAAGTCGTCGTAGCCGTCGTCGGCATGGCAGCCGCACGGCTCTTCGGCATGGGTGTGGATATCGATGGCGACCAGATCGTCGGGATTGAGCATCGGGCGTTTCCTTCGGGCGTTGCTCGCCTTCTTGGCGGCGGAGAATTGATTATGGTCTATAATTATTTTGTTGCGCTGTGAAGCGTTGCGGCGTGTCTGCGCGTGCCGCCGGGTCGACCATTTCGGCGATTTCGGCCGCGCCGCCCGTGGATCGGGCCGAATCTCCCAAACAGCTCGGGATTGGTCGGGCGGATCGATTGACAGGCCGGGAGTCGCTGGATAGATAAATCCCCGTCCCGGGCGGTCCGCCGCCGGCGGGCTGTTTTTGTTTTGCATTCCGGCCAGTTGTCACGGCCTTTCAACCAGTCAGGATAGACCCATGAAGGTCCGTAACTCGCTGAAGTCGCTGCTCGCCCGCCACCGCGAAAATCGTCTGGTTCGTCGCAAGGGCCGGCTCTACGTCATCAACAAGACCCAGCGTCGGTTCAAGGCCCGTCAGGGCTGATTGCGACGGGCCGTTCGCGGCTCGCGCTCTATATCTCACGCCGGTGTGACGCGCGCGCTGCTTTGCAGCGCGCTTTGTCGTGTCTAGACTGTCCCGATGGCGTTCGTCCTTCGACATTCCTGCTTCGGCTTCTGCGCGTTGACGCTTGCCACGGTGTTTCTGGGCATGCCTGAGGGGGCGCGCGCCCAAGCCCCCGACGGGCCAAAGCACCCATTGGAGAAGCCGCTCGCTCAGCCGCCGGCGCCGCCGGAGAAGTTGCCGCGGGTGCCGACCGACCGCACCAAGGGGCTCGACTTTCTGTTCGGCGCTCTGAAGGCTGCTCCCGACGAGGCCAGCGCCAAGCACGTCGAGGGGCGGATCTGGGCGCTGTGGAACCAGACCGCCAGCGACACCACGGCGCTGCTGATGGCACGCTCCAAAGTCGCGATGGACGCCAAGAACTTCGACGTCGCGGTGAAACTGCTCGACGCCGTGATCAAGCTCAAGCCGGATTATGTCGAAGGCTGGAATCGGCGCGCCACGATTTATTATTTGCAGAACGACTACATGCACTCGCTCGAAGACATCGAGCAGGTGCTGGCGCGCGAGCCGCGCCATTTCGGTGCGCTGGCCGGCCTCGGCATGATCATGCAGGAACTCGGTGACGACAAACGCGCGCTCGACGCGTTCCGCAGGGCGCTCGCGCTCAATCCGCATCTCGACAAGGTGCCCGACCTCGTCAAGACGCTGTCCGAGAAGGTGGAAGGCCGCGATATCTGACGCGCTTCCGCCACCGTCGAGCTTTGAATCCGGCCGAACCACCCCACATCCAGGGTCCACCGCGAAGATCGCGCCGGCCGGGTGCCGCGCGGTCGATCATCGGCATCAGCACGGGAGATCCCAATGAGCACGACATCCGGTTCGGCGAAGTGGCAGGGCGGCATCAAGGACGGCAAGGGCGCGATCTCGACCAAGAGCGGCGCGCTGTCCGAATATCCCTATGGCTTCGCCAGCCGGTTCGAAGGCAAGCCCGGCTCCAACCCTGAGGAACTGATCGGCGCCGCCCACGCCGCCTGCTTCACCATGGCGTTGTCGCTGATCCTCGGCGAAGCCAAGCTCACCGCCGAGCAGATGGACACCAAGGCCGACGTCACGTTGGAGAAGCAGGGCGACGGTTTCGCTATCACTGCGATCCATCTGACGCTCACAGCCAAGATCCCCGGCGCCGACGACGCCACTTTCCAGGACTGCGCCGCCAAGGCGAAAGCCGGCTGCCCAGTGTCGAAGCTGCTGAATACCAAGATCACGCTGGATGCGAAGCTGGTGAGCTGACGCGCCAATAGACGCATCATTCCGGGGCGCCGCGGAGCGGCGAACCCGGAATCCAGAGGTTGTTGCACCTCAGGCCCACACCATCTCGAGGTTCCGGGTTCGCGCTTCGCGCGCCCCGGAACGACAAGGCTAGGCGGACTTTGACAATCGGACAAAAATGTCCGATATGTTGGTCCTGTCGAGGTTTCGACATGGACAAGCGTGATCGGTTCATCGCGGAATTGCGGGAAGAGGCCCAGGCTCGGGGGCTGCGCTTTCGCGTCGACTACCCAAGGGCAAAGGTGGTCACGCGATGGTGTTCGTCGGCGATCGCCTGACGACATTGCCGAGTCGAGAGATCGATCCCAAGACCGCGAGGAAGATACGAAAACATCTGGGTCTTGCAGACTAGTCGGCCGACGGTGGCCACCGAATGAGGATTTGCTGATGAAAACCTACGCCTACGCGGCAGAATTCGAGCCGGGCGATCGGCGCGGCGTCGTCGTGGTGAGTTTTCCTGATGTGCCCGAGGCGATCACTCAGGGTGACGACATGGCTGACGCCCGCGCGCAGGCGGAGGAAGCTCTCGGTCTGGCCCTTCTGAGCTATCCGCAGCGCGGCCTTCCGCTGCCGAAGGCAAAGACCAAGACCAAGGGGCTTATCATGATCGCAGTTGCCCCCGAGGTCGCTGCGAAACTGGCAGTCCTGGAGGCCTTCGCTGAGGCCGGTATCAACAAAAGCGAATTCGCGCGCCGGATGGGCAAAGACGAGAAGGAGGTTCGCCGAATCCTCGATCCACGGCATCCGACCAAGTTGCCGGCAATGGTCGAGGCGTTACGTGCGCTCGGCAAACGTCTCGTGATCGGAGTGGAAGAGGCGGCTTAAGCCGCCGCCTCACACGTCCGCGTCGCTCGGTCCGACATAGGCGATGCGGACCATGTTGGTCGCGCCGGGGGTGCCGAGCGGCACGCCGGCGACGATGATGACGCGCTGTCCGGACTTGGCGAAGCCGTCGCGGAACGCGATGCGGCCGGCGCGGTCGACCATGTCGTCCTGATCCTTGGCGTCCTCAGCCACCACGCAATGCACGCCCCACACCGCCGACAATTTGCGCCCGGTGTGAAGGCTCGGGGTGATCGCCACCACAGGCACCTTCGGCCGTTCGCGCGCCACCCGCAGCGCGGTCGAGCCCGACGAGGTCCAGCAGATGATCGCTGAGAGATCGAGCGTTTCGGCGATCTGCCGCGCCGCCCCCGCGATCGCGTCGCCCGCTGTCGCTTCCGGATCGGGGCGCTGCGACGTCACCACCGAGCGATAGGTGGCATCGCGCTCCACCTCTTCGCCGATCCGGTTCATCGTCGACACCGCTTCGACTGGATATTTGCCGGCGGCGGATTCGGCCGACAGCATGATCGCGTCGGCGCCTTCATAGACCGCGGTGGCGACGTCGGAGACCTCGGCACGGGTCGGCACCGGGCTCGAAATCATCGACTCCAGCATCTGGGTGGCGACCACCACCGGCTTTCCGGCGCGCCGCGCCATCCGCGTCATCTGCTTCTGCAGGCTCGGCACCCGTTCCAGCGGCATTTCGACTCCGAGGTCGCCACGGGCGACCATCAACGCGTCGGAGACGTCGAGGATGTCCTGCAGCCGGTCGATCGCCTGCGGCTTTTCGATCTTGGCCATCACCGCCGCGCGGCCGCGGATCATCCGCTTGGCCTCGACAACGTCTTCGGCGCGCTGCACGAAGCTCAGCGCCACCCAATCGATCCCGGTCTCGCATGCGGCTTCGAGGTCGGCGCGATCCTTGTTGGTCATCGCCGACATCGGCAGGTCGGTGTCGGGCAGACTGACGCCCTTGCGGTCGCTCATCTTGCCGCCGATCACCACGCGCGTGACCGCGCGGTCGCCTTCAGTCTCCTCGCAGATCAGCCTCACCTTGCCGTCGTCGAGCAGCAGCGCGTCGCCGACCTTGAGAGCCGAGAGGATCTCCGGATGCGGCAGATGCACCCGGGTCGCGTCCCCGGGCTCCTTGACCGAGTCGAGGACGAAGCTCGAGCCGTTGTTGAGCTGCACCGGTCCGTTTGCGAACGAGCCGAGCCGCAACTTCGGGCCCTGCAGGTCGACCAGGATGCCGATCGGCCGTCCGTAGCTGCTCTCGACATTGCGGATGGTCTTGACCAGATCCCGCATCTTGTCGTGCGAGGTGTGGCTCATGTTGATCCGGAACACGTCGGCGCCGGCCTCGAACAGCTTGCGGATCATTGCGCTGTCGGAGGAGGCGGGGCCGAGCGTGGCGAGGATCTTGATCCGTCGCAGCCGTCTCATGGCTTGGTCCCGGCCTCGCCTGGCGTTCCAGGCGTGGCGGGCGCGGTGCGGCCCTGGGACGGTGGGATACCCGGCAAACCGGGCCCCGGCGCACCGGGCAATCCGGGCAGTGTCTGCATGTTCTGTTCGTTGCTTTCGGTCAGTTGCACGGTCCAGGCCCGTTGCTCGCCGGTGTCGACCTCGAAGAAGCCGGTGCGGTCGAAGCCGCGCGCCAAGCAGTTCTCGGTGCCCTTGATGGTGAATTCCTTGTCGCGCGAGCACATGAAGGCCTGCCCCGACCATTCGCCGCCACGGTCGTAATCCAGCGCGTAGATGTAATAATAGCGAGCCACCAGCGCGCCGCGCAGCAGCGTCTCGCAGCTCCGCGACGACACGTTCCACCAGCCCTCGGTGGTCCAGCCGTCGACGTCCTTGTAGCCGAGCGCGATTCCCACCCGGCTCGAGGTGTTGTTGCACAGCCGGAAGTCGGCCGCAGCCGGTGCATGGCCGCAGATCAGCGCGCCGATGGCCAGCGCAGTCGTCGCGGCCACCTTGGACCGTGCCGACCGGGACCAGATACGCTGGAGGAGGGTGGAATCTGTGATGATCATGCAGCCAAGCTATACCAAATTGCTGATGATTTCGCGTGACGGAGCCGGCCTGTCAACGGCCCCGCCGGTCCGGCGCGACGCCGGCGGCATCCGGGATGGTGCGGAGCGGAGTCGGCTGTAGCCGCCAGATGTGGCAAAATCCCAGCCCGTCCCCATCTGGGGAAGATCCGACCAGCCATGGAAGACGAACGCATGGACGACAGCACCCGGACAGAACTGGAAGCGGCGGCGTTTCGCCGTCTGGTGGCGCATTTGCGCGAGCGCACCGACGTCCAGAATATCGACCTGATGAATCTCGCCGGGTTCTGTCGCAACTGCCTGTCGAACTGGCTGAAGGACGCCGCCGAGGCGCAAGGCGTGGCGATGAGCCGGGACGAGAGCCGCGAGGCGGTGTACGGCATGCCGTACGAGACCTGGAAGGCGAAGTACCAGAGCGCGGCGACGCCGGATCAGGTCGAAGCCTTTAAGAAATCGCACCCGCACAGCCACTGACGGGGGCGCCGTCAGGCCGCGCATCAAGGCGCAATTTCGGCGCCGGCGTTTTCCGCTGTGGGTCGCTGTGGATGGGCGCGATGCCCCTTGACGGGAGGCGTCGCGGCGAAGAGTGTCCGGCGCAGATGCGGCGCGCGAGGCGACCGCCCCGCCGCTTTTTCCCAATCATTATCTGCCAGGAGTGCACGATGGCCACCTCCGCTGCCGCCGTCCAGGACGATCCCGCGACCAATTTCGCCAAGGACCAGCTTCGGGCGATCATCGAGCGGATCGAACGTCTCGAGGAAGAGAAGAAGACGATCTCCGACGACATCCGCGACGTCTACGCCGAGGCCAAGGGCAACGGCTTCGACGTCAAGGCGCTGCGCACCATTGTGCGGATGCGCAAGCAGGACGCCAACGAGCGCGCCGAGCAGGAGACCATCCTGGAGACCTATATGCAGGCGCTCGGGATGCTCTGAGGCCGGCCCGGCCGAGGCCAACCAGAACCCTGCGCCGTGCCGGCTACGGTTCGGCGGGCCGGCGAAAGCTGGCTGGAAAAGCAAATGCCCGGGATCACCCCGGGCATCGACAAACTCGTCAGATTGAAGACGCGCTCAGCGCGACGCGTCGCCCGGAAATGCCGTGGTGGTCAGTGTGGCGACCGCCGTGCCGCTGAAGGCGTCGGCATAAAGGCCCGGCTGCGGGTCGTCGGCGAAACCCATTCCCAGAGTCGCGTCCGGCTTGACGAAATATCCCGTCAGCAGGGTCATGTCGGGGTCGCCGATCACGGTGGCGGCGGTGCCCATCGCCCGCGGCATCAGGATCATGGCGCGAATCCAGACGTCGTTGTCGCGGCTGCCCGCTGCGGCGAGTCGCGCAGAGGTCGCGATCACCGTCTTGCCCTGGGCCGACGACTTGCCGATCACGCTGTCGACCTTGTTCGATACCGCCGCATGGCGCGAAGTTTGCCCGCGAATGCTGTGGGGGATCGGTGCGCTTGCGGTCACCACCCGTGAATGCCGGCTCTGCGCGTGCTGCGAAGCGTTGTCCGGAGTCATCGGCGCATAGGCCAGTGCATTCATGGCCGCCTGATCGGATTTGTCGGCCGCGGCAAGAGCCTGGCGCGCGCTGATCGTGGCGACCTGCGCGGGGCTCGCCTGCTTCGGTGCCACCGGGATGTCGTCCCAGAAACCGCGGGCGTTGATGATATCGGCGGGGGTCTGCGGCTTCGGCTCGGCGGATTTGGCGTCGGCCGGTTTGGCTTCAACCTTCGCGGCCTGCGCCGGGCGCGGCGCCGGCAGCACGACGTCGCCGGCGGAAGCGATCTGGATCGCGGCGGCGGGCTTGGCGCGCGGCATCGGTACCGGATCGCTGCTGGTCGCCTCTGCCGGCTTGAGGCCGGCGGCGGCCGCGACGGCATCGGCGGCGGCGACCTTGATGTCGGCCATCGGCTTGGCGCCGGAGGGCTTGGTCTCGGTCGCAGCTTCATCCTCGTCGTCACGCGACTTGCCGCCGAACAGCGACGCGAGGAAATTGGTCTTGGCCGGCGCGGCGCTGCTGCCGTCGCGGCGGTTCTCGATGTCGGCCAGCGCCAGCTCGTAGCCGCGCAGCGGCTTGCCGTTGGACGGCAGGTGCACGGTGCGGCCGTCCGGGAACACGCGGGCGAGCTGGTCGGAGGTCATCCGCGGCCAGTGCCGGACTCCGCCGGTATCGAGGTGGACGAACGGCGACCCGGAGGTCGGATAAAATCCGACGCCGCCACGCTGCAGCCGCAGCCCGGCGAACCGGATTTGCTCCAGCGGAACGCCGGGGATGAAGAAGTCCATCGCGTGCCCCAGCGTATGCTGGCTGTGGCGCGCCACGCCGGAGGAGCGGCGGCGGAGCATGGCGTTGGTGGAGGGGGAGCGGTAGGCGGAAATGATCTGAATCGGCTGTTTGGCGTCGACGTCCCGGTACACTTCCCAAAGGATATCGAACAGACGGCGGTCCATCGTGGTCTTTTCCTGGGATCGCCAGTCGCGCAGGAAGTGGTTGAGCTGCCTCAGCGCGTCTTCGTCATAGCGGCCATTGCGCTTGAAGGTGACGGTGAGGCTCTCGCGGGAATGGGTGTGATGAAACGACAGGGTGCGGCTGTCGCCGACCGCGGACGCATCGTGGACCGAGCCGGCACCGGCGAGCAGCAGGGTCGTGGTCAGGACGGCGCCATAGCCGGCCCTCGACATCGACAGCGATTTGAGACGGCGCGAAAGTGCAGCCAGCACGAAAACAGCCCCACTATTTGTCGACCAACCAACCCTGGCCGCGAACCCCCAGTTCAGCGGGACAGGGTTAACGCGCCGTTGACCCGTACTCAGCGATCCAAAGTTAGCGATCCGGAAACGGCGCCCGTCACCCCAAGTCGATCGTCAACCCTAACCCTCTGACTATGGCGAAATCGAGCCCGTTGCCGCAAACTAGATGGAGGATGGTTAATCTCGGTTAACGCAAACGGCCCGCCTGACGACGGGCCGTGCGTCCATTCGTCGATATTCGGCCGCGCTGTTGCGGCCGAGGCCGGTTCAGCGGGCGTAGACCCGGCGCTGCTGAGCAGCGGCCGGCTGCTGTCGCGGCTGCGGGCCCCCGAACAGATTCTCGAGGAACGAGAACGGGTTCGACGAGGGGCCGGCGGAGCCGGTGTAGTCCCCGGCGATGCTGACGCCGTTGGGCAGTCGGGTCGGGCGGGCGTAGCTCGGCTGGGCGTGCGCCACCAC
This sequence comes from Rhodopseudomonas palustris, assembly GCF_007005445.1. NCBI lineage: Bacteria > Pseudomonadati > Pseudomonadota > Alphaproteobacteria > Hyphomicrobiales > Nitrobacteraceae > Rhodopseudomonas > Rhodopseudomonas palustris. Next base: position 3,537,428 of record NZ_CP041387.1, on the reverse strand, counting down.
GGCCTCGAGGTTCTTGCCCTTGCCGTTCTTCAGCAGCGCCAGCATGGCGGCGTCACGGCCGTAGATATCCTTGCGCAACTGCAGTTTGCCGTCGTCGTCGACGAATGCCGTCTGATACGTGATGTTGACCGGGATCGGCGTTGCGAATTTCAGGTCGACCTCGCTGCGGCCGTACATCGACCGAATCCTCGCCGGGGTGTAGTTCTTGTCCGGCATCGCGATGTTCAGTAGCGCCGCCGCGTACTGATCCGGGTTCTGCACCCGCATGCAACCGTGGCTGAAGGCACGCTCGTCGCGGCCGAACAGATTCTTGTCCGGCGTGTCGTGCTGATACACCAGGAATTTGTTCGGGAAGTTGAAGCGGATGCGGCCGAGCGCGTTGGCTTCACCCGGAGGCTGCGAGATGTGGATCGAGCCGTCGCGGTTGCGCGACAGCTTCAGGCCCATGCGGTCGAGCACGGTCGGATCCTGCTGCAGCGCCGGCAGATACTCGTTGTTGATGATCGACGGCGGCACGTTCCAGGTCGGATTGACGGTGATGTATTTCATCGTCTCCGTCAGCAGCGGGGTGGCATGCTTTCCGGGCTTGCCGACGACTACGCGGGTCGACCAGACTTGCTCGCCGTTCTGCATCAGCTTCAGCGTGTAGTCGGGGACATTGAGGATCACATAGGCGTCGTCCAGCGCCGGCGCGCCGAGTTGGCGCGGCAGCCAGCGCCAGCGTTCCATGTTGACCAGGATGGTGTCGATGGTGCGATCACGCTTCGGCGTGTTCAGCGCCTTGACGGTGCGGTCGTCGAGTACGCCCGTCGCCTTGAGATCGGCCGAGTGCTGGAATTTGCGCACGGCGGCGGCGACGGCGGCGTCGTAGGTGGCGCTGTCGGTGTTCTCGGTGACGCCGAGGCGGGCGCGGAGCTGCGGCACCCGCGGATCGTCGATCTTCACCTCGGCGCGCTTCTTGCCGGCCGGCTGATAGCGCAGCGTCTCGCCCTCGGCGATCTTGATCACCGGCTTGTCGCTTTCACCGCGCAGCTCGGCGAGCTTCTTCTTCAGCTCGCGATACAGCTTGTGCGGCGGATTATAGCTGTCCAGGGCCGCCGAGGCGTCGGCGGCGGTCGTGACCGTAACGAGTACCTGCGCCGGATCGATCGGGTGCTCCGGATACTGGATGTCGGCCGACACCTGCGACCAGTGCATCCGGCCGCTCTGCGCCTGACGCGCATAATCCATCATGCTCTCGGTGAGACGCAGTTCGGCTTCCGCGAGCGTCTCGGGCGAGGTTGCGGACGCGAAGTTCGGCACTGGATAGTCGTCGGGATCGAGACCGTCTGCGGCGGCGTCCTTCAGTCGGGCGATCACACCCTTGGCCGGCGCAGTGAGTGCACCAGCCTTGGTCCACACCGGCGCGTAGTCGCGCGTCTCGTAGAACTTCTCCACCGCGCTGCGTTCGACCTTGCGTTCGAAATAGCGCGACGCGCTCTTGGCGAGCAGATCGCGAAGCTGATCGGCCACCGGCTGATCGGCGACAGCGACCGTGCTTGCCGGCTGCTGCTGCGGTTCGGCCGGTTTGACGGTCGAAGCCTGATCGGCGGCGGGCTTGGCGGGCTCAGCCACGGGCGCGTTGGCGGTTGCGGCAGGAGCCTCGACCTTCGGTTCGCCGGCGGCGGCCGTCGCAGCGTCCTTCGTTTCAGTGTTCTTCGTTTCGGTGTCCTTCGCTTCAGTGCTCTTCGTCGCTACGTCCTTGGACGGCTCGGTGGAGGAGGGCACGGTTGCGCTCGTCTGGTTCTCGCCAGCTCGGGGCGCGGAAGCGGCCGCAGGCGTGGAATCGGGCTTGAAATCACCGATCGTGGGCGGCGGCAGATCGACCGGACTAGGGACGGGAACGGCGGCATCGATTGCGAGATCCGCAGGCGACCGCGCCGGCGACTGCGCCAGAACGGAGGTCGTCGATACGGTGAGGAAGGTCGCCGCGACGGCCATCAGCACGCCTTCGAAACCGCGGCGTCCAGTCGAGTGATCTCGCATTCGTCTACCTCTTGGGAAAGCTGTCCGGCCGACAGTTCTTGGCTTGCGGTTCGTTCTTCGAGGGGGCGGCCCTTCAACGCGCGAGGGCGTGAATGCCGATTCCTCATTCTCCGTGAAGATACACGGGCCCGGTTCGAGCGGCCAGCATCGGCCGGGCGGACTCACGACAAACTGACCTCGAACGCTCTGGTGGCGAACGCGGTTCTGGCTTGTGCCACGGGTCGCCATGGTTGTCTGTCACCATCGCGCCACGGTTCAAAGGTTCCGCGAATCAGCCGGCTGCAGGATCCCGTCCGGTGGCCGTCTTTCGTCCGCCGCCCCCTCAACACGGAGCGGGGCGGTCATCGGTGCGAGCTACCGCCCGTCGGCCTGGCCGGCGCGTTCGGCTTCGATCTCGTCGAGTTTCCGATACAGCGTCGAGCGGCCGATCTTCAGCCGTCGCGCCACTTCGGACATCTGGCCGCGATAATGCGAGATCGCGAACCGGATGATCTCGCGTTCCATCTCGTCGAGCGTCCGCACTTCATCGTCCGCTGTCAGCATCGACAGGTTGCCGGCGGTCGGCAGCGGCGCGATCGGCACTTCGTTTGCCGCGACGAATTGCGGCTCGCTGCGTTCGATTACCAGCGGCTCGCCGTCGATCCCGTCAGCGGGCACCACCGACGGCGCGCTCGCCAGCGGGAAATCGTCGAGGCCGAGCTGGTCGCCGTCGCTCATCACCACCGCGCGATAAACCGCGTTCTCGAGCTGCCGGATGTTGCCCGGCCAGTCGAGCTGCGCCAGCCGCGCCATCGCCTCGCCGGTGATGCCGCCTATGCTGCGCTTCTCTTCGGCGCAGAACCGCATCAGGAAGTGCCGCAGCAGCGGCGGAATGTCCTCGCGCCGCGCGCGCAGCGGCGGGATCGTGAGCGGCAGAACGTGCAACCGATAGAACAGATCTTCGCGGAATCGGCCGGCCTTCACCCGGTCCAGCAACCGGCGGTTGGTGGCCGAGATGATCCGGACATCGACCTTGACCGGCCGGCGTCCGCCGACCGCTTCGACCGCGCCTTCCTGCAGCGCGCGCAGCAGCTTGACCTGGGCGCTCAGCGGCAGCTCGCTGACCTCGTCGAGAAACAGCGTGCCGCCGGAAGCTTCGACGAACTTTCCGTCGTGGCGTTCGGTGGCGCCGGTGAACGCCCCCTTCTCGTGACCGAACAGAATCGATTCGACCAGATTGTCGGGGATCGCGCCGCAGTTGACGGCGACGAACGGCTTGGCGCGGCGGTCGCTGGAGCCGTGAATGGCGCGGGCGAACAGCTCCTTGCCGACGCCGGATTCGCCTTCGATCAGCACCGGGATCGCAGAGCCGGCGGCCTTCTCGGCGGCGCGCAGCACCGGCACCATCGCGTCGCTGCGGGTGATGATGTCGGAAAACGTCAGCCGGCCTTCGCGGGCATGGCGGATGCGCTGCAGCTCACCCTTCATCGCGCTGGCGTTGAGCGCGTTGCGCAGCGACACCTGCAGCCGTTCGATGCCGACCGGCTTGACGACGAAATCGTGGGCGCCGGCGCGCATCGCCGAAACGACATTGTCGATGCCGCCATGAGCGGTCTGCACGATCACCGGGACGTCGATGCCGCTGGCGCGAATCTTCGACAGAACGCCGAGGCCGTCGAGGCCCGGCATCACCAGATCGAGCACGACGGCGTCGATTGCCGGTGAGTCGGGAGCGGTCAGGGCATCCACCGCGGCGTCGCCGCTATCGACCGTGATCGTCTCGTAACCGCACTTCTGCACCATGTTCTCGACCAGCCGACGCTGCACTGCATCGTCGTCGGCGATCAGAATACGCTCGACCATTACTCGCTACTGCCCCAACCCAAACTGTCCCGAATTGGTGCAGGATTGCGACGAATGCGTTAACGCTTGGTGAAAGCGGCGGCAGTTATCCGCTGTTATCCGAACGCGTGCGGCCAGACCTCGAGCGCGCCGCGGTAGATCATGTCGAGCGATACATAGAGGATGATGGCGAGGCCGATATAGGCGATCCAGCGATGCTTGTGCAGGAGCCTCGCGATGAAGGTCGCCGCCATGCCCATCAGCGCGATCGACAGGCCGAGCCCGAACACCAGAATCACCGGGTGTTCGCGCGCAGCGCCGGCGACGGCGAGCACGTTGTCGAGCGACATCGACACGTCGGCCAGCGTGATCTGCCACACCGCTTGAGCCATCGTCTTGGTGGGGGCTCCGCTCGGCGCGCCGCCCTCGCCGTCGATCGCGTCGACGTCCTCCGGAGGGTTGCGCAGTTCCCGCCACATCTTCCAGCACACCCACAGCAGCAGCACGCCGCCGGCCAGCAGCAGTCCGATGATCTGCAAGAGCTGCACGGTGACGCTGGCGAACAGGATACGCAGCCCGGTGGCGACCAGGATGCCGATCAGGATTGCTTTGCCGCGTTGTTGCTGCGGCAGACCGGCGGCGGCCAGGCCGATCACCACGGCGTTGTCGCCGGCCAGCACCAGGTCAATCATCACGACCTGCGCCAAAGCGGCGAGGCCTTCGGGTGTGAAAATGCTGAGGATGTCAGCCATCGGGCGCTCCATGAGCGTCCAGTCCGACATCGCAGTTCTAACGAACTGCCAGAGGGGCCCGGTCCAGGACGAGGTAGGATAATAATGATGCACGGTCGCGATCGGCCGTGCTGGGTTTGCTTACACGGGACAACACCACTGCGACGCGCTGCGGTCAATTGCCGCTCTGCGTTTTTCAGGGCGGCGGCGGAACCCGTGCCGCGCCGAGGTGTCGTATTCCTGCCGCTCGCCTCGATCAAGCTGGCTGGAACGGTGGCGGAGCGCGCAGTCTTGCCGCGGCGCTATCCCGCCGTAGGAAACTGTGACTTGCGAAGGCGGTGACGGAGCTAGTAGCGTTTCGCAAGGCACATCGCACGCGATCTGAAAGCACCATGGCCAAATCTGCGACCTCCCGAACCGCGAAAACCTCCTCCCGCAAGTCCTCCTCCGCCAAATCAGCACCGCGCAAGGTCGTCCCAGGCAAGGCGAAAGCCGGCAAGACCGCGGCTACGGCGGGTCGGAAGGCGAGCGCCAAGCCGGCGAAGCTGCCGGAGTGGAATCTGACGGATCTGTATCCGGCGATCGATGCGCCGGAGGTCGCTGCCGATCTCGACCGGCTCGATGCCGAATGCACCTCGTTCGAAGCCGACTTCAAGGGGCGGCTCGCAGAAGAGACTGCGAAGGACGGCGGCGCGCTGTGGCTCGCCGGTGCGGTCAAGCGTTACGAGGCGATCGAGGATCTGGCCGGCAGGCTGGGCTCCTATGCCGGGCTGGTCCACGCCGGCGACAGCGTCGATCCGGTGAAGTCGAAATTCTACGGCGACGTTTCCGAGCGGCTGACCGCAGCCTCGGTGCATCTGTTGTTCTTCACCCTCGAACTCAACCGCGTCGACGATGCCGTGCTGGAGCGCGCGATGCAGACGCCGGAGCTCGGCCACTACCGGCCGTGGATCGAGGATCTGCGCAAGGACAAGCCGTATCAGCTCGAGGATCGCATCGAGCAACTGTTCCACGAGAAGTCGCAGACCGGCTACGGCGCCTTCAATCGCCTGTTCGACCAGACCATTTCGTCGCTCCGGTTCAAGGTCGGGGCTAAGGAACTGGCGATCGAGCCGACGCTGAATCTGATGCAGGACCGTGCGCCCGCAAAGCGCAAGGCGGCTGCCGAAGCCTTGGCCAAGACCTTCAAGGCCAACGAACGCACCTTCGCGCTGATCACCAACACGCTCGCCAAGGACAAGGAAATCTCTGACCGCTGGCGCGGCTTCGAGGATGTCGCCGACAGCCGCCACCTCGCCAACCGGGTCGAACGCGAAGTGGTCGATGCGCTGGTCGCCTCGGTGCGCGCGGCGTATCCGAAGCTGTCGCACCGCTACTACAAGCTCAAGGCCGGCTGGTTCAAAAAGAAGAAGCTGCCGTACTGGGATCGCAACGCGCCGCTGCCGTTCGCCGCGACCGGCACGATCGCCTGGCCGGAAGCCCGCAACATGGTGCTGACCGCCTACAAGGCGTTCTCGCCGGAGATGGCACAGATCGCCGAGCGGTTCTTCAACGATCGCTGGATCGATGCGCCGGTGCGGCCGGGCAAGGCGCCGGGCGCATTTTCGCATCCGACCACGCCGTCGGCGCACCCCTATGTGCTGATGAACTATCAGGGCAAGCCGCGGGACGTGATGACGCTCGCCCACGAGCTCGGTCACGGCGTGCACCAGGTGCTGGCCGCCAAGAACGGCGCGCTGATGGCGCCGACGCCGCTGACACTGGCCGAGACCGCCAGCGTGTTCGGCGAAATGCTCACCTTCCGGCGGCTGCTGGCGCAGACCAAGGACCGCAAGCAGCGTCAGGCGTTGCTTGCCGGCAAGGTCGAGGACATGATCAACACGGTGGTGCGGCAGATCGCGTTCTATTCTTTCGAGCGCGCGATCCACACCGAGCGGCGCAGCGGCGAGCTCACCGCGCAGCGGATCGGCGAAATCTGGCTGTCGGTGCAGGGCGAGAGCCTGGGGCCGGCGATCGAGATCAAGCCGGGCTACGAGTGCTTCTGGATGTACATCCCGCACTTCATCCATTCACCGTTCTACGTCTACGCCTACGCGTTCGGCGACTGCCTGGTGAACTCGCTGTATGCGGTCTACGAGCACGCCCAGGAAGGCTTCGCCGAGCGTTACCTCGCGATGCTGGCGGCCGGCGGAACCAAGCATTATTCGGAACTGCTGGCCCCGTTCGGTCTCGATGCCAAGAACCCCAGCTTCTGGGACGGCGGCCTGTCGGTGATCGCCGGCATGATCGACGAGCTGGAGGCGATGGGGTAGGGCGCGGACACGAATACCGTAAAACATCTGTTGAACGATGTGTGCGCCTCCGTTATACGTAGCGTATAACGGAGGCTTTGCCATGAACGACCAAACCAAGATCGATGTCGAATCCGGCCGAGTTCTCGCGACCGTCGAAGTGAAGAAGATCGGCAATTCGTCGGGGCTGATTTTTCCCAAAGAGCTGATGGCCCGACTGAATCTCAATGTCGGCGATCAGCTTTACGCGACCCTGACGCCGGATGGCGGCGTTCGATTTACGCCTTCGAATCCTGATTTCGAGAAAGCGATGGAAGTCGCCCGGCGCGGCATGAAGCGCTATCACAACGCTCTGGCTGAGCTTGCCAAATGACCGAGCCGTTCTGGCTCACGCGGCAAATGATCGTCGCCATACACGACGAGCAGCTTTCGATTCACGGTGGTGCCGCCGGGCTGCGCGACGAGGGCATGCTTGAATCAGCCCTGGATCGACCGCGTAACAAATGGACGTACGAGCAGGCTGAGCTGCCCGAACTCGCAGCCGCCTACGCCTTCGGCATTGCGCGAAACCATCCGTTCGTCGACGGCAACAAGCGAACCTCGCTGCTGGCGCTCTATACGTTCCTTGGCGTGAACGGCATCGACTTCATCGTCTCTGAGGCGGATGCGGCGGCGATGATTCTCTCCCTCGCCGCCGGCGAAGTCAGCGAGGCCAGCCTCACGCGCTGGATACGTGACAACTGGCCGGCCTGACGCGCTGTCGACGGTCGCGTCGCACTTCGATCGCGCGATCATTTCATCATATCGCGCGGCTGCTCCGCGATGCGGAATAATCAGCCAGCGGTTGTTGCAATCGCCTCGTAAGAGCTTGTTCTAATCGTCTGTTGCGATCACACTGCGCCGGCGATCGGTGACGGCGGGCCTAGACTTTGGAATGAACCCAAACTGGCTAGGCTGACAATTGCTGCAGTGCCGTTGCTCTCGCAATAAGATTGCGCTAAGTGCATCCCCCACTTCCCGAAGATGTCGGAGAGACGAATGGCAGAGCACCACGAGTTTGCCTACACGACTGCCGATGGCAACGACTACGCCGCGCATGAGCAGACCTATGAAGGGTTCATCAAGCTGGTGAAGTACGGCACCGCCGCCGTCATCGTGATCGTCGCCCTCATGGGCATTTTCCTGACTTGATCTGTGCTGGAGTGCGCCGTTACACGCGGCGCTCTCTCGGAGAACGTTCCGGCAAAGTGGAGTCCGGTTTGCCGCCTGGACGTTCTCCAAACAAATAAGTAAGCGCGCATCCCGGTCGCAAAACCGGTCCCACTTTTGCGGGGTGCGCGCATATCTCGCTCGCTCACGCGCGTGCTTCGCGCCGCCGGAGGCTCCATGAAGATTGCTGTTGCCAAAGAACAAGATCCCGCCGAGCCGCGCGTCGCGGCGACGCCCGACACGGTCAAGAAGCTGAAAGCTCTCGGCGCCGAAGTCGCGGTCGAGCCGGGCGCGGGCCTCAAGTCCGGCCTGCCGGATTCCGATTTCACTGCCGCCGGGGCCACCGTATCCGCCGACGCTCTGAAGGACGCCGATGTCGTCTTCAAGGTGAAGCGTCCGGAGGCGTCCGAACTCGCCAGCTATAAGCGCGGTGCGCTGGTGCTGGCGATCATGGACCCGTACGGCAATGACGCTGCGCTGAAGAGCATGGCCGATGCCGGCATCGCCGCCTTCGCGATGGAACTGATGCCGCGCATCACCCGCGCGCAGGTCATGGACGTGCTGTCGAGTCAGGCCAACCTCGCCGGCTATCGCGCCGTGATCGACGGCGCCGAAACGTTCGGCCGGGCCATGCCGATGATGATGACCGCGGCCGGCACCGTGCCCGCCGCCAAGGTGTTCATCATGGGCGTCGGCGTCGCCGGTCTGCAGGCGATCGCCACCGCGCGTCGTCTCGGCGCCATCGTCACCGCGACCGACGTGCGCCCCGCCACCAAGGAGCAGGTCGAGAGCTTGGGCGCCAAGTTCCTCGCGGTCGAGGACGAGGAGTTCAAGAACGCCCAGACGGCCGGCGGCTACGCCAAGGAAATGTCGAAAGAGTATCAGGCCAAGCAGGCCGCTCTGACCGCCGAACACATCAAGAAGCAGGACATCGTCATCACCACCGCGCTGATTCCGGGCCGGCCCGCGCCGCGCCTCGTCACCGCCGAGATGGTGAAGTCGATGAAGCCCGGCTCGGTGCTGGTCGACCTCGCGGTCGAACGCGGCGGCAACGTCGAGGGCGCGGTCCCCGGGCAAATCGTCGAGATCGATGGCGTCAAGATCGTCGGCTACACCAACGTCGCCGGCCGCGTCGCGGCGTCGGCTTCGGCCCTTTATGCGCGCAATCTGCTGAGCTTCTTCGAGACCATGGTCAACAAGGAGAAGGCGCTGGCGGTGAATTGGGACGACGAACTGGTGAAGGCCACCGCGCTGACGCGCGACGGCGCCGTCGTTCATCCGAACTTCCAGCCCAAGTCGGCGTGAGCGCGACCGCTTAAGGAGAGTTGCTATGGAGCATATGGTTCAAGCGGTCGATCCGTTCGTGTTTCGGCTGTCGATTTTCGTCCTCGCCGTGTTCGTCGGCTACTTCGTGGTGTGGTCGGTGACCCCCGCGCTGCACACGCCGCTGATGTCGGTGACCAACGCGATCTCGTCGGTGATCGTGGTCGGTGCGCTGCTCGCCGTCGGCGTGTCGCTGGTCGGCGACGACAACGGTCCGCTGTGGGCGCGCGGCTTCGGCTTCGTCGCGCTGATCTTCGCAAGTATCAACATCTTCGGCGGCTTCCTTGTCACCCAGCGCATGCTGGCGATGTACAAGAAGAAGCAGAAGTGAGTAGGGGCCGTCGATGAACGCCAATCTTTCCGCACTTCTGTATCTGATCGCCGGCGTCCTGTTCATTCTGTCGCTGCGCGGTCTGTCGTCCCCGGCCACCAGCCGTCAGGGCAACCTGATGGGCATGACCGGTATGGCGATCGCCATCGCCACCACGCTCGCCGGCCACCCGCCGGCCGACTTTATCGGCTGGATTCTCGTGATCGCGGGCGTCGCGATCGGCGGCGGCATCGGCGCGGTGATCGCCAAGCGCGTGCCGATGACCTCGATGCCCGAACTGGTCGCCGCCTTCCACTCGCTGGTCGGTATGGCCGCGGTGCTGGTCGCCGCCGGCGCGTTCTATGCGCCGGGTGCGTTCGACATCGGCACGCCGGGCAACATTCACGGCGCCAGCCTCGTGGAAATGTCGCTCGGCGTCGCGATCGGTGCTCTGACCTTCACCGGTTCGGTGATCGCGTTCATGAAGCTGTCCGGCCGCATGAGCGGCGCGCCTATCCTGCTGCCGGCTCGGCACGTGGTGAACATCGCGCTCGGCGTGTTGATGGTCGCGGCGATCGTGTATCTGGTCGCAACCGGCGATCCGATCGCGTTCTGGGTGATCACCGGCGTCGCGCTGCTGCTCGGCATCCTGATCATCATCCCGATCGGCGGCGCCGACATGCCGGTGGTGATTTCGATGCTCAACTCCTACTCGGGGTGGGCCGCGGCCGGCATCGGCTTCACGCTCGGCAATTCGGCGCTGATCATCACCGGCGCGCTGGTCGGCTCCTCCGGTGCGATCCTGTCCTACATCATGTGCAAGGGCATGAACCGGTCGTTCATCTCGGTGATCCTCGGCGGCTTCGGCGGCGAGACCGCCGCGGCCGGCGCCGGCGGCGGCGAACAGCGCCCGGCCAAGCTCGGCTCGGCGGACGATGCGGCCTTCATCATGAAGAACGCGCAGAAGGTCATCATCGTGCCGGGTTACGGCATGGCGGTGGCGCAGGCCCAGCACGCGCTGCGTGAAATGGCCGACTCGCTGAAGAAGGAAGGCGTCGAGGTGAAGTACGCAATTCACCCGGTCGCCGGTCGTATGCCTGGTCATATGAACGTGCTGCTCGCCGAAGCCAACGTGCCGTACGACGAGGTGTTCGAGCTCGAGGACATCAACTCGGAGTTCGCGCAGGCCGACGTCGCGTTCGTGATCGGCGCCAACGACGTCACCAACCCGGCGGCCGAAGAGGATCCGACTTCGCCGATCTACGGCATGCCGGTGCTGCAGGTCTGGAAGGCCGGCACCGTGATGTTCATCAAGCGGTCGCTCGCTTCCGGTTACGCCGGCATCGACAACCCGCTGTTCTATCGCGACAACACCATGATGCTGCTCGGCGACGCCAAGAAGATGACCGAGAACATCGTCAAGGCGATGGCGCACTAAGCGCCGACGCCCTGCCAGAAACGAAACGCCCGGCCGCAAGGCCGGGCGTTTTTGTTTGGTCCAGACCCACTATCCACGTCATGGCCGGGCTCGTCCCGGCCATCCACGTCTTGCTGCGCGTCGATGCCGAAAGACGTGGATGCCCGGCACAGGGCCGGGCATCACGGAGGTTGGTGTAAGCCTCACATCCGGTGCATCACGCAGAGCTTGTTGCCGTCCGGGTCGCGCAGGTAGGCGAGGTAGAGCTTCATGTCGCCCATCGCGCGGATGCCGGGCGGGTCTTCGCAACTCGTGGCGCCATTGGCGACGCCGGTGGCGTGCCAGGCGTCGGCCTCTTCCTGGGACTTCGCCACGAACCCGATCGTGCCGCCGTTGGCGGCGGTCGCCGGCTCGCCGTTGATCGGCTTGCTGACTGCGAAAGTGCCGGTCTTGGTGCGATAGAAGATGCGATGACGGTCGACCATCGCCGGCGCGATGCCGAGCGTGCCGAGCAGCTTGTCGTAGAAATCCTTCGCCGCTTCGAGATTGTTGGTGCCGATCATGACGTGTGAAAACATGGCGTTTCCCGTGTGCTCCTTGGCGTTTTCACCCTGAGGGTGCGCGCCGACTATACCGTCAGCCGCCCATCTGGCGATACCGTCCGCACATCGCCGCGCTGATCGTGCGCATGGCCCCGGCGTCGGATCGCCGGATGTCGGGCCGGCCGATCAGTGGTATCGGTCGATTGGTTGGCAGTGCTCTCGCCCGGAGAAAGAACGTCATGACGGTTGCGGCAAAATCCGAAATTCAGATCGATAACGCCGAAGTGCGGGTCACCGAGTGGCGGCTGCCGCCGGGGTCGGCGACTGGCCATCACACTCACGGCATGGACTACGTCGTGGTGCCGATGGCCGATGGCGAGATGACCATCGTGGCGCCGGATGGCACGCGGTCGATCGCTCAGCTCAAGGCCGGCCGGTCCTACGCTCGCAAGGCCGGTGTCGAGCACGACGTTCGCAACGAATCCGCCGCCGAAATCGTGTTTCTCGAGATCGAACTGAAAGCTTGAACTCTCGAAAAGTGGCCGCCCCCGCGGCCCCGTAAACCGCTTGGTGGCGCTCGAGTATACGCGCTCCGGTGCCACCGATCGGTCGCAGTTGATCCCTCAATCAGCCTCAAAGTTCCAGCATCACCTTTGCTGGTAAGAGGCCCGCCATGCTCAAATTCATCACCGAAAAACTTCTCGGGCAGATTCTGCCGTCGGTGGTCGCGACCGTGATCGCTGCTTACGTCGTCAATCAGTATATCGTCGCCAGGCCCGATGCGCCTCCTGCCGCCGCGCAGCAAGACGCCGCCAAGGCGGCCAAGCCGGCCGAGCCGGTCGCCGCCACGATGGCGCCGGAGCCCGCCAGGAGCGAGCCGGTGAAGAGCGAGCCGCTCAAGGTCAAGCTCGGCACCGACAAGGAGAAGCCCGCCAAGAGCGAGCCGGCCCGCGATCCCAATCAGGTGCTGCGCGCCGCTGTCGAGCGGCTGCGTGCGTCCGCCCCGGCCGAGGCCCCGCGCCTCAAGGAAGTGAGCGGTCGCGCCCCGGAGCCGTTGAAATCGCCGGAGCCGCCGCTACGGGCGCAGGAGCTGCCCCGGCTGCAGGAGACGACGCGCGTCGCCGCCCCGGCACTGCCGCCTGCGGTCAACGTCGCGCTCGGCAATTCGTCGATCGTGCCCAATGCCAATGTGTCGGCGACAGCCGCGTCGGTCCCGGTCAGCATCCGTCCGGCCGACGCCGCCGATCTGAGCGACGGCGATCAGCGCCGGCCGACCCCCCCGGCCGATATCCCGGCAGCTCGCGCGGAGTCGTCGGGTGAGGGCGCTGCCGCCCGCAAGCCATCGGTCGCCGAGGATGTGCTGTTCACCGCGAAGTCGGTGATCCACTCGGTGCTGCCGCGGTAAGGACGCAGGCGTTATCCACACCAGGAAATGCCCGGGCTCGTCTCGGGCATTTTGTTGTCTGCGGACCGCAAGATGCGGCGATCGGAGCAGCAACGAAAAACGCGAGCCCGGGGCCCGCGTTCTTCAAATTCAGTTCGGTTCGTCGCTGAAAGGCGCGATTAGCGCGCCGCCGCAGCCGGACGGCGATCCGCGCCGAAAGCCGGCTTCGGCTTGCTCGGCAGCAGGCCTTCGCGCTGCAGCTTCTTGCGGGCGAGCTTGCGGGCGCGGCGTACGGCTTCCGCCTTCTCGCGCGCCTTCTTCTCGGACGGCTTCTCGTAATGTCCGCGCAGCTTCATCTCGCGGAAAATCCCCTCGCGCTGCATCTTCTTCTTCAGCGCCTTGAGGGCTTGATCGACGTTGTTATCGCGAACGAGAACCTGCACGCGGCATCCTCTTCAGAGTGATCGGATCGGAATTTATCGGATTAGGCGGGGCCGACAACGGCCAGGCCCTCCACCTAGAGGGCGCCCATGTACCAGATCGGGCCGGCAATGTCCACCTGACACGACAATTAAGTTCTGCAACGTTGGTCGGTTCCGTCAGCGTTTCGGAGGCTCGACCACAGTGACGTGGCCCATCTTGCGACCGGGGAGCGCGTGACGCTTGCCGTACAAATGCACCGTCGCACCGGGAACTGTCAGCCAGCGACCATAGTCGTGGACGTCGTCGCCGATCAGGTTGGTCATGGTCACCGCACCGTGGCGCACCGGTTCGGCCAGCGGCCAGCCGGCGATCGCGCGGATATGCTGCTCGAACTGCGACACCGAGGCGCCGTCCAGCGTCCAATGGCCGGAATTGTGCACCCGGGGGGCAATCTCGTTGACCAGCACTTTCGTGCCGTCGGCGGCCGGCACCACGAACATCTCGACCCCGAGCACGCCGACATAACCGAGGGCGTCGGCGATCGTCTTGGCGATCTGGCGGGCCTCGTCGGCGACGGCGTCGGCGATTGCGGCCGGGACCTTGGAAACCTTCAGAATGTGGTCGCGGTGCTCGTTCTCGGTGACGTCGTAGCTCACCACCTGACCGTCCGCGCCGCGTGCCGCGATCACCGAGATCTCCCGCTCGAACGGGACAAAAGCTTCGAGAATCGCGGCGCGGGTTTCGAGGCTGGCCCAGGCGGCTTCCGGATCGTCGCCCGGGCGCAGCATCATCTGGCCCTTGCCGTCGTAACCGAACCGCCGCGTCTTCAGCACCGCAGGCAGGCCGAGCCGGGCCACTGCGTCGCGCAGCGTCTGCGGCGAAGTAACGTCGGCATAGGCGGCGGTGCCGATTCCCAGTCTGGTGACGAAGTCTTTCTCTGCCAGCCGGTCCTGGGTGGTCTCCAGGATGGTGTGGCTCGGCAGCACCGGCTTGCGCGCCGCCAGCACCAGCACGGCGGAGGCCGGGACGTTCTCGAATTCATAGGTGATGACGTCGACCTCGGAGGCGAACGCTTCCAGCGCCTCGACATCGGCATATTCGGCGCAGGTGGCGTTCTGCACCACGTCGAATGCCGGCGAATCCGGGTCGGGCGAGAACACCTGGCATTTCAGCCCGAGTCGCGCTGCGGCCAGCGCCAGCATCCGGCCGAGCTGACCGCCGCCGAGGATGCCGATGGTGTCGCCGGGCTTCAGCGGTTCGCGATGGGATTCGCTCACGCTGCGCCCTCCGGACGGGCGGCTACCGAGTCGGTCTGCGCCTTGCGCCAGGCCGCCAGCCGCGTCGCCAGCGCCGCATCGGTCAGCGCCAGCACGCTTGCCGCCAGCAGCGCTGCATTGACGGCACCGGCCCTGCCGATCGCCAAGGTGCCGACCGGGATGCCGGCCGGCATCTGCACGATCGAGTACAGCGAATCCAGTCCCGACATCGTCTTGGACTCCACCGGCACGCCGAACACCGGCAGTTCGGTCAGCGCTGCGGTCATCCCCGGCAGATGCGCGGCCCCGCCGGCGCCGGCGATGACGATGCGGTATCCGGATGCCTTGGCGCCTTTGGCAAAGGCGTAAAGGCGATCGGGTGTGCGGTGCGCGGAAACGATCTGGGCGTCATGGGCGATATCGAGCGCGGTCAGGGTGTCGGCGGCGTGCCGCATCGTCTCCCAGTCCGACTGGCTGCCCATGATGATCGCGACGGGAGCTGTCATTAAATCGAGTCTTTCGAGCGATTCTGTCGAGAATCCAGAAGTATAGGTGGGAATCGGCGAGCCGCCTGCGGATCGCGGCCAACGCGCCGGGAATGCACTATCCTTTCTTGGTGAACAGCGGCAAGTGTTGTGGCGAATCTTCGGCTGATTCTGATGAAAAAGAAGCCCGTTCGCCCTGCAAAGCCCCGCCGCCCCGCCGATCGGCCGGCCGCCAAACCGGTTGCCAAGAAGCGCAAGCTGCCGCCGGCCGGGCCGCGTCAGGCTTCAGCCTTGCCCCGGGCCCGGGTCGCGGAGGGGAGGCTCCCGGCCGATCCGCAGGCCAAGATCCGGCGCCTGAAGGCCCAGCTCGCCGCTGCGTTGGCGGAAATCGACCTGCTGCGCGCCTCGGCCGAAACCGACTTCCTGCTCGGCATCGCCAACCGCCGCGGCTTCGAGCGGGAGCTCGGCCGGGCGCTCGCCTATATCA
Organism: Rhodopseudomonas palustris; assembly: GCF_007005445.1. Taxonomy (NCBI): domain Bacteria; kingdom Pseudomonadati; phylum Pseudomonadota; class Alphaproteobacteria; order Hyphomicrobiales; family Nitrobacteraceae; genus Rhodopseudomonas; species Rhodopseudomonas palustris. Next base: position 3,521,724 of record NZ_CP041387.1, on the reverse strand, counting down.
AGCGCTATGGCGCCAGCGGCGCGCTGATCATGCTCGATGTCGACCGCCTCAAGCCGGTGAACGATTCGCTCGGCCATGCCGCCGGCGACGTGGTGCTGAAGGCGGTGACCGAGGCGCTGCTGAGCCACGTTCGCGCATCCGACCTGATCGGCCGGCTCGGCGGCGACGAGTTCGCCTTGCTGTTGTGGAATCTCGGCGAGGCGGACGCGCATGCGAAGGCGTCTGTGCTGGAGGCCGCGGTCGATGCGCTGGCGATCCGCTACGGCGACCGGACGATCGCGGTCGGGATTTCCGCAGGGGTGGCGATGCTGACGCCGGAGATGGACAGCGCCGCTGCGCTCGAGGCTGCCGACCGTGCGATGTATGCGCGCAAGGCTGAACGCCGGGCCGCCTCCGGCGCGCCGCTCAGGCGATGATGTCGGGCGTGATCTGATCTTCGATGAAGGAGATGCGATCGCGCAGTGCCAGCTTTCGCTTTTTCAATCGCTGCAGCCGCAACAGATCGGGTGCCGGCGAATGATGCAGCGCATCGATCGCGGCGTCGAGATCGCGATGCTCTTGTTGCAGTCTGGCCAGCTCGGCACCGAGGTCGCCCTCGTCTTCGTCGGTCATGATCAGTGTCGGCTTGAACCGGCTCACGAACTGAAGGCCGGTTGCGGAGGAATGTCGATCAGTTCGGCGTCATTATCGCCTTTGCGGCGTTGCGAGCAAGCGGCGCCGTTCCGCATTGCGCCGAGTACGACCTTCGTCAGGTGAATAATCCCGGGATGGGGTCGGTGAATTGCCGAATGCACGCGGTTTGCTCGCATCCTCGGGTGTTTCCGAGGCACATGGACGAGCTCGAATCATTTCAAGTCGGCCGCGAAATTATGACGCGCGTATTTCAAGACCTATCGACAGAAGCCACCAGAGATGTACACTTCTTCGTCCGGATGGAAACTCAGTCTCACCAATAGAGGAGGTTTCGTATGGCAATTCAGGCACATCTCGTCGAACTGGAACGCAAGCACAAGGTTCTGGAGAACGAATTGCACGACGCTCTCGCCCATCCCTCCACGGACGATACGCGTATCGCCGATCTGAAACGCCGCAAGCTGATGGTTCGGGATCAAATCGTGAAGCTGAAGCAGACCACCACCAGCCTCCACTGAACTTCCTCACCGCACTGCAACAAAGCTGAGCCGGCGCTCTTCGTGCGCGATGCACGTCAGGCGCAAGGTACAGCCTGCGGGATTCTCGTTCGCCTCTGACGCCGAAGAGCCTTCCGGGCGGCGCCAGAGGGACTTGAGCGATCCCGATCTGACTGCGATCTGCGCCGGTCATGCCGTCCCGATGAGGCGACGTGATCGGCAATCGCCGAGATGAAGGTCATCTCGTGGTCCAATGCCGCTGATGGACCGAACCCCAAAGCCTCAAAAGAAGCCGAATCCAAATAGGCCGAATGCCGAAAAGGGGGACTGATCACTCATCCCCTTGCGCGCAGGGCGTGGACCTCGCCCCGAAATCCTCACCCCGAAATCCTCATAGTGAAATCATGTATCGACTGAAGCCGATGCGGATCGCTTCGGACGGTCCGCGCCGCCGGTGGCAGACACGATGCCGGCGTCATTTGGTCGACAGCACGTCTTTGAACCGTTCCCACTGCTTGGCGGTGAAGCGCACGAACTGGACCTGCTCGATCGGAAGATGATCGCCCGCCGTGGTCGGACCTTGATGCCCGGCAGCAACATCGGCAGCTCCAGATCCTCGATCGAAAGCGCCAGCTTCATGATGTTGTCCCGACACAGATCGTCGCGCGGATCTCCGATCAGCCGGTGAGATCGGCGACATGGTCGGCAATCGCCAAAGAGGCGGTGAGGCCGGGCGATTCGATCCCGAACAGGTTGATCAGCCCGGCTACCCCGTGCTCGGCCGGGCTTTGCACCACGAAGTCCTGCACGGCGACCGCCGGCGGCACGATCTTCGGCCGGATGCCGGAGTAGCCCGGCGACAACGCGCCGTCCGGCAGATCCGGCCAGTATTTGCGGATCGCCGGATAGAACCGGGCCGCGCGCGCGGGGTCGACCACGTAGTCGACCTCGTCGATCCATTCGACATCGGGCCCGAACTTGGCCTGACCGCCCAGATCCAGCGTCAGATGCACGCCGAGCCCGCCCGGCTCCGGCACTGGATAGATCAGGTGCGTAAACGGCGCACGCGCGCTGCAGGTGAAGTAGTTGCCCTTCGCGAGATACGCCGTCGGCACCAGTTCCGGCGGCATCGTGGCGATCGTGCGCGCCACCGCGGGGGCACCGAGGCCGGCCGCATTGATCAGCAGTCGGCAGCCGAGGGTCATCGGCGTCTCGCCGCCGATCTCGAGCACCAGAGATCCACCTTCGCGGCGCGCCGACAGCAGCGGCGCGTGAAACGCGAACGCCGCGCCGGCCGCTTCGGCGTCGCCACGCAGCGACAGCATGTAACCGTGACTGTCGACGATCCCGGTCGACGGCGACAGCAGCGCCGCGACACAGGCGAGCGTCGGCTCGATCGCCTTCGCTTCGGTGCCGTCGAGCACGCGCATGTCGTCGACGCCGTTGGCGGCGGCGTGGGCGCGGATCGACTCCAATTTGTCGGCTTCCGCCGCGTTGGTGGCGACGATCAGCTTGCCGCAACGCCGGTAGGCGACGCCGTGGTCGGCGCAGTAATCGTACAGGGCGTGCCGGCCGGCGACGCAGAGCCGCGCCATCAGGCTGCCCGCCCGATAGTAAATCCCGGCATGGATCACTTCGCTGTTGCGGGACGAGGTGCCGGTGCCGATCGATTCCGCGGCCTCGACCACGATCACTTCGCGGCCCTGCTGCGCCAGCTTCCGCGCGATCGCCAGACCGACCACGCCCGCGCCGACCACGACGCAGTCAACTTCTTCCATCACTCGCACTCTTGGTTGGTGATCCTGTCCCGAGCGGAGCTTATGACGGGGTTAACCATCCCGGGTCAATTGATGAAAATTGCCGCGTTACCACCCCGCCCGGCCGATGGTGTTTACATGTTCCAAAGGTCTCTTGCATCACACTCCGATTGCAATTTCTGGGTGTTCTATGGTGGCGTGGATTGGGAAGGCGGGTAGGGGCGCAGGATTGGCTGCGGTGACGACCGGTCTTCCTTCGGGTGCGATCGCGGCAGAGAATCTTGCCCCGCCGAGCTATTTGGGGGGGAGCGAGCCGGAGGTCGTCTGGGGACTGCTGATCGGCGGCCTGGTCGTCGCGTCGTTCATGTGCGCGATCGCGCTGTGGGCGACCTCGATGCTGCGCAAGCAGCGCCGCGCCCAGCGCCGCAAGAACATGCTGGTCGATTCGGTGCTCAACAAGCTGCAGCAGGGCGTCGTGATCGCGGACGCATCCGGCCGCATCGTGTTCTGCAACGATCGCTACCTCGAGATGTATCGGCTGACTCGTGCCGAGGTGCCGCGCGGCCTGCACGGCCGCGAATTGCTGACGCTACGCCGCGCTCGCGGCATGCTCGATGTGTCCAACGACGACTTCTACCGGAACGCCGGATTGCCGGGCGGCTACGTGTCCGAGCTTCCCGACGGGCGCTGCATCCAGGTCAAATTCTCCCGGCTCGCCAACGGCGGCACGATCGCCACCCATGACGACTGCAGCGAACTGCGCCGGGTCACCAGGGAGCTCTCCACCACCAAGCAATTCCTGGAATCGGTGATCGACAACATTCCGGTTTGCGTCGCCGCCAAGACCATCGACGACGGTCGCTACATCCTGGCCAATCGCGCGTTCGAGACGTTGTCAGGCCTGAGCCGCGACCGAATCATCGGATCCACCGCCGACGATCTGTATCCGCCGCGTTCGGCCGCAAACATCCGCGAGGCGGACCGGAGCGCGCTGCAATCCAGCGCCGGCTCCGACACCTCCGAACTCACCGTCGAGATCGGGCAAGGCGAGCGCGTTCTCGCCAGCAACCGCGTGGTGGCCCGCAACGAACGCGGAGAGCCGGAATTCCTGATTGCGCTGTTCGAGGACGTCACCAACCGGCGCGCGCTGTCGATCGAACTGGAAAAGACCAAGCGGTTTCTCGAGCTGGTGATCGACAACATTCCGGTGGCGCTGACGGTGCAGAACACCGCGGACGGCCGCTACGTGCTCGCCAATCGCGGCGCGGAGATCATCTTCAATCGTCGCCGCGAAGACGCCACCGGGCTGACCACCGCTGAAATCTTCAACACCAAGGAAGCGCGACTGATCGCCGAGCGCGACGAACTGGCGATCCGCAAGGGCGGCCTGGTGGTCGAGGAGCATCCGATCTCGACCGCCGGCGGACTGCGCCTGTTCGTCACCCGGCGCATGACCGTCACCGACGAGGCCGATCAGGCGCACTATCTGATCAAGACCCATGTCGATGTCACCGACCGACGCCAGACCGAGGCGCGGATGGCCCACATGGCGTACCACGACGGCCTTACCGACTTGCCGAACCGTGATGCGTTCCTCAAGTCGCTGACCCAGATGATCGAGGCGTGCGACAATGCGGTCGACGAATTCGCCGTGCTCAGCGTCGACCTCGACGGTCTGAAGGAAATCAACGACGTGTTCGGCCACGCGATCGGCGACAAGCTGCTGGTCGAGGTGGCGCGGCGGATCGAATGGGCTGCGCGCGGCGGCGTGGTGGCGCGTCTGTCCGGCGACGAATTCGGCCTGATCATCGACGGCCCGCAGCCGGCCGCGGCCCGCGAACTGGCCAGCATGGTGGCGAAGGCGCTGGTCCCGGGCTTCGTCATCGACGGCAAGACGGTTCGGATCGGCGTCACCACCGGCATTGCGCTGTTCCCCGCCAACGGCACCGATGCGGCCTCGCTGCTCGCCAATGCCGGCGCCGCGCTGTTCCGCGCTAAGGCAAAAGCGCGCGGCTCGGTCACGGTGTTCGAGCCGGAGATGGACATGCAGATCCGCGACCGGCGGGTGCTGCATCAGGATCTGTCGAATGCCATCCGTAACGGCGAGATGTCGCTGTACTACCAGCCGCAGGCGTCGAGCACCAAGCGGGTCGGCAACAACGATATCGTCGGCTTCGAAGCGCTGACCCGGTGGCGGCATCCGACCCGCGGCTTCGTGCCGCCGAGCGAGTTCATTCCGCTCGCGGAGGAGAGCGGGCTGATCGTCGAGTTGGGCGAATGGATCCTGCGCGAGGCCTGCCGTCAGGCAGCGTCCTGGGCGCGTCCGTTGCAGGTCGCCGTCAACCTGTCGCCGGCGCAGTTCCTCAACACCGATCTGGTCGCCTTCGTCCATGGCGTGCTGTTGCAGACCGGGTTGGAGCCCGGGCGGCTGGAGCTGGAGATCACCGAAGGCGTGCTGATCGACGACTTTGATCGCGGCCTGTCGCTGCTGCGCCGGCTGAAGGCGCTCGGCGTCCGGGTGTCGATGGACGATTTCGGCAGCGGCTATTCCTCGCTGACCTATCTGCAAGCGTTCCCGTTCGACAAGATCAAGATCGATCGCGCCTTTATCATGAATCTCGGCCGCAATCCGCAATCGGCCGCGATCGTCCGCGCCGTGATCGGGCTCGGACACGGTCTCGGCGTGACGCTGGTGGCCGAGGGCGTCGAGACCCAGGATCAGCTCGACTTCCTGGTCGACGAGGCCTGCGACGCGGTGCAGGGCTATCTGATCGGCAAGCCGGCGCCGATCGATCAGTATCGCTGGCTGGTCGGGCTCGACCCGCTCGAAGACAGCGCTCCGGCGCGCGCACGCGAAGCGGGCTGATCGCCCGCCGTGTGCGGCGCGCTACGCTCGCTTGCCGCCGCTCAGGCGGCGCTGTCACCCGCGCCAGATTTGCCGCCGAACGCCACCGGGGTCTGCGGCCGTTCGTCGACCTGCAGGGTGAACAGATCCGGTCGCGAATAGTGACCGACCGCATCGAAGTCCAGCGTCGCTCCGAGAATGTCGTCGGTGTCGATGTCCGCGGTGAGGATGCCCTCCTCGTCGAGCAGCGGACCCGCCAGGATTTCGCCGAGCGGACCGACGATCACCGAGCGGCCGTGCATCATCCACTCGTCGGGACCGGCCTCGATCCGACTGGCATAGTCGGCCGGGAAGTCCGAGCGCCGCATCACCTGGCAGGCGCCGATCACGAAGCAGCGGCCTTCCAGCGCGATGTGGCGCATGGTGGCGATCCAGGTCTCGCGGTCGTCGGCGGTCGGTGCCGCCCAGATCTGCACGCCCTTGGCGTAGTAGGCGGCGCGCATCAGCGGCATGTAGTGCTCCCAGCAGATCGCGCCGCCGAGCCGGCCGTAGGGCGTATCGACCACCGTCAGGGTCGAGCCGTCGCCGAAGCCCCACACCAGCCGCTCCGAGCCTGTCGGCATGATCTTGCGATGGATGCCGAGCAGGCCGGTCGGGGCCAGATACAATGCCGTGCAATACAGCGTGCCGCCGTCGCGCTCGATCACGCCGACCACGGCGTGGATATCGTGCTCGGCGCAGGCGGCGACGAGCTGGTCGACCTCCGGGCCGGGGATGGTGATGGCGCCGCGGACGTAGCGGGCGAAATCCTCGCGGCCTTCCGGCGTGCGCCGGCCGATAGCGCAGCCGAAATCGAGGCCCTTCGGATAGCCGCCGATGAAGGCTTCCGGAAACACCACGATCTTCGCGCCTTTGGCGGCGGCGTCCCCGAGCAACGCGACGGTGCGGGCGGTCGCGGCCGCGGCGTCGAACGGAACGGTCGTCGCCTGAACTGCCGCGACTTTCAACTTGGCCATTTGATGAGTCCCTATGATGCGGTGGTGGAGATGATCTGCGCGTCCTGCCAGAGCGGACGGTCGAGATCGAACAGGTCGCGGGTGCGGGTGTAGGCGGAGGCGCCGTGCATCCGGCCGACCAGATCGAGCGCGGCGTGGTCGACGCGCGGGCGCTCCGGATCGCCGGTCAGGACGTGCTGAGCGTAGTGCGCGTGCAGCACCTCGCCGACCACCATCACCTGGCCGGGGCCGGTGTCGAGCCAGTGCGTCAGGCGACATTCGAATGCGACCGGAGAGGCGGCGATGCGCGGCGGGGCAATGGCGACGCTCGGCAGCGTCTCCAGCCCCGCGAGATCGAGCTCGTCGATCTCCGGCGGAGCTTCGACGCAGGTCGCGTTCATCGCCTCGACCAGATTGAATGGAACCAGATTGACGACGAATTCGCCGGTGGAGCGGATGTTGGCGGCGGTGTCCTTGGGAGAATCGGGCCGCGCCAGAATACCAAGCGCGACCACGGGGCGGTCGGCGCCGAACATGTTGAAGAACGAGTAGGGCGCGGCGTTGATGCAGCCGCCGGGCGCGCGCGTGACGACCCACGCGATCGGGCGAGGCATGATGGTGGAGGCGAGCAGGCGATAGCGATCAGCGCCGGACATCTGGGCGAAGTCGAAGTGGCGCTGCGGCTGTTCGACGCTGGCGAAGGGCTTGTCGCTCGGCCGATCTAACACATCGACCGGAGATGATATCAGCGTAGTACTCATCACGATCCTGCCACCGCGGCGCTGCGCGGGTGAAAGTCAGTTATCCGTCATGGCCGGGCTTGTCCCGGCCATCCACGTCTATCTTGCGGTCCAAGCTGCAAGGCGTGGATGGCCGGCACGAGGCCGGCCATGACGAGGTTGAGAGATGTACCAAAATCCATTGGCAGAAGGTTCGGACGTGATGTTCGTTCTCAGGCCCGGGTGATCTTCACGCTCTTCGGGTCGAAGCCCTGCGCCGCCGCTTCCTTGTCGACTGCGCTGGCGATCGTGGTGTCGACGAATTTGCTGACCTCCGGCACGCGCGGCAGCAGCTTGTTCTCGACGCCCCATTTGGCGAGCAAATCCATCTTGGCGATTTGCGCCGGAGTCAGCGTCGCCTTGATGTCGGTGAACGACTTGGCGCTCCACGCCGGATCGTAGCTCGACGCCTTCTCCAGCACTTCGACCGGAATGTTCTTGGCGGGCTCCAGGGTGCGGAACCAGCCGTTGACCAGATCGTGGTTCTGGCTGGCGAAGAACAGCGCCTCGGAGTTCGCCTTCAGCATCCGCTTCAGCACCGCGGGGCGATCCTTGAAGAAACGGTTGTTGGCGGCCAGCACGATCACCGGCGTCACGTTCTGCGACACCACCTGGGCGTGGCCGGCGTTTTCGAAGAACGACACGAACGGATCGTAGGTGAAGAACGCGTCGATCCGCTGCGCGCCGACGGCGTCGGCGAGTTCGGCCGGGCCGACATTGACGAAGGTGACGTCCTTGCCCGGGACCAGCCCGGCCTTCAGCACGGCTTCCTGCGCGTTCTGGAATGCGGTGATTCCGAAGGTGCCGTAGATCTGCTTGCCCTTGAGGCCGGCGAGATCGGTGATGCCGGACTTCTTGGTGGTCAGTACCGCGGAGCGGAAGATCGCCTGCGACGACACGGTGGTGACCGGCGCGCCGATCGCTATCGTGGTGACGGCGGCGAAATCGGACAGCGTGCCGATATCGCCGGCGCCGGAGACCAGCGCCTCGGTGATCGCCGGCGAGGCGGCGAGCTGGATCATCTCCATCTTCAGGCCGTTACGCTCCGCGATGTCGGTGCGCATCAGCACATGGGCGATCTGGGCCGAGACGGTGGTGGTGTTGAACCAGCACATCTTGACGACGTCGCCTGCCTGCGCGTGCAGGATCGACGGTGCCGCGAGCGGCATGGTGGCGGCGAAGCCGGCGGCGAGCTGTCCGAAGCGGCGTCGCGATACGATGGTTGTCACGGTCTATTCCCCCTTTTGCCATTCAGGCTTCAGTGTCTCCCAAAGGTCTTTCACGGTGGAGACGAACCATGGATCGGAACGCATTTCGGCGGTGCGCGGCCGCGGCAGCGGCACCAGCACTTCGTCGCGCACCCGGCCGGGGCGCGGGCTCATCACCACGACGCGGTCGGCGAGGAACACCGCCTCGTCGATGCCGTGGGTGACGAAGATCACCGTCTTGCCGGCCTCGGTGGAGATCCGGGCGATTTCTTCCTGCAGCAGCACGCGGGTCTGGGCGTCGAGCGCGCCGAACGGCTCGTCCATCAGCAGGATGTCGGGATCCGGCGCCAGCGCGCGGGCGATCGCGGCGCGCTGCTTCATGCCGCCGGACATCTGGTGCGGATATTTGTCTTCGAAGCCGGCGAGGTGAACGGTCTTGATCAGTGCGCGGGCGACTTCGGCGCGCTCGGCCTTCGGCATGCCCTTCGCCTTCAGGCCGAACTCGACATTCTGCTGCACCGTCATCCAGCCGAACAGCGCGTAGTCCTGGAACACGACAGTTCGCGAGGCGTCGGGTTTGCTGATCGGCTTGCCGTTCTGCAGGATCTGGCCGCTGGAGGCGGACTGGAAGCCGGCGATGATACCGAGCAGCGTCGACTTTCCGCAGCCCGACGGGCCGAGCAGCGAGATGAACTCGCCTTTCTTGATGCGCAGCGATACGCCGTCGAGTGCGATCACCGCCTGATGCGTCGTCTTCGAGTCATAGATTTTGCCGACGTTGCGGATGTCGATCTGGACATCGGCCGCTGCGGCGCGAGCGGCGGGCGCCGGCGCGGCGGCGGGGATGGCGGCGGTGGCCAATGCGATGTTTGCGCTCATGGTGATGCCCTCAGCTACGCTCGGAAGGAGCCCACGCATTCACGCGCCGCTCGATGCGTTCAAGGATCGCGGACATCGCAAATCCGATCAGTCCGATGGTCACCATGCCGGCGACGACGTTGTTGATCTGGAACAGCATGCGCGATTGCTGGATCAGATAGCCGAGCCCGGTCTGGGCGGCGATCAGCTCTGCGGTGACGACGCACATCCAGCCGACGCCCAGCGCGATGCGCAGGCCGGGCAGGATGATCGGCAGCGAGGCCGGGATCAGTACGTCGGTGAAAAGCTGCCAGGGCTTGGCGCCGAGGCAGAGCGCGGCGTTCATCTGGTTGCGGTCGAGGCCACGGATCGCCGTGTAGGTGGCGATGAACACCGGGAACACCGCGCCGAGAAAGACCAGGAAGTAAGAGGCCGCGTCGCCGAGGCCGAACCACAGGATGGTGATCGGGATCCAGGCCAGCGGCGGGATCGGCCGCAGCGCTTCGATCACCGGCCGCACATAGTCCGACACCGTGCGCCACCAGCCGCAGAGCAGACCGAGGGCGAGCCCGACCACGCAGGCGAACAGAAACCCGACCGCAACGCGCTGCAGGCTGGCGCCGAGGTGCACCCAAAGTGAGCCGTCGAGCGCAAGATCCCACAGCGCTTCGGCGATCGCGACCGGCGACGGCAACAGGAAGCCGTCGACCAGATTGAGCTGGGTGATCGCCTGCCAGATCACGAAGAACGCCGTGAGGCCGACTGCGGCCCGCATCGGCCGCCCCGCAAAGATGTCCTGAATCATCGCGTACCGCGGCCTCATCGGTTCGACCGGCAGGCGGCCCGCATCGGCTTCCGCTTCCATCTGCAATCCTCCTTTGGTCGCGCTCTGTCCCTCGCGTGACGATCTACCTTGGAATATGTCGGATAAATCCGTCAATCCAGAAACCGGGCTGTAGCGGTATATAAATCGAGCAGAACCGCAAATTATCAGCTTAACTTGGCGTCATATGCTGGCCGATTGTGCAATGCAGTAGATTTCAGGCCAAAATCATCGGATAAATCCGACAATAGACGTTGCGGCCGAGATCGGACATGGTCGGCGCGCTTCGGCGGTTGGGGGACAATGTTGGATATCGAAGGAAAACTGGCCCGGATCGGCATCACCGGGACGCTGTACAAGCTGTATCTGACCGCTGTCGGCCTTGGCGGTGCCTCGGTGACGGCGGTTGCGGCCAAGGCCGGGTTGCCGCGTACGACCGCACACGATGCGCTCGCCAAGCTGGAGGCCGAGGGGCTGGTCCGGTTCGTCGACCACGGTAAGCGGCGCTTCGTCGTCGCCCAAGAGCCCGGCATCCTGCTGGAGCGGCTGGAAGCGCGTCGGCAGATGCTGGAAGACGTGATGCCGGTGCTGCGCTCGATGTATCACCACGAGAGCGGCCAGCCCAACGTCCGCTTCCATCCCGGCCCCGACGGCATCCGCACCACGCTGTGGGACACGCTGTCCGGCGACGACAAGGTGCTGCGTGCCACGCTGTCGATGCGCGAACTGATGGCCGAGCCGGGGCTGGAGGAAATGGAGCACTATCTGCAGGAGCGCGCCCGCCGCGGCATCTGGCTGCGGGTGATCCGCTCGGTCGAGCGCGACATCGCGCCGATCTGGCCGTCCAGCCAGGAATTGCGCCGCGAGCTGCGCTACGCGCCGCACGAACATACCCTGGCGATGACCTGTTTCATCTATGGCAACAAGGTCTGCCTGATCTCGTCCGCCCGCGAGAGCTACGGGCTGATCATCGACAGTGCGGAATTCGCCGCGTTCCAGGCCTCGATGTTCGACGCGATGTGGAGTCTCAGTACGCCGGATACCCAGCCGGCGATCCTGACGCCCGACGGCGAAGGATGAGCGAAGTACCGGCGTTCGCGACGGTTGAGTAGCGTGCGATAGGCCGCTACAGCTTGCGGTTCTGATCGAACCGGCCCGGAGCTGCAGAGACGCTGAGGAAATGACGGAGCACGCAGGATATCCCGCGCCGGCCGAGGTTGCCGGCGAGCCGCTGTTGCGTATCGAAGCCGTGGAGAAACGGTTCGGCGGCTTCGTCGCCGTCGACCGGCTGTCGCTGGACATCAAGGCGGGCGAATTCTTCGCGCTGCTCGGCCCCAGCGGTTGCGGCAAGACGACGCTGCTGCGGATGCTGGCGGGCTTCGAGACGCCGGATGCCGGGCGTATCCTGCTGAATGGCGTGGATATCGCCGCAGTGCTGCCGCACGAGCGCCCGGTCAACATGATGTTCCAGAACTACGCGCTGTTTCCGCACCTCAACGTCGCGGCCAACATCGCGTTCGGGCTGAAGCGGGCGCGGCTGCCGCGCAAGGAGATCAAGGCGCGGGTCGCCGAGATGCTGGCGCTGGTCAGGCTCGATGGGCTGGGCAAGCGCAAGCCGGATCAGCTTTCCGGCGGCCAGCAGCAGCGCGTCGCGCTGGCGCGGGCGCTGGCGCTGCGGCCGAAGCTGCTGTTGCTCGACGAACCGATGGCGGCACTCGACAAGAAGCTGCGCGAAAGCACCCAGCTCGAACTGATCGCCCTGCAGAAGCGGCTCGGCATGACCTTCGTGATCGTCACCCACGATCAGCAGGAGGCGATGACGGTGGCCGACCGCATCGGCGTGATGCGCGCCGGCAAGCTCGATCAGGTCGCGGCGCCGCGGCAGCTCTACGAGGCGCCGGCCTCGCGCTGGGTCGCGGAGTTCGTCGGCGACGTCAACATGCTGGAAGGCAGCGTCGCCGGCCGCGATCACGGCCGCATCACCGTCGCGACCGGTGGGGCCGGCGAGGTTGTAGTGGCAGAGCCGCGCGAGGCGATCGAGGCCGAAGCGATCTGCGTGGCGATCCGGCCGGAGAAGATCAAGCTGTCGCTGCGCGGACCGGCCGCCGATGCCGGCCATGCCGACGCGATCAATCGGCTCGACGGTACCATCACCGACATCGGCTATGCCGGCGGCATGACCAGCTACAAGGTCCGGCTCGATCACGGCGCTACGCTGCTTGCCGCGATGGCCAACACCACGCGGCTCGACGTCGACGCCTATCATGCCGGCCAGCATGTGGTGGCGTGGTTCTCGCCCGACGATTGCGTGGTGCTGACGCGATGAGCGGTCGCCGGATCTTCACCAAGCCGGCGCGGCTCGCGGCTGTCGCGCCTTACGTTTGGATGCTGCTGTTCTTCCTGGTGCCGTTCGGCTTCGTGGTGAAGATCGGCCTGTCGCACACTGCGATCGCGCAGCCGCCCTATACGCCGGTGTTCGACCTCGCCGCCGGTTGGGCGGCGTTGAAGGCGGCGTTCGGGGCGCTGTCGCTCGACAATTTCAGGCTGATCTTCGGCGACGATCTGTACCTGCTGTCGTATTTGCGCAGCCTGACCGTGGCCGCGGTGTCGACCGCGATTCTGCTTCTGATCGGCTATCCGATCGCGTTTGCGATGGCGCGGCTGCCGCGCGGCTGGCAGCCGCTGGCGATGATGCTGGTGATCGTGCCGTTCTGGACTTCGTTCCTGATCCGGATCTACGCCTGGATCAACATCCTGCAGCACGACGGCCTGCTCAACCAACTCCTGCTGGCGCTGCACATCGTGTCGAAGCCGGTGGTGTGGCTGTCGACCGACACCGCGATGTACATCGGCCTCGTCTACTCCTACCTGCCGTTCATGGTGCTGCCGCTGTACGCGACGCTGGCGAAGCTGCCGCATTCGCTGTCGGAAGCGGCCGCCGATCTCGGCGCCTCGCCGCGCCAGGCATTCTGGCTGGTGACGTTCCCGCTGTCGCTGCCCGGCATCGGCGCGGGCGTGCTGCTGTGCTTCATCCCGATCGTCGGCGAGTTCGTGATCCCGGACCTGCTCGCCGGCTCGACATCGCCGATGATCGGCCAGACGCTGTGGCTGGAGTTCTTCACCAACCGCGACTGGCCGGTCGCCTCGGCCCTCGCGGTGCTGCTGCTCGGCGTGTTGCTGCTGCCGCTCCTGATCTACGAGCGGGCGCAGCGGCGTCAGCTCGAGGGGAGGTCGTGATGGCGTTGCTGATGACAGACCTCACCGCGAGCGTTGCCTTCTCCCTCCCCCCTTGCGGGGGAGGGTCGGGGTGGGGGGGAGCCACGAGGCGAGGCTTCCGTCTTGAACCCCCACCCCCGACCTCTCCCCGCAAGGGGGAGGGGAGCAGAGGGTGCATGCCATGAAGCTCTCCCGTTTCAACCTCGTCTCGCTGACGCTGGGGCTGGCGTTCCTGTATCTGCCGATCGTGATCCTGGTGGTGTATTCGTTCAACGACTCCCGCCTGGTCACGGTGTGGGGCGGCTGGTCGCTGCGCTGGTATCGCGAGTTCTTCCAGGATCAGCCGATGCTCGATGCCGCCTGGATGAGCCTGCGCGTGGCGCTGACGTCGGCCACGGCGGCGGCTGTGCTCGGCACGCTGGCGGCGGTGGCGCTGTCGCGGGCAGGGCATTTCAGGGGCCGCACCCTGTTCTCCGGGATGCTGTACGCGCCGCTGGTGATGCCCGAAGTGATCACCGGCCTGTCACTGCTGCTGTTGTTCGTCGCGATCAGCGCCGAGCGCGGGTTCTGGACGGTGGTGGTCGCCCATACCACGCTGACGATGTGCTTCGTCGCGGTGGTGGTGCAGTCGCGTCTGCATGCGCTCGACCGCAGCATCGAGGAGGCTGCGATGGATCTCGGCTGCTCTCCGGTGGAAGCATTCCTGCGCGCCACCGTGCCGCTGATCTGGCCGGCGATTGCGGCGGGCTGGATGCTGGCGTTTGCGCTGTCGCTCGACGATCTGGTGATCGCCAGCTTCACGACGGGCCCCGGCTCGACCACGCTGCCGATCCGGATCTATTCGGAAGTGCGACTCGGGGTGAAGCCGGAGATCAACGCGATCTGCACGCTCATCATCGCCGCCGTGACGGTGCTGATCGTGGTCGCCTCGCTGGCCGCGAAGCTGTCGAAGACCCAGGCCGACAACGCCGCGCCGATGTGAGGTGCGCAACACGCGCTCAGAATGATCGTCTGATCGTCGGGGGCGTGGCGCGAACTGATCAATTCGCCTTCGGTTCGGCCGGCGCGGCAGCCGGTGCTTCGGCCGGCGGCTCGGCGTCCTGCTTCTTGCCGGTGATGCGTTCGAGCACGGAACGCACTGTGTCGCGGGTCTTGCGGTCCTTCACCGCGTCGAGCAGCGGCGCGGACGCCGGCGAGCGGCGGATCAAGCTTTCCGGGTCGGGGAAAATCAGCGGGTCGTCCCACGGCCCCTGGACGATGAACGGCAGGTCGAAGCCGGGCTTGGCGCCGGAGCCGTTCGCCAGACTGGCGACGCCCTTGAGATCGTATTCCCGGGCAGGCACTGAGGCGGTGCCGCTCAGCGAGATCCGAGCGGTCGGTCCGTCGATCCGGATTTCGTCGGCAGTGGCGAGGCCGTCGGCGAACCGCACCGCCACGGTCAGTTTGTCGAACGGCGTCTTGCCGCTGCGGAAATTGCCGCCGCCGGACAGCGGCCGTCGCTCCAGCCGCTTCAGGAGCTGTTCGACGTTGAAGCCGCTGATCGCCCCGTCGTGGCCGGTCAGCAGCGCCGAGCCGTCGAGCGATTGCGCCAATCCGAACGGTGAGGCGCCCTCGGCTTCCAGCGAGACGCTGAGATTGCCGCGGCCGGACAGGTTGCGGACGCCGAGCAGGTCGGCGGCACATGTCTGCAGATCGACGTCGTTGAACTGGAATTGTGCCTTGACGCTGGCGGCACGGTCGGATCGTGCGATGCCGAACGTGCCCTGGGCGATGCCGCCATACACCTGGGCCTCGCCGACGCTGAGCGCCAGCGCGCCGCCGCGGAGGTTGGCGCTGATCGCGGTGCGGCCGAGCGCGGTGGTGCCGATCGTCACCTTGGCGGCCGACAGCCGCATGTCGAGATCGACCGGGTCGGTCGAGGACAGGTCGAACAATTGCCTGTTCCAGTCGCGCGCGCCGCTCGCCAGCAGGCGGATCGTCGACATATACGGCGTGACGTCGATGCTGCCGGCGGCGAGCGTCGCCTGCAGCCCCTGATGGCCGCCGGCGATGCTGTAGGTCATCACGCCTTCGGCGACGTTCTTGTCCAGTTCGACATTGACGTTGGTAAGGGCCACCGACGGACCCATCAGGTTGGCCCGTGCTTTCAGGGCGAACCGGCCGAACCCGCCGGCACCCGGCGGCTCCTGGCCGGCCCAGCGCAGCGCGTTACGCAGCGAGGCGCTGTCGGCGGTCACCGTTCCGGTCAGCGACAGGGCCGATTTGTTGGCGACAGTGCCGTCGAACGCGATCTTCATCGGCGCTCCGGCCAGACGCAGCTTGATGCCGGAACTGTCGCCGCGGAGCGCGGCGATGAAGTCCGCGATCGTGATCGAGCCGTCGATGCGCTCGCCGCGGAAGTCGAACTGTCCGGTCGCGGCGAAGGTGCGCGAGATCGACGGCCACGCCAGCGACAGGTCGATGTCGCCGATGTGTTCGTGAATCCCGGCAGTGTCGTCGCGATAGCTGAGCTCGCCGTCCTGCAACCGGATCTCGGAGAACGATACCTGGTCGTCGAGGCCTGGCTTCATCGTCCGGGTCAGGCTGGCGATGAACGGCGTCCAGTTGCTGCGGCCATCGGCGTTGCGCACCACGTGGATCGACGGTTGACCGAGCACCACGTCGGCGATCTCGAACCGCCGCAGCAACAGCGGCAGCAGCCGAAGGTTGGCGATCAGCGTCTTGACGCTGAGTGCGGCGTCGCCGCCGCCGTCCCCGTCGCTCGCGAGCCGCACGTCGCTGAACACCACCGTGCTGCGCGGAAAGATGGTGACGTCGATGGCGCCGTCGACCGCGAGCTGCAGGCCGGTGGCGGCGCGAAGCTGCTGCTCCACCGCCTGGCGCAACACGCCGCGATCGATCGTCAGCGACAGCGCGACCGCCCCCGTCAAGGCGGCGGCGACCAGCACCGCGACAGAGATCCCGAGGCGCTTAATTCCTAGGGCCATCGCCAACCAGTTTCCGGAACGTGAGCGTGAATGTCGTGCGCGAGAGGCGGCTCCCAGAGGGCCGGACCTGAAGCCGCAACTTGCTCGGTTTTCTTGGCGCTTTCAAGGCTTTCCGGGTATCGAGGGGGTGGTGCAATTGACGCGTTGCGGGGTTTTTGCCTAATAGTCCTAGTCGCAGCAAAGTCCCCTCACAGGTCCTGCACCATGAACAAGGTATACCCCGACGCCAAGACGGCACTCGACGGCATCTTGCGGGACGGCATGATGATCATGTCCGGCGGCTTTGGCCTGTGCGGCATCCCCGAGACATTGTCCGACGCGATCCGCGACTCCGGCGTCAAGGATCTGACTTTCGTCTCCAACAACGCGGGCGTCGACGGCATCGGCCTCAGCCGGTTGCTCGAGACCCGGCAGATCAAGAAAATGATCTCGTCCTATGTGGGCGAGAACAAGCTGTTCGCGCAGCAGTTCCTGGCGGGCGAACTGGAGCTGGAGTTCGCGCCGCAGGGCACGCTGGCCGAGCGTATCCGCGCCGGCGGCGCCGGCATCCCGGCGTTCTTCACCAAGACCGGCGTCGGCACCCTGGTGGCGGAGGGCAAGGAAGTACGCGAATTCGACGGCGAGAAGTACGTGATGGAACGCGGCCTGTTCGGCGACGTCGCGATCGTCCACGCCTGGAAGGGCGATACCGCCGGCAATCTCGTGTACCGAAAGACGGCGCGCAACTTCAATCCGATGATGGCCACCGCGGCGAAGATCACCATCGCCGAGGTCGAGCATCTGGTGCCGGCGGGCGAGATCGACCCGGATCATATCCACACCCCGGGCATCTTCGTGCAGCGCATCGTCCACGTGCCGAACGCCAAGAAGCACATCGAGCAGCGTACCACCCGCAAGCGCGCCGAATCGGCGGCGAGCTGAGGAGAACCCTGATGGCCTGGACCCGCGAACAGATGGCCGCGCGCGCCGCCAAGGAATTGCGCGACGGCTTCTACGTCAATCTCGGCATCGGCATTCCGACGCTGGTTTCGAACTACATCCCCGACGGCGTCGATGTGGTGCTGCAGAGCGAGAACGGCATGCTCGGCATGGGGCCGTTCCCCTACGAGGGCGAAGAAGATCCGGACCTGATCAACGCCGGCAAGCAGACCGTCACCGAGCTGCCCTCGACCAGTTACTTCTCGTCGGCGGATTCGTTCGCGATGGTTCGCGGCGGCCACATCGATCTCTCCATTCTCGGCGCCATGCAGGTGGCGCAGAACGGCGACCTCGCCAACTGGATGATCCCCGGCAAGATGGTCAAGGGCATGGGCGGCGCGATGGATCTCGTCGCCGGCGTCAAGCGTGTCGTCGTAGTGATGGAGCATTCCGCCAAGGACGGCCCGAAGCTCTTGAAGTCGTGCAATCTGCCGCTGACCGGCGAGCGCGTCGTCGACATGGTGGTAACCGATCTGGCGGTGTTCACCATCGACAAGCACGGCAACGACGGCATGGCGCTGATCGAACTCGCAGACGGCGTCACCCTCGACGAGGTCAAGGCCAAGACCGAAGCCGAATTCCGCGTCGCGCTGAAGAACGCCTGACGTTCGCCGCGACGCCGGCCGTCCCGGCCAGTGCGGCGGCACGCCGCGCTGTGTGCGATGATCTTGAAACCCGTTAGTGTTCCCCTAGATCGACTGGGGTCCGCCCTGTTTTGATGCAGGGCCGGAGCGCGGTTCGATTTGCCCGGCTCGTCAGGTGCATTCCGGCCTGTTCGGGTGTCGCTGCGATCGGCCCGAAGCGGCTGCGACTCCGATCTCAGCGCGTCGTAACGTAGGCGGTCAGGCTGCGAAAGCTGCCACGCGATCTGAGAGGAACGCGGCCGCCGGCTGGGGCGTCTTCAGTCGGACGACAAGGAGCAAGGCTCCCGTCGGGGAGCAAAGCGGGGAGACACCGTCGTGGAGCTCAACAAGAAGACCCAGTTCAATATCGGGTACTGGCTGATCGCGCTGTTCGTCTTGCTCGGCTTTCAATATCTGTTCACCACCGCGACGCTGGTCGCGCAGATCCCCTACAGCCAGTTCGAGACCTATCTGTCCGAGGGCAGGATCGCCGAAGCCGCGGTGTCCGATCGCTTCATCCAGGGGCGGTTCAAGGAGCCGATCGACGGCAAGCCGATGTTCATCACCACCCGGGTCGAACCGGATCTGGCGCGCCAGCTCCAGGACAAGGGCGTCGTCGTCACCGGCCGGATCGAAAGTACGTTCTTCCGCGATTTGTTGTCCTGGGTGGTGCCGGTGCTGCTGTTCGTCGGCGTCTGGGTGTTCATCATGCGCCGGATGGGCGGCGGCGTCGGTGGCGGCTTGATGCAGATCGGCAAGTCGAAGGCCAAGGTCTATGTCGAGTCCGACACCGGCGTGTCGTTCGCCGACGTCGCCGGCGTCGACGAGGCCAAGGACGAGCTGAAGGAGATCGTCGACTTCCTCAAAGACCCGGAGGGCTACGGCCGGCTCGGCGGGCGGATGCCGAAGGGCATCCTGCTGGTCGGACCGCCCGGCACCGGTAAGACCCTGCTGGCGAAAGCCGTGGCGGGCGAGGCCGGCGTGCCGTTCTTCTCGATCTCCGGCTCGGAATTCGTCGAGATGTTCGTCGGCGTCGGCGCCGCGCGGGTGCGCGATCTGTTCGAACAGGCCCGCGCCAAGGCCCCGGCGATCATCTTCATCGACGAGCTCGACGCGCTCGGCCGCGCCCGCGGCATCGGACCCTATGCGGGCGGCCACGACGAGAAGGAGCAGACGCTGAATCAGCTCCTGGTCGAGCTCGACGGCTTCGACTCCTCGACCGGCCTGGTGCTGCTCGCCGCCACCAACCGGCCCGAGATCCTCGATCCGGCACTGCTGCGCGCCGGCCGGTTCGACCGCCAGGTGCTGGTCGATCGTCCCGACAAGGCCGGCCGTATCCAGATCCTCGGCGTGCATCTGACCAAGGCCAGACTGGCGTCCGACGTCTCGCCCGAGCAGATCGCGGCGCTGACGCCGGGCTTCACCGGGGCCGATCTGGCCAATCTGGTCAACGAGGCGACGCTTCTGGCCACCCGTCGCAAGGCCGATGCGGTGACGATGCAGGACTTCAACAACGCGATCGAGCGCATCGTCGCCGGGCTCGAGAAGCGTAACCGTCTGCTCAACGCGAAGGAGCGGGAGATCGTCGCCTATCACGAGATGGGCCATGCGCTGGTGGCGATGGCGCTGCCCGGCGTCGACCCGGTGCACAAGGTCTCGATCATCCCGCGCGGCATCGGCGCGCTCGGCTACACCATCCAGCGGCCGACCGAGGATCGCTTCCTGATGACCCGCGACGAGCTGGAGAACAAGATGGCGGTGCTGCTCGGCGGTCGCGCCGCGGAGAAGATCGTGTTCGGTCATCTGTCGACCGGCGCCGCCGACGATCTGATGAAGGTCACCGACATCGCCCGTGCCATGGTCACCCGCTACGGCATGAGCGAGCGGCTCGGTCACGTCGCGCTGGAAAAGGACCGCCGCTCGTTCCTGGCGACCGACCAGCCATATTACGGGCCGCAGGAGCGTAGCTACTCGGACGAAACCGCGGCGGCCGTCGACGACGAGGTCAAGCGCATTGTCGACGCCACCTTCGACCGCACCGTCAAGCTGCTCGGCGAGCGCCGCGACCAGCTCGAGCGCTCGGCCCGCCGGCTGATGGAAAAGGAGACGCTCGACGAGCAGGATTTGCGGACGTTCGCTGAGCCGTCCACCACGGCGACACCGCGGACGGCGCAGGAGGCGGCGTCGTGAGCATCGCTGGTCCCCGCAGGGGAAGAGGGGGGCGATACCAGAGCGATGCACTGAGCGCAGTGCTCGGCGACCGCATAACGCCTCGGCTCGGCCCCAGAGCGTCTGGCGCCTTGCGCAACATGCGCTCAGCCTGAACAATGAGACGAGTATATGGAGAGATGAGCCCGCGTGCGCTTCCTGACCCTGCGCTATTTCAACGAAGTCGCAAGGCTCGGCTCGATCCGTAAGGCGGCCGATCGCTTGCACGTCGCACCGTCGGCAGTCAGCCGCCAGATCGCGCAGCTCGAACACGAACTCGACGCCGTGTTGTTCGAGCGCTCCAAGGTCGGGGTGCAGCTTACGCCGGCCGGCGAAGTCCTCGCCCGGCAGAGCAACCGGATCTTTCGCGACCTCGACCGCGCGCGCAACGAGATCGACGATCTGCGCGGCCTGCGCCGCGGCGAGGTCTCGCTGTTCGTGATCGAAGGGCTGGTGTCGGGGCTGCTACCCGATCTGCTCGCCAACTTCCACCATCGCTATCCGGCCGTCACCTTCCGAATTCAGACCGGATCGACCGATCGCATCATCGAGGCGCTGCTCGAGGACGAAGCCGATATCGGCATCACCTTCAACGCGACGCCGCGGCCAGAGATCGAAGTGATCGCCGAGCATGTCGAGCCGATCGCCTGTCTGGTGGCGCCGACGCATGAATTCGCCAATCGCGCGTCGCTGACGCTCGACGACATTTGCACACAGACGATCGCGCTGCCCGAGCACAGTTTCGGTCTGCGTCAGGTGTTCGAACGGGCGATCGCCAAGCGGCAGCGCGCGCCGCAGGTGCTGGTGACCACCAACTCGCTGGAGCTCACCAAGCGAATGGCGGCGACCGGACAGGTGATCGCCTTCATGCCGGCGCTGACGGTGATCACCGAGCTGCATTACGACGCGCTCCGGGCAATCCCGATTGCCGATCCGGCGTTCGCTGCCGCGCGCTCCAGCATCAGCATCCACCGTGACCGCCCGCTGCCGCACGCGCCTCAGGAGTTCCTGAAGGCCCTGGCGGAAGCGATCCGCGGCCTGTCGCGGACGAGGCGACCCGGCTGAGGTGTTGCCTTTTCGGCAAGATCACATGACCGAATCTCGACTTTTCGGGACAGTCTCTCCGTCTTTAGTCTGGCCTCCACAGGCCCCAACGGAGGACTCGTCGTGAAATCTGAGCGCAAAGGAACCAAGCTGTTCACCGGCGCCGCCTCACGGCGGACCGTCTTGCTGGGCGCGAGTGCAGCCACCATCGTTGCGGTGTTCGACCGGCTCGGTAGTCCGGCGGCCGCCCAGTCCCTGAATGCCATCAAGGTCTCCGAGGCCATCCACCTCGGCATGTATGTGTCGGTCTACGCAGCCAAGCACGGCGGCTTCTTCAAGAAGCACGGGCTCGACGTCGCCGTCAGCTCGGCGGGCGGCATCGCGCTGGCGCTGCCGGTGGTGCTGTCGGGCAATGCCAGCTTCGCGGTCACCGGCGCGGGCATGTCCGTCAACGCTGTCAACGAGGGCGCCAAGGTCAGCAACATCGCCAAGGTGGTCGGCGGCGTCGCGATGTGGGCGGTCGCCAAGCCTGGCACCAAGGTCGGCAGCATCGCCGACTTCAAGGGCAAGACCATCGCGAGTCTGCGCTTCCCGTCCTCCACCATCCAGACCCCGACCTTCGCCATGAAGGACCGCGGCGGGTTCGATCCGGAGGCTGCCGGCGTCAAATTCTTGCAGCTACCGCAGGGCGCGCAGGCCCAGGCCGTGCTCGACGGCCGCGCCGAGTTCGCCACGATGTTCGAATGGGACGTCTCGATCGCCAAGGAGAAGTTCGGCCTCGAGCCGGTGTTCGCCTTCGCCGACATCATCGGTCCGCTGTCCTGGACCACCGCGATGACGCAGAAGAGCGTGATCGAGAAGGACCCGGCGATGGTGCAGGCGTTCTGCGACGCGCTGGCCGAGGCCCAGGCGGCGCTACAGACCGATCGCGAGCTGTTCGTCAAAGCCTCGGTCGCCGAATTCCCGCAGGTCGGCGAGTCGGTGATCCGCTCCGCGGCCGACAATCTGCTCGGCAACTCCGCCGCCATTCCGAAGAACCCGACCATTTCCAAGGCCGAGTGGGACGCCGACATGGCGTTCGAACTCGCCGGCGGCTCGATCAAGTCCGCCCGGCCCTACGAAGAAATGGTCGACAACAGCTTCGCCGAAAAGGCGACCGCCAAGGTCGGCAAGGCCGGCTGAAAATCGAGAGCATCATGTCCAAGCAATTGTCCGCCCGTCCCGAATCCGTCGATTTCGACGCCGCCGCCACTGCGCTGATCGTCGTCGACATGCAGAACGGTTACTGTTCGCCGGGTGGTTACTTCTCGCATCTCGGCGTCGACCTGACGCCGACCCAGAAGGTCATTCCCGCCATCGCCAGGTTGATATCGATCGCCCGCGGCTCCGGCATCCAGGTGGTGTGGCTGCAGAACGGCTGGGATCCGGCGCTGAAGGAGGCCGGCGGTCCGAATTCGGTCAATCAGCGTAAGGGCAATTCGCTGAAGCTGATGCGCAGCCGGCCCGAACTGGCCGGCAAGCTGCTGACCCGCGGCGGCTGGGACTACGAGCTGGTCCAGGAGCTGAAGCCGCAGCCCGACGATCTGTTGGTGCCGAAGCCGCGCTACAGCGGCTTCGCCGGCACCGCACTCGACAGCCTGTTGCGCAGCCGAAGGATCGACACGGTGCTGGTGTGCGGCGTCGCCACCAATGTGTGCGTCGAGTCGACCATCCGCGACGCGTTCTTCAGGGAATACTTCCCAGTTCTGGTGCGCGACGCCTGCTACCAGGCCGGGCCGGAGTTCTGCCAGCAGGCGACGATCTACAATGTCGAGAGCTTCTTCGGCTGGAGCTCGACCGTCGACGACGTCGCCCAGGCGCTCGCTTCCAGCATCGCCGCCTGAATTTCGCCTTCGACAACCAAGGAGTGTCCGTGCCGTTCGAAGTCATCATTCCGCCGGGCTCGCCGCCGCCGCTCGCGCCCTATAGCCCCGGTACCAAGGCCGGCGGATTCATCTATGTTTCCGGTACGCTGGCGATCGGTCCCAACGGCGAGACCGTCGGCGCCGGCGACGCCACCGCGCAGACCCGGTTCGTGCTGGAGTCGATCAAGTCGGTGGTCGAGGCCGGCGGCGGCACGCTGAAGGACGTGGTGTTCAACCAGATCTTCCTGAAGGACCTCGCCGACTACGCGGCGATGAATGCCGTCTACAAGGAGTACTTCCCGGAGACTCCGCCGGCGCGATACTGCATCCAGAGCCCGTTGGTGCGCCCGGAATTCCTCGTCGAGATCGCCACCACCGCTTACGTCGGAACCTGACCATGGCCAATGCGGAGATCATGGGTCGCATGCCCGAGCAGACAGCCGATCGGAAGCCGGCCAAAGCCTCGCAACGCTCGATCTCCGCGCCGTGGCTTGCGCGGGGCAGGATCTTCTTTCTGCAATTGCTGCTGATCGGCGGCTTCCTGTTGCTGTGGGAGATTGCGATCCGCGCCGAGTGGATCAAGGTCTATCTCTACGGCCAGCCGACCGGTATCTGGCGAGAACTGGCCAAGGGGCTCACCACCGGCTCACTGCTCAACGACACCTGGGTCACCGCCAAGGAATCGATTCTCGGATTCCTGATCGGCAGCATCGCCGGCTCGGCCGCCGGCCTGCTGTTGTGGCTGTCACCGACCGCGGCCGCGGTGCTACGGCCACTCTTGATCGCACTCAACGGCCTGCCGAAGATCGCGCTGGCGCCGCTGATCGTGGTGTGGTTCGGCGTCGGCATCGAATCCAAGATCGCGGTCGCCGCCATCATCACTTTCATCGTTGCGATGATCACCAGCTATGCCGGCACGCAGGAAATCGATGGCGACTATCTGAAGATGCTCAAGGCGCTCGGCGCCAGCCGGTTTCAGATGTTTCGTATCGTGATCGCGCCCGGATCGCTGCCGTGGATCGCCTCCGCGTTTCGACTCAACATCGGCTTCGCGATGATCGGCGCGGTGGTCGGCGAATACATCTCGGCCGATCAGGGGCTTGGCTATCAGATCTACTACGCCGGTACGTTGTACAATCTCAACGCGGTGTGGGGCGGCATTCTCGCATTGATGCTGCTGGCGCTGCTGCTCGACGGCCTCGTCGGCTGGGTCGAGCGCCGGATGAAGTGGCGCTGAGGTTCTGAAGATGCCGATCGCTCAATTGTCGGACATTGCACTACGCTACGAGGTCGTCGGCTCCGGTGAGCCGGTGCTGCTGGTCGCCGGCCTCGGCGGATCCGCCGGTTACTGGGGGCCCAATGTGGACGCCTTCGCGGCGCGTCATCAGGTGGTGCTGCACGATCATCGCGGCACCGGTGGCAGCACCCGCTCCGAGATGGAATATTCGGTCGAGCTGCTCGCTGACGACTTGCTGCGGCTGATGGATCGCCTGGATATCGACAAGGCACATCTGGTCGGCCATTCGACCGGCGGCGCGATGGGTATCGTGCTCGGCGCCAAAGCGCCGGAGCGAATTGCCAGCCTGGTCCTGTACGCGACCTGGGCCGAGCTCGACGCGCAGATGGAGAGTTGCCTCAGTCTGCGCCGGCGCATCCTGAGCGGCATGGGCGAAGCGGAGTATCATCGCGCTACGCCGCTTTTCCTGTATCCGCCCTACTACGTGCGCGACCATCGGGCCGAGCTGGACCGCGAGATCGCGGTTGCCGTGGCCGCGACGCCGTCGCGCAGCATCATGGATGCGCGCGCTGCCGGCATCATGGCGTTCGACGGGCTGCGCTATCTGGACAAGATCCGCTGCCCCACGATGGTACTTGTCGCGCAGGACGACATCCTGACGCCGCCCTATTCGTCGGAACTGATTGCCGCGCGCATCGCGGGCGCCGAGCTCATCCAGGTGCCGCGCGGCGGCCACGCCTTCTCCCGCGTCGAGCCGGTTGCCTTCAACAACCTCACGCTCGACTTCCTGGCCGCCCATCCGATCGGAACCTACGCCCATGTCTGACGCCCATATCGTGCTCAACGCCGAGAACGTCGGCATGACCTTCGACGTCGCCAATGCGGCGCCGGTGACTGCGATCGCCAATATCGGATTTCAGGTCCATCGTGGCGAGATCGTCGCCATCGTCGGCCCGTCCGGTTGCGGTAAGACCACCCTGTTCAACATCATCGCCGGGCTGCTGGAACCGACCGGCGGCCGGGTCGAGGTCAACGGCGAGCCGGTCCACAGCGCCACCGGCCATGTCGGCTACATGCTGCAGAAGGATCTGCTGCTGCCCTGGCGTACCGTGATCGATAACGTGATCGTCGGGCTTCAGGTCCGCAACATGCCGCGCAAGAAGGCCGAGGCGATCGCCCACGAGCTGATCGAAAATTACGGCCTCAAGGGTTTCGAGCACAGTTATCCGTCGGAGCTGTCTGGCGGCATGCGCCAGCGGGTGGCGTTCATGCGCACGCTCGCCTTCAGCCCGGACGTGATCCTGCTCGACGAGCCGTTCTCGGCGCTCGACAGCCAGACCCGCCTGGTGCTGCAAAGCGACGTGTTGCGCATTATCCGCGAGCGGCAGTGCAGCGTCGTCCTGGTCACCCACGACGTCGGCGAGGCGATCACCATGGCGGACCGCATCGTCGTCATCACCAGCCGCCCGGGCCGGGTGAAATCGATCCATCCAGTGCACATCGCGCCGGAGCAGCGCCATCCGCTGAAGATCCGCAAGCTGCCGGAATTCACTGCGCTGTACGAGACGATCTGGTCCGAACTCGGCATCGATCTCGCGGCATGACCGGGCAGCAAGGTTCGATGCTGGCCGCGGAGATCGTCGGGCGCCCCGAGCCGGACGCCCCGACCATCGTGCTGTCGGCCGGGCTCGGCGGCGCTGGCGCTTTCTGGCTGCCACAGATCGAAGCGCTGGCGCAGCAGTATCGCGTCGTGTTGTACGATCATCGCGGCACCGGGCGCAATCCGGCGACACTGCCCGACGGCTACAGCATCGGCGACATGGCCGATGAAGTGATCGCGCTGTTGCAGGCGCAGCAGATCGAACGCTGTCACTTCATGGGCCACGCGCTCGGCGGGCTGGTCGGGCTCGAATTCGCTCTGCGCGCGCCGCAGATGCTTGATCGGCTCGTGCTGGTCAACGCCTGGGCCGCGCCCAATCCGCACACCAAGCGCTGCTTCGACGTGCGCCGAGACCTGCTG
Source organism: Rhodopseudomonas palustris (assembly GCF_007005445.1). Taxonomy (NCBI): domain Bacteria; kingdom Pseudomonadati; phylum Pseudomonadota; class Alphaproteobacteria; order Hyphomicrobiales; family Nitrobacteraceae; genus Rhodopseudomonas; species Rhodopseudomonas palustris. Next base: position 3,495,112 of record NZ_CP041387.1, on the reverse strand, counting down.
CGCGGTGTCGGCGTCGAAGCCTATGTTCGGGCGCAGCCGATCTTTCTGTATCCTCCGGCCTGGATGGTCGCGAACGCCGCGCGGGTGGCGGAAGAGGAAGCTCATGGGGTTCGCCACTTCCAGGGTGCCGACAATATCGAGCGGCGGATCGCGGCTTTGCTGGCTTTCGATGTCGCGGCCCGGCTCGACGAGATTCGTCATTCGACGCTGGTGCTGGCGAGCAAGGACGACACGCTGGTACCGTGGACGTGCTCGCAGCATCTCGCCGCCGGCCTGCCATCTGCTGAATTCGTGCTGATGCCGGAAGGCGGCCACGGCGTCACCGTGACCGAGGCGGATGCGTTCAACCGCGCAGTGCTGGATTTCCTAGCGCCGGCCGCCTGAGAACATCGGCGATTCGCCGGGCAGCAGGTTGGAGCGGATGTCGCTGTCGGTGGTGCCGTTGTACTGGGTGTAGCCGGCCGAGAACGACAGGCTGACATTGGAGGTCGGCTTGATCTCGATCCCGGCGTTGACGCTGGTGGCGGCGGTGTTGCTGCTGGCGAAGCCCGGCGAGGTCAGCGCCGTGAACACGTCCGGCTTGTACTTCAGACTGTCGACGCTGCCGAACAGCGTCACCGGCAGGTCGCCGACGCCTTTGAAGCGGTAACCGTATTGCGAGCCCTCTGCGGCGAGCGAGCCGAAATTGCCGAATGCGCCGGCGCCGCCCGGGCTGTTCCAGCCGAAGCCGCCGGTCAACGGCCCGACCGGGGCGCTGTAGCTGCGGGCAACGAAGCCGCTGCGCGGTTCGCCGTTCTCGTCGGTCTCGGCGGTGAACCCAGGGACGTCGCCCCAGCTCAGTGCGCGCCAGCTCTCGGTGGTGCCGCCGCCGAATCCGAACGGCCCACCGGGGATCCAGTAGCGGATCGGCGCCACCTGCGCCGACGCCGAAGCGGCAGCGCCGAGCGACAAGGCGAGAACGAGGCCGCATCGGGCGGCGGCAGAACAGATCCGAGCTTGCTTCATCGGGCGAATTATACGGTCGCGGACGGGGCAGGGCCAGCCGGTGCTGCGGTTCGCCGCAGCACCGGGGTTCCCGAGCCATGATCCCCGGGATGACGGCGGCAGCGTGGCGCTCCGCTCTTTCCGATAGGTTTCATTCCGGCAGGTCGGAGAACCGCGTCAGCCAGACCACCGGCGGAATGCTGGCGGCAACGATGATCAGGGCCGCCAGCGCGCCGTCCTCGAAGCTGCCGCGGCTGGCGTATTGATAGATCGAGGTCGACAGCGTCTCGACGTTCAGCGGCCGCAGCAGCAGCGTCGCCGGCAGCTCTTTCAGACAGTCGACGAACACCAGGATCGCAGCGCCGACCAGCGCCGGGCGCAGCAGCGGCAGGTCGATCTTCCACAGCGTGATCAGACGGCCGGCACCGGCGGCGCGGGCGGAGTCGTCATAGTCGCGCGGAATCCGATCGAATCCGGCCTTGACCAGTCCGGTCGGCACCGCGAGAAAGCGGATCACATAGGCGGCCACCACGGCGCCCCCGGTGCTCATCAGGATCAGGCCCGGCGACGGATAGCCGAACGCACGGAACAGATTGGCGATGGTGCCGTCGATCACCAGCACCGGCGTCAGCAGCCCGAGCGCCAGCACCAGGCCCGGAAGGGCGTAACCGAGCTGGGTGACTGTGACGGCCGCGCGGGTCGTTCGCTCCTCCCGCCAGCGCGCGGCCAGCACCACGATCAGCCCGAGCGCCAGCGCGATCACGGTCGCCAGAGCGGCCAGCGTCACCGTGTGCAGGGCGTCGCGCCACAGCGCAGGGTCGATCCCGATCGACAGGCTGCGGCGCACGCTCTCGCCGAGCAGAAAGCCGGCGGGCAGCACGAAGCCGAACAGCGGCGGCAACAGGCAGGCCGCGGTGGCGAGGCCGCCTTTCGCGCCGTCCAGCCGGGTGCGCGACCGCAGCCGCGGGCTTTCGGCCGACAGTTCGACGCTGGCGTTGCGTCGGCCGATCCGCTCGATCGCGATCAACAGCGCGGCGAAGCCGAGCAGCACCAGCGAGAGCTGCGCGGCGCCGGCGAGGCTGCCGCGATTCAGCCAGGTGGTGAACACCGAGACGGTGAGGGTGCGGACGCCGAGATATTCCGAGGCGCCGATGTCGTTCAGCGTCTCCAGCGCGGCGAGCGCGACGCCGACTGCAAGCGCAGGCCGCGCCATCGGCAGTACCACCCGGCACAGGATGGTGAAGCGGCCGGCGCCGAGCGTTCGCGCGGCTTCGATCGCGTCGGTGCCCTGGGCCTGAAACACCGCGCGGGCCGACAGATACACGTAAGGATACAGCACCAGCGCCAGCAGCAGCATCGCGCCGGGGAGCGAACGCATCTGCGGCAGCCACTGCACCGCCTCGGCCGGGGGCATCAGCGCCGACAGCGCGCGATGCACCAAGCCGAGCGGTTCGAACAGATCGACATAGACGTAGGCCGACAGATAGGTCGGCACCGAAAGCGGCAGCGGCAGCAGCCAGATCAGCGCCGCGCGGCCGGGAAAATCGTGCGACGACACCAGCCAGGCGGTGCCGGTGCCGATCAGCAGCGTCAGGGTGCCGACGCCGGCGATCAAGAGCGCGGTGTCGCCGACGGCGCGCGGCAGCACGTAGGCGATCAGATGCGACCACACCTCGCCTGCAGGCTGCAGTGCGATCAGCACCAGGCTGATCACGGGCGCGGCGACGAGAAGGGCGGTGAGGAGAGCGAGGACGAGGACGACGAGTTCGGTATCGGACGCACTGGGCGCCGTCCTCATGGTGAGGAGGCGCGCAGCGCCGTCTCGAACCATGAGGACGTGATCTTTGGCTCCATCCTTCGAGACGCCCGGCTTCGCCCTCTGGGCTTCGCCGGTCTCCTCAGGATGAGGGAAATCTGCCTGCGGTGGAGGTGTGATGACGTTCAGTTGTCGAACCCGACCTTGTCGACCAGTGTCGCGGCCGCCTTGCGGTTGGCGGCGATCTGGGCGATCGGCAGCGGATCGGGCTTCAGCTTGCCGTAGCCGGCGATCACCGGGTTCAGCGCGACGCCCGGGCGGATCGGGTATTCGTAGTTGGCGTCAGCGTAGATCTGCTGCGCCTTCTCGCCGGCGAGCCATTCGATCAGTTTCACCGCATTGGCCTTGTTCGGCGCGTTCTTGGTCAGCAGCACGCCAGACAGGTTGACGTGGGTGCCGCCGCCTTCGAACGTCGGCAGCACGACGCGGGTGGCGTCGGCCCAGGCCTTCTTGTCGGGGTCCTTCTGCATCAATGCCCAGTAGTAGGTATTGCCGATGCCGAGGTCGCATTTGCCGGCGGCGACGTCGCGCGCGGTCTCGCGGTCGCCGCCCGACGGCTTCTGCGCCAGATTGGCCTTCAGGCCGCGCAGCCATTCCTCCGCCTTGGCCTCGCCGTGCTTGGCCACATAGGCGGCGAACAGCGCGTTGTTGTAGATGTGCTGGCCGGAGCGGATGCAGATCTTGCCCTTCCACTTCGGATCGGCCAGTTCCTCGTAGGTGATCGTTTCCTGCTTGACGCGGTCCTTCGAGGCGTAGATCACCCGGGCCCGCATCGAGATCCCGGCCCAGTGGCCGTTTGGATCGCGGAACTGGGCCGGTACGATCTCGTCGATCACCGCCGAATTGATCGGCTGGCTGATGCCGGCCGCGACCGCATCGTCGATTCGGCCGATGTCGACCGTCAGCAGCACGTCGGCCGGGCTCTCGGCGCCCTCGGCCTTGATCCGCTGCTCCAGGCCGGAACTGGCCGAGATCACATTGACGGCGATCCCGGTGTCCTTGGTGAAGGCGTCGAACAGCGGCTGCACCAGTTTGGTTTCCCGATAGGTGTAGACATTCACCTGCTCGGCGGCTCCGGCGGCAAACGGCACGACAATGGCGGCAAATGCGAGGGCAGCGGCGCGCAAACGGCTCATACGGCAGGCTCCTGACGAAAATCGAGAACGCCTGTCAGTAGCCCAGCCCAAGGGGGCGGTGCAGCGGCTCAATGTCGCGATTAGAGCGATTCCAAATAGAGCTCTCGGGCTGCTACGAGCCCCGGCTGGAAGACCGCGTAGGGCTCCCGCCAACGGGTCAGATCAGATGATGGCCGTTGCCGCCCTGGCAGGCCGGACACTTGCAGTTGTGGAAATTGATCTCGGCGGCGACGTATTCGGTGCCGCAATGAATGCAGGCGATCTGCAGATGCGGACGTCTGTCGGCGCTGCAACTGGCGGTTCGGGCGACCAGATACTGACCGAGCGCATTCTGGTCGCCTTCGGCGACATGATAGTTCGCACTCACGAGCATCCCCCGGATTGTGCATCTGCGAGATAATCTAGCACACAGCCCATAGGGGATTGCAATTCGAATAGCTGCAATCGAATCGCGTATTTCGCAGGCGTAGCGGTGTTCCAATGCCGAGTGTGAATCAAACCTTGCACAAATGGTATTCAAACCATGGCACCGGGATCCGCGATGGCGTGGCTATCGCCGCGCCGCATGTGCGCCGTTGCCGTTCTCGTCGAGCGCACGGCGCAGGCGCCGAATGATCACGCTGCGCGCGCGTTCGTCGGCGGCGGCTTCGACGCTGGCGTTGATATCGAGCAGCAGCTTTGACATCTCGTTGTGCCAGTCGAGCCTGACGACCGACTCCGGCTCGAGCCGCCGGCGATGTTTGCCGTCGAGCACGGTCGGTACCGGTGCGGCGAGTTCGTAGACGTCGTCGAGCAGCGGCTGAATGATCTTCGCTGCCGGCAGTACGCCACTGCCGAGTCGCTCAGCCAGCGCTGCGATCGCTGTTTCTTCGCCGTGGCTGAGAAACAGCCCGCGGTCGATCGGCCGGCGCTCGGTGATCCAGCGTATCAGTTCGCCGGCATCGGCATGTCCGGAGTAATCGTCGATGCGGCGGATCTTGGCTTTGACGCGGACTTCCTCGCCCATGATCCGAACCGCCTTGGCGCCTTCCTCGAGGAAGCGGCCGAGCGTGCCGTTGGCCTGATAACCGACCAGCAGCACGGTGCCGGTCGAGCGGCACAGCCAGCGCTTGAGATGATGGCGGATGCGGCCGGCATCGCACATCCCGCTGGCGGCGATGATAATGTGGAAGCCGTTCAGCTTGGCGATCGATTTGCTCTCTTCCACCGTCTCGGTGAAGCGCAGATGCGGCGAGGCGAGCAGCCGCTCGACATCGACGTCTTCGTCGAGATCGGCGGCGTGGCGGCGGAATACTTCGGTGGCGCGGATTGCCAGCGGCGAATCCAGGAACACTGGTGCGCTCGGGATGCTGCCCTTCTCCATCAGGTCGATCAGGTCGACGATCAGCTCCTGGGTGCGCTCGACCGCGAACGCCGGAATCACCAGCGCGCCGCGCGCCGCGGCGGCGGCGTTGACTTCGGCGGCGAGCCGTTCGTGCCGGAGTTGCGGTGAAGTCGGCTCGCGCGTCCGGTCGCCATAGGTCGACTCGCAGAGCACGTAGTCGAAATGCGCCGGCGCTTCCGGGTCGGGTTGCAGCAGCTTGCCGTCGGGGCCGATGTCGCCGGAGGCGAGCAGCCGCAGCGCCGACGACGAGCGACCCTCGCCGTCGATCTCGATTTCGATCGAGGCCGAGCCGAGCAAGTGGCCGGCGTTCCAGAACCGCGCGCGCACGCCCGGAACAACGGTGATCCAGCTCTGGTAATCGACCGGATAGAACGACGACAGCGTCGCGATTGCGTCGGCCTGGGTGTAGATCGGGCTGACCTCCGGTCGCCCCCGCGCGGCGTTGCGGCGGTTCAGCATCATCACTTCGGACTCCTGGATGCTGCCCGCGTCGGGCAGCATGTAGGAGCACAGATCAATGGTGCCGCGGGTCGCCAGGATCCGCCCTTTGAATCCCTCGCGCACCAGCTTCGGCAGCAGGCCGCAGTGATCGATATGGGCATGCGTCAGCAGCACCGCGTCGATATCGGACGGGCGGAACGGAAACGCGCCGTAGTTCAGTTCCTTCAGCGTCTTCTGGCCCTGGAACAGGCCGCAATCGACCAGGAAGCGCTTGCCCTTGGTCTCGAACAGATAGCAGGAGCCGGTGACGGTGCGCGCGGCGCCGCAGAACCTGATGGTGACGCTCATGCGCGGGTCTCCTTGATCGTCCTGCCGATCTCGGTGTGCAGGGCGTCGACGAACAGTTCGTCGAGCGTAATCGCATTTGTCGGGTGCGGGACGGTGTGGGTGGAGCGGATGCTGCGGATTCCGGCGGAAGCGAAGTCGCGCAGCATTGCCGGTGGAAACAGCGCGTGGGTGATCACCGCGTCGACCGACGTTGCGCCGGCGCCGAGCAGCGCGCGCGTGCAGGCGATCAGCGTGCCGCCGGACGAGACGATGTCGTCGACCAGCAGCGCCGGCCGGCCCGCCACCGCGCTCGCATCAGTGAACGCGATTTCGACCGATCGGTCGCCATGGCGGATTTTCTGCGCCACTGCCGATCGGGTGCCGATCAGTTCGGCGAGCGCATCAACCCATTGTTGCGACTCGGAGTCCGGTCCGACCACCACGGTGTCAGGATCGAGCGTGCCGCGCAGCGCCGCGGCGATCGCCGGCATCGCCGACAATTCATCGGCTGTGATCCCCGGGAAGACGTCGCTGAGCCGCGGCGTGCGATGCAGATGCGGGTCGACGGTGATGACGCGGTCGACCAAGCCAGCCAGCAGCCGGCCCATCGCTCTCTGGCTGATCGCATCGCCGGGGCGGAACGCGACGTCCTGGCGCATGTAGCAGAGATACGGCGCCAGCAGCACCAGCCGGTTGCAGCCTTCGCGGCGCAGCGCTTCGGCGGCGAACAGGATGGTCACCAGCTTATCGTTGGGCTGGTCGAGCGGCAGATACAGGATGGTGGTCGCCGCCACCGGGCCGACATTGACGGCGAACTCGCCGTCGGGAAAACGGTGCTGCCTGATCAGATGCGCCGGCACGCCGAGCCGCGCTGCGAGCCGGATCGCGTCGTCGGCCGCCGAGGCCAGATAGTGCAGCGCGGCGCTCACGACACCAGGTCCACGTCTGCCGGGGTGTGATGATTGATCGAGAAGCCGGACTCCGCCTGCGCCGCGGCCAGCGCCAGATCGAATTCGGCGCTGTCGGACGCATACACCCGGTACAGTGGCTCGCCTTTTTCGACGCGGTCGCCGATCTTCTTGAACAGGTCGATTCCGGCACCCTTGGCCACCGGGGCGCCGGCGGTGCGGGCGAGGCGGTTGATGCGCAGGCAGTCGATCCCGTTGACCACGCCATCGGCGGAAGCCAGCACGTCGGCGGCGTGCGCGCCGAGGTCGACACGGCAGGGCGACGGCCCCTGCGCGTCGATGATCTGCTGCATCTTCTTCAGCGCAGCGCCGCTGTCGAGCAGCTCTTTGGCGCGGGCATAGCCGGCGCCTCCGCGCAACTTCGGATCATACTCCAAAAGATGCGCCGCGAGCCGCAGCGACTTCTCGCGCAAGTCCGCGGGCGCGTCCGGCTCGTTGCCCAGAACCGCCATCACGTCGCGGGCTTCCAGCACCGGCCCGATGCCGCGGCCGATCGGCTGGCGACCGTCGGTGGTGACCACCTCGACGCCGATGCCGAAATGATCGCCGACGAATTCGAACAGCTTGCGCAGCCGCATCGCCTCGTTGGCGTTCGCCACCTTCGCCGACGGGCCGACCGGGAAGTCGATCAGCAGCCGGGTCGAGCCGGCGGCGAGCTTCTTCGACATGATCGAGGCGACCATCTGCTCGGGTGTATCGAGACTCAGCGGACGTTCGACCGAGATCAGGATGTCGTCGGCGGGCGACAGGTTGACGTGGCCGCCCCACACCAGGCAGCCGCCGCAGGCGTGCACCACTTGTTTCATCTGCTCGACGTCGAGATCGACCCGCGCCAGCAGCTCCATGGTGTCGGCGGTGCCGGCCGGGGAGGTGATGGCGCGCGACGAGGTCTTAGGAATCATCAGCCCGTGCGCAGCGACGATCGGCACCACCACCATGGTGGTGCGGTTGCCGGGAATGCCGCCGATGCAGTGCTTGTCGACGACGATCGGGGTGTCCCATACCAGCTTGGTGCCGACCGAGGCCATCGCGCCGACCAGCGCCAGCAATTCGTCGGTCGAGGTGAACCGTGCGGCGCTGATCAGGAACGCGGCGATCTCCATGTCGGAGTAGCGGAAGTGCGCCAGGTCATCGACGATCGCGGTGATCTCCGTGGCCGACAGCGTGTGGCCCTGGATCTTGGCGCGGACCGCATCCAGGCTGGCCGGTGAGCGCGCCGGCGTCACCGACACCGCGGTGCCGACCGGCTCGTTGAAGCGGCGGAACGCCGGCTCGGACAGGCCGAGTTCGTCGGGGCCGATCAGCGCATCGTCGTCGGTGATCATCAGCGTCGCCAGCAGCACTTTGTCGCCGATCCGCAACTCGACGCGGCTGAAGCCGCGGAACACGTCGGGACGCAACGCATGGGAGCGGCGGGAGATCACCGCGACATTCTCGCGGCCGGTGTCGAGGCTGATCCGCCGGATGGTCAGCGGCGGGCGGGTGAGATCGGGAGCATTCAAGATCGCGCAACTCCGCGCAGCGGCCGGGCGGCCAGTCAGGAGCGCGTGTCGAGGCGCCTGCGGGGCGCGACACGCGATGCGCAAGGCTAGAAGCTCGTGCCTCCGGTCCGTTTGATGCGTGTCAATGTGGTGCGCGGCCTTGGGCCGCGCTCAGATGCCCACCGACGCCATGGCACGGCCCAACTGTTCGCGCAGCCATGCCAGCGGCGCATCCGGTTCGCGCACAAGGCGGAAACCGAGGTGGATTGGCGGTAGCCCGGCCGAGCAGCCGCCGGCCTTGGCGTCGCGGATGAAATCGGACACGTAGGCGCGGTGCCGGCCTTCGGCGACCCGCACCCCGCAATTGGCGGTCCGGGCCTGCGCCCGGCCATCGGCGTCGATCGCGGTGCGGTCGAAGCAGGTCGTGGTCCATTCCCAGACGTTACCGGCCAGATCGAGCAGGCCGCGTTCGTTGGCGCCGAAGCCGCCGAAGCTGCGCAGGCTGGTCGACAGATCGCCGCGATCGGATTCGCGCTCGTAGCGCGCGATCCAGCGCACCGCAGGATCTTCGGTTTCCGCCGCCAGCCCGTCGTCCCTGAACCGGCTGCCGGCCGCAAACGCCCACTCGGCATCGGTCGGCAGCCGGTAGTGTGCGCCTGTCTTGCGCGACAGCCAATCGGCATAGGTCGTCGCATCCTGCCACGACACCTGCACGGCGGGCCGATCGGCGCGGATCGCGGTGCCGGCGGGCACCGGATGGCAGGCGCGATCATCGACGCAGAGTTGGTAGTCGGCCGCGCTGACCTGATGCAGCATGATCGACAGCGGCCGGTCGAACCGCAGGTCGACATGCGGCGCTTCGATCTGGCGGCCGTCGCGGGTGAATTCGCCCGCAAGCCGGTAGCGCATCACGCCCGGCGCGACGTCGACCACCGCCTGCCGGCCGTCGAGCCCCGCATCGCCCTGACCGATCACCAGCGGCGTCACAGCCAAAGGCGTGGCGAACCCGACGAGGGCGGCGAGGGCGATCTTGGCTTTGAAGGCGAGCAGCATGGCGGTGGACCGGATCGTTTCGATCGAATCGAAAGCCGCTCTCCGTCATTGCGAGCCGAAGGCGAAGCAATCCAAAGCCCGCAACGTGGCGCTTCGGGATTGCTTCGTCGGCTTCGCCTCCTCGCAATGACGAAGGCGAGTTAGTTGGTCGGGCCGCCCGGGATCGGGCCGGGGGCGCTGACCTGCTTCATCAGGTCGTCGTTCCACTTGCCGTCGACCTTGAAGTGCGCGGTGGCGCCGAGTTCGACCGCTTCGATCAGGTTGTGGTTGACGTAGGCGTACACGCCCGGCTGCTTGAAGGTGTACAGCGCAGCTCCGGCCGAGCCGCCGCGGATGAACCAGGTTTCCAGATTGGTCTCCGGCGGATTGGCGAACTTGCCGGTCTCCCAGACATAATCGCCGTGGCCGCCGATGATGTGCGGGCGGGTGTCGCGGTTGGCCTGCGAATGCACGATCAACACGGTCTCGCCGACCTTGGCGGTCATCGCGTCCTTGCCGGTCAGCGCGCCCACCTTGCCGTTGAATACCACATGGGTCGGGATCAGCTTGCGCATCACCTCGACCGTGTCGACATAGGACTCGGCCGGTGAGGCGAAGGATTTGTATTTGCCGTGCTCGTCCTTCGGCACGTACATGTCCTGCTCACCGATGTAATAGATGCGGTCGTAGTGCAGCGGCTTGCCGTTCCGATCCTTCAGGCCGTCGCGCGGCAGCACCATCATGGCGCCGTTCATGCCGGAAACGACGTGCCACGGGATCATGTTGCCGCCCGGTGCGCAGTGATACACGAAGGTGCCGGCGCGGTCGGCCTTGAACCGCAGCACCACCTGTTCGCCGGGATTGATCAAGGTCAGCGCGCCGCCGCCGAGCGCGCCGGTCGAGGCGTGGAAGTCGATATTGTGTGGCATGGTGTTGGTGGCGGGATTGACCAGCGTCAGCTCGACGTAGTCGCCCTCGTGCACCACCATCAACGGTCCGGGCATCGAGCCGTTGAATGTCATCGCCTGGAATTTGGTGCCGTCCTCGTCGATCACCACTTCCTTTTCCTGGACAACCAGCTTGAACTCGACGACCTTCGGGCCGTCCTTGGTGGCCTGCTGATGCGCGTGCACGAACGGCGGCGCCACCAGCTCGATCTTCTGGCGCGGCAGTTTGGAGATTTCGTCCTCGGCGGCGAACGCCACGTTCGGCACGGTGCTGAGCAGCAGAGCGGTCGCGGCGGCGCCCAACAGAGTGTCTCGACGGGTCATCATGGTCATCGTCCTTGCGGCTGATTGATAGTCGGCTGGCGCAACCATGCTCCTGCCGTGCCGCTGCTGTTTGTCCCAGCACAAGCTCGGAGATGAATACCTTTCAACTACGGGGGCACCCGCATCCGTCATTCGTCGGATGCGACAACTACGAGGTGTGGGAACCTCCGAAACGTTGTCGCGCGACAAAGAACGCCGCCGCCCCGGGCCTCAGCATTTCGGGTCAACGGAGACAATAATGTCGATTGACCGCACCTTCGTAGTCGAAGACGTGATGCGCCGATGGCCGGCGACGATCCGGGTATTCCTGGATTTCAAGCTCGCCTGCGTCGGCTGCCCGATCGCGACGTTTCACACGATCGAGGATTCCTGTCATGAGCACGGCATTGCCGAGGTGTCGTTCCTGGCGGCGCTGCGCGAGGCTGTGGCGAAGTCTCAGGAGGTCTTGCCGTCGGGCGCCTGATCGGCCAGCACCACGAGCTGATGCGGCTCGCGCAGGACGATCTTCTGCCGGCCGCTTTCGATCAGGCCCTTCTGCTCCCAGCCCGACAGCAGCCGGCTGACGGTGTGCAGCGTGGTGCCGGTCATCTGCGCGATATCCTGACGGCTGATCGGGAAATCGATCTGCACCCCGTTCTCGACCTTGCGGCCGCTCTGCTTGGCGAGCCGCAGCAGCGCATGCGCGACCCGCTGTTCGACCTGCTGGGTCGACATCTCCACCACCCGGGAATGCGTCTCCTGCAGCCGGCCGCCGACGGTGCGCAGCGTGTTGGTGGCGAGCGCCGGATACTGCTCGACCAGCCGCGGCCAGGCCGCGGTCGGCCAGGCCAGCACGATCGAATCGTCGACTGCGGTGGCAGTCGCCGGATAGCGGTTGAGCCCGATCGCCATCGCGACGCCCAGCGTCTCCCCGGGCGCGACGTAGCGCACCACGATCTGCTCGCCGGCCGGCGTCACCTTGCTGGCGCGGACGTGGCCGTGCAGCAGCACGAAGAACGAATGGGCGTCCTCGCCCTGCTCGAACACATGGCCGTTCTTGGGAACCCGGATCGACCGCGCCTCAAGCAGCACGGCGTCGAGCTCCGCCGGGCTCAGCCCCGCAAACAGCGGCAGTTTCGCAACCAGGGAAGTGTCGATCGTCGCCATCGAGGCTCTCGCGCCAGGGTTCGGTCCGCGCCAGCTAAATCGCGATTGCAGGCGGGGAGCAAGGGGTAAGCCCAGGGAGAGATCTACGCGACAAGCGGAATATCGGTCAGCGGAAAGTCGTTGCCCTTGCACAGCAAGGGGGCATTCAGAGCTTTGGCCAGCGCGTAGGCGAAGCAATCTCCGTAGTTGAGAGCTGCTTTGTGGCCGGTCCCTTTCCCGAACCGCAAATGCGCCGAACGCGCGTATCCGGTCTGCTCGGTGGTCACGGGCTCGATCCGGATGCCGGCCGCCGCGATAAAGTCATCAAGCCATCGTTCGGCTTTGGCCGGCTGAACGTCCTTTAGTCCACGGAGAACGATCGCAATCTCCAGCAAATTGCCTGAGGATAGGACCGGTTGATCGTCGGAGGCGATCAGCCGCGCGAACTGGGCTGCCTCCTGCTCCTCGCGAAAGATCGCAATGATCGCCGACGTGTCGATGACGATCACGTGGGCAATCCATTCTCATCGTAGCCGAGAATCTCGTCTGGAGTTCGCCCGGTGTCAGGCAACGCGGCGTAACGGCCCCCGATCTTCAGCAGTCGTTGCGCGATCTGGTCGGTTTGCCGGCGACGATGCTCGCGTGCGAGCTGTTCGCGCAGCGCATTGGTCACCGCCGCAGTGAGGCTCTCCCCGGTCATGCGGGCCAGCTCTGTCGCTAACTGATGAGCTTCGTCGTTCTTGATGTTGAGATGCATGCGATCTCCGATTGGTAGAGAAATAGCATTTGTCTACCGCATCCTGTAATTTGGTCTCGCGGGAGGCGCTTGACAAGGGGGGTGTCCAAGGGACAATATTCCTAGTGTCGCATCCCGCGTCGAAACGCGTTCCGCGACGGTTCTCTCCGGCGATCCGGCGAGGACGGTCGCGGCCACTGATACCAAGGTCGCGCCTTTCGGCGCTCCGCCTCCCTCGGCCTGTTGGACGCCGGGAGGGCCCCCGGGCCGGTCTCTCACGCAATCACTTGCGTGGTAACGCCTACTCATGCCCGGAGCTCAGGCTTCGAGCGCGAGGCCAGATCCGCTCACACCGCCGCAGGTGCGTGGGCGAACACCACTTCGATCAGCGTGCCGGATTGCGGCGCGCTCTTGATGTGGAAGGTGGCGCGGTTGGCTTCGACCAGCGCCTTGGTCAGCGACAGGCTGACGCCGGCCGCTTCGGTGCGGTCACTCGGCGCCGGGGTGCGGAACGGTTGCAGCGCGGCTGCGAGTTCGTCGTCGTTGAGGCGGCTGCCGGTGTCGCGGATGCGGAGCATCACCTCGCCGACGTCGCTGAGCGCGGTCGAGACGATCACCTGGCCGCCGGCATTGGCCAGATGAATCGAGGTACCGATCAGGTTCATGATGATCTGGCGCAGCGCCTGGGCATCGGCCACGACCGCCGGCAGCAGATGCGCCAGCGAGGTACGGATGATGATGCGTTCGCGGTTGGCCCGCGGCTGCATCACTGCGACGCTCTGTTCGACCAGCTCGTTGAGATTGACGCTGGCGAAGGCGAGGTCGAGCTTGCCGGTCTCGATCCGCGACAGGTCGAGCAGGTCGTCGACGATGCCGATGACGCGTTCGCCCGAAGCGCGGATGTCTTTCATGTAGTCGACGTAACGCTCGTTGCCGAGCGGGCCGAACCGCTCCTCGATCATCACTTCGGCAAAGCCGATGATGGCGTTGAGCGGGGCGCGGATCTCGTGGCTGAGCCGCGCCAGCACGTCTGCCTTGGCGCCGGCGGCCCGTTCGGCGAGCCGCTTGGCCTGGCTCAGTTCGGTTTCGGTACGCTGCACCTGCGACAGGTCGCGGAATACGGCGAAGAAATTCGGCCCGTCGGCACGGGTCCGGCCGATCGTCATGGTGAGCGGAAACAGCCCGCCTTCGCGCACCTGGCCGAGCGCTTCGAGGCCGTGGTCGAGCACGCTCTGGGCGCGGCCCCTCTTGATGCTGTCCAAGTAATCGAGTACGGCGGCGCGGCTTTCCGGCGCGAACAGCTCGATCAGATTGTGCGCGACCAGCGCGTCGCCGTCGTAGCCGAACAGCGCTTCCGCGCTGCGGTTGGCGGCGCTGATCTGGCCGGCCTCGTCGAACATCAGTACGCCTTCGGCGGTGGTGTCGAGAATCGCGCCGAGCTCCTCGGCATTCGCGGCACCGACTGCCGAGGGCGCATCCTCGATCGCAGTCGTCGGCGCGAACGGCAATTCGGCCACGGCGGTTGGTGCGGTGGCGGCCGAGCAGATCAACGCCAGCGCCTGATCGCCGTCCCAGGCGATCGTGAACAGCCGCGCTTCTGTCGGCGCCGCGTCGCCGCCTTGCGCGGCGGTGATGGTAATCGGCGTGCCGGTCTCCGAACTGCTACTGGAATCGCCGACGCCGGAGTCGACATACAGCGCATCGAGGCCTCCGGCCTCTTCGAGCGCGGCGACGCTCGGAAAGCCCATCCGCGCCAGGAATGCGGAGTTTGCATAGAGCAGCCGGTCGAGCCGATAGATCAGCACGCCGACCGGCATCAGATCGAGCAGCAGGCGATCGCGCGCGCCGGCGCCGCTCGCCGGTGAAGACGTCGGCGCAACCCGGTCGGCGCTCGGGGCGTCGGGTACTTGGCTCGGCGCCATCTCTGGCTCAAGCGCGGTCTCGTCGTCGACGATGGACGGCGCTTCGGAAGTCGGCGGCGTCTCGCTTGCGAGCCGGGCTGCCAATTGCTGCGCCAGTTCGTGGAAGGCGCTGTTCTCGCCCGGGGTCAGCGACGGCGCGCGCGTGTCGTTGGCGGGCCGGAACGGCAGGACGTTTTTCGGGGTATCCACAGGCGTGTCCAAAGGGTTCAGGAGCGGGTCCAGAGCAGGGGCCTGATCTGACGCGTCGTCGTGCGAAGTGCGATCGGCCGACAGCGGCTGCGGCCGTGGCGACGGTTCGTGGGGAGCATGCCGGCGCAGTGCAGCGAGCTGATCGAGCGCAGCGAGATCGCGGCAGACGCCGAAGCCGCGATAGCCGGCGAAAGCGCCGCCCTGATCCTGCACGGGCAGGCCGGACATTTCGATCGGCAGCCGCAGCGCGGTGCCGTCGGCCGGCCATTGCAAGGTGATGCCGCTCCAGGTGTGACGGGTCGCGAGCGCTGCGGTGACGCGGTGGTCGGGATCAAGTCCGAGTCGGACGGCGGCCTCGCTCCAGCGTTCGCCGAGATTGGCGGCGGTATGCGGTCCGATCAGGCGGAGGAATTCGTCCGACGCGATCGCCAGCCGGCCGTCACGGTCGATCTGCCAGACGAACCGCAGCGGATGCCGTCGCGGCGCGGGCGGTTCTGGCATCGTGTCGACGGCTGATGGAGCTTCGGTTGCCGACGGCTCAGCAGCGGCCGGCTCGGGTGCTGCGGATTGTTCGGTGGCCGGCCGGTGTTCGTTCTCGGCCGCCTGCGGTGATGCCGGCTCGTCGGCAACGGCCTCGATGTAAGGTGAGGGCTCACCGATCGGACCGGGTGCGACAGGCTCATCGGTCGGAACCACCTCGGCGGCGGGCTCTTCGACAGGATCAGCCGGCTGCGATTGCGGTGCGTTCGTGTCGACCTCGTCCACCTGCGGTTCGGGCGGGGCGGGCCGCACTTCGACAGCGGGGGCGACGTCGCCAAGCAGCGTGAATTCGGCAGGCGCTTCGCTGAGGATCGCGAACGTCTCGTAGTCGGGCTCAGCCGATGCCGCCTCGGTTTTGGCCGGCTGCTGATCCGTTGCGGGCGCTGGAATGATCTCCGACTCCACGGACTGCTGCGATTCGCCGGACTCGTCTTTTGCTTCCGTCACAACCACCGTCAGTCGTGAAGCTTCTTCGGTTGCCTGCGGAGCTTCGACAGTCGGCTCGGACTGGGGGGGCGGCTCGACCGGCGTCTCAGCCGCAGCCGGGTGTTCGGTCTCCTGCTGTGGATATGAATCAGTCTGATGCTGCGGCTCTGGAGACTTGCCTTTTGGTTGCGGAGCAGGCTCGGTCGCCGTGCCCGGCGCCAGCAGCGCGATCAGTCCGACATCGGCGCCGCTGCCCACCCGTTGCAACACCAGATGGCCGAGCCCGATCGGGGTCTCGGCCCGGCCGAGCCGCAGCGCGTCGGCGCGGGCCTGGTCGAGTCCTGCCTCGCCCAGGTTGCGGAAGCCGAGCAGGGTTCGCGCGGCGGCGCTGGAGCCGACGAACAGACCATCGCTGGCGAACGCAGCGATCGGGGTGTCGACCCCCTCGACCAGGCCGCGCAGCCGGTCGATCAGCGGCATCGGACGGCCGATCGATTCGGTCGCCGCGACCAGGACGCCGGCGCTGCCGTCGGCGAAGCCGAGTCGGGTGCAGGCGCAGGTCACCAGGGCGCCGAGCGGGGCGCCGAAGCCGCGCAGCCGCTCCAGCCGGGTGGCGCCGTTCGGCGGGAGCTTGACGGCGAGCTGGGCGACCTGACGGCGGTGCGGATCGGCCGGCCGGAAACTGCGGCCGGCGAGCTCCGAGGCATTGGCGGCGCCGAACAGCCGGGCCGCGACCGGGTTCGCCCACAGTACCCGGCTGCCGTCGATCGACCACAGCCACGCCGGCAGCGTCCGGGTCGCGTGCACCGCGAGCCGGGGATCGTCGACCCCTCGCAATTGAAAGTCCCAGTTGCTCATCGCTACTCGTAACGCCGCGGTTCGGCTGCGGTGCGCCTGTGGCCGGATAGGGTGCGGGGCCTGTGAACCTTAACAATTCATTATCGCCAGCGGCCGTCGTTAGGTCCACGATCGAGACCGGCCTATCCCGTCTTAAGCGCGAATAACCTTAATTCGGCCGCTGCCCCGGGACCTGGAAAGCCTCGACGGCGTTGGAAGGTTGCAAAACCAGGACGATCGGTCACGATGCGCTAGTCGACATCCGCCGGTCACACCGGCGATGCGATTGGTCGCTAAGGTCCCGGATGCCGGCAGCGGTTGCAGTCGGGCATCGGCGTAACAGGCGGAAGGAGCTGACGATGGATCAGGAGCAGCGTGACCGGTTCGAGATTCCCCAGGAAATGCGCTCGATGGCAGAGGCCGGGTTCGATCAGGCCCGCAAGGCGTTCGAGCACATGCTGACCAGCGCCCAGCAGACCGCCGCCACCATCGAGGATCGCGGGGCCGCCGCCCGGGCCAACGCCAAGGAGATCACCGGCCGCGCCGTCGGTTTTGCCGAGCGCAACGTTCACGCTGCGCTGGACTACGCCCAGCAGCTCGTCCACGCCAAGGATCTCGGCGAGGTGATGCGGCTGCACACCGAATATGTCCAGGCGCAGATGAAGGCGTTCGCCGAACAGGCCAGCGAATTCGGTCAGGTCGTCACCAAAGCGGCGCAGGACGTCGCCAAGCCGAAGAACTAGATCCGGGGCCCTTCACCAGAATCTCGCGAATTTCAGCCGGGGCCCCAGCCTAACCCTTAGTGCTGCGGCAGATGCAGAATGCGGCAGTGCAATGCAATTTTATGTTGCATTGCACAATTTTTGTGATATCTTGTGGCAATTGGATGACCTTGGTCGTCCCCCTGGCTCGGCGTCCAGCCTGAAGACTGCGCAGGCCGCTCGCGCGGGTCACTTCGATATCCCCACCAGCGAAGGATGCCCTTATGGCCGACTCGAGCGATCCGTTTTCCACCGTGATGCCGTTCCAGCTCCCCGAACAGGTCCGCGCCTTCGCAGAAAAGGGCGTGTCGCAGGCCCGTGAGAGCTATGCCAAGCTGAAGGATGTCGCCGAGACCCAGAACGGCACGATCGAGGCGGTGTTCACCACCGCCAGCAAGGGCGCGACCGATTATTCCGCCAAGCTGTTCGACTTCGTGAAGACCAACACCAGCGCCAGCTTCGATTTCGCGCACAGCCTGATGGGCGCCAAGACCCTGCCGGACATGATGGAATTGTGGACCTCCCACGCCAAGAGCCAGATCGAGACGTTGACCGCGCAGACCAAGGAACTGACCGAGCTGACCCAGAAGGTCGCCGCCGACACGGTCGAGCCGATCAAGGCCAACGCGTCCAAGATCTTCAAGCCGGCCGCCTGATTCAGCACGGTTTTCAATGTTTTCAGGGCCCGGGCCGTGTGCCCGGGCTTTGTCGTCGGCAGGTTGTTGTCGACAGCACCCCCGACATTGGTCTTGCGGTCGATCACGGCCTTGCCAAAGCGCGGCGTTGCACCTAGTTTCCGCCCGTTCGCAGGCCACCTCGGCCGCGCCGGATGCAGTTGTAGCTCAGTTGGTTAGAGCGCCTGTCTGTGGAACAGGAGGTCGGTGGTTCGAGCCCACCCAACTGTACCACCCCTTGAATATTTCCCTCTTCGGAGCCGTTTCCGCCCGCCAACGCTGGCCGGCAGGCCAGTCGTACTGCGGGCCGGAAGCGAGACCGGTGCGGTTACGGTCCTGCGGTCACGGTCCTACAGGTCGCCTTCCCATTTCGTTCTTCTTATTGCGGTTCGCCTGCTGCTTGCGAATCCATCGCGGCTCCCTCACACTCGGTCGACGCAAAAGAGCAAGAATCGGGCGGCAGCGGGGAAACGCCAGCATAGAGGGGCTTCCATGATCTCGATCCATTCGATCTCAGGCGGTCGCCGTCATGCGGTTTTCGTAGCGGTCAGTCTTGGTGTGTCGCTATTGGCGACCGGTGCACTCGCCTATACGGCCGAGCAGCAGCAGGCCTGTACTGGCGACGCGATGCGCCTTTGCGGCGCGTTCGTTCCCGATGTCGACCGGATCACCGTCTGCATGATTCGGAACAAGGCCCAGCTCACCGCGGGATGTCGTGCTCATTTCGGAGCGACGCCGGTGGCGATGCGCTCCGGCAAAGCGGCGCGGTCCAAGCCGCAGTCCCACCGCAAGCCGCAGCAGCGGGCGCAGCGTTAATCTTTGTCTCCTCTCGGGTTTCGTGGATCCGCGCGACAGCTTGCCGCGTTGGTGTCGAAATCGACGCGCATATCTCGCGCCTTGAGGAGGATCTCGTGAACGTCACTGATCATCGCGCCGAGCTCGAACGCCATCTGGCGTGGTTCGAGTCCAAACTCCCGCCGCGCCCGGCGCATTTTGTCGGCTGGCTCCGCAAGCCGTCGTCGCGATACGTCAGGCTGCCGCTCGGCGTCGCACTGATCGGCGGCGGTGTCCTCAGTTTCCTGCCCGTGCTGGGTCTTTGGATGCTGCCGCTCGGCATGGTGCTGGTCGCACAGGATGTGCCGGCGCTGGAAAAACCGACCGCGCGCACGCTGAACTGGATCGAGCGCAAATGGCTCGAGCGGCAGCGGGCCCGCGGCGTCGATCTCACGCCGTTCGACCCGCGCCCGGACGCCGCAGCCGACTCCTCGGTCAAGCCCGCCGCATAGTTCCTTCGTATCAACGATCGGCGCGTTCGACGGGCGACTCAAAAACCGTCTTGGCGACTCAATTTGCGGCCACGGTGCAGCGCACGCAGAGGGCGCCGTGTGCCTCAAAAACACGTTGCTGGCGTAATTTGGCGAAGCAGCGATGATTGCTTGCAATTTTATCTTCCACGAATCAACGAGCTGATTCACCTTCGCCAGCAAGGTCAATCGGGAGGCCAGCGGATGAACGTAATCGTTTTTGCTTCGCGTAAAGGCGGGTCGGGCAAGAGTACGCTCACCGCTCACTTGGCAGCGCAGGTTCACAAATCATCGCGTCCATGCCTGCTGATCGATGCCGATCCGCAAGGCTCGCTGACGTTGTGGCACAAGCTTCGCGGAACTAACGAGCCGCCACTGCGCACCGCGACGCGGTCGGTAAGCGACATCGTCGCTGCTGCCAAGCGTGATGGCGTCGAGTGGGTTTTCGTCGACACGCCGCCAAATCTGTCTGCGGTCGTCGACGACGCGATCCGCAACGCCACCATGGTGATCATCCCGGCGCGGCCCGGCGTGTTCGACGTCAACGCGGTGCAGGACACCATCCAGACCTGCCGGTCGCATCGCAAGCCCTATGCGGTCGTGCTCAACGGCGCTCCGGCGCTGCGCGACGAGGTCGAGAGCCGCATCGTCACCATCGCGCGCGATGCGCTGGCCAAATTCCGCGCGCCGGTGTGGGGCGGGCAAATCACCAATCGCGCCGATCTGCTGATGGCGCTCGGTGAAGGGCAGGGCGCGCGCGAATACGCCGCCGAAGGTCGGGCGGCCTACGAGATCAGCCGGCTGTGGGCGGCGATCGAACGCTCGGTCAAGGCGATCCGAGGCGCCGGGAACTCCGGCATGCACAAGCAGGCGGCGTAGAGCAGACGCGCGTTTCGACGCGTGCGCCGATCGTCAACCTCACGCGCGGTCTCGCCGCGCGTTTCGTTCTGATTGGATGTGGGGCGATCGGCTCCAGAGCGTCGATTGCTCGCCCCTCGGTCAGAAAAAAACCGGGCTCACGCGGAGCCCGGCTAAAGGTCTTGGCCTGATAGGCCGACACAATCACCTTCCAAGAGGGATCACTGAGCCGCCGCGTTACTGGAGGAGGGGGACTGTTTGTAGCGCGGCCCCTCAGCATGGATCTGATTTGATCCGCGATCCGGTGGCGCAGCAAGCGGGGGCCTCGCATGTCAGACATGCGAAGCCACCGGGAGCGGCAAATCAGCCCGGCCAGCGCTGCGCCTTGTTGACGACGAAATCGCGGAACACCTGCACGCGCGCCACCGTCTTCAGCTCCTCCGGATAAACGAAGTAGGTATCGAGCTGGATCGAGTCCTCTTCGCCGAACAACTGCACCAGACGGTTGGTGTCCTCGATCAAATAGTCCGGCAGCGCGGCGATGCCGAGGCCCTGCTGGCAGGCACGCACCAGTCCGAGGATATTGTTGACCTTGAAGTAAGGCTCGCGCGGACCAACGCCGTTGCGGCCTGCCTCGATCAGCCAGCTCCGGTTCTGAAGATGCGGCGGCACCTGACTGTCGCTGAGCATGATCAGCCGATGATCGTCGAGCTCTTCCAGCGTTCGCGGCGTGCCGAAATTCTTGATGTATTCCGGCGAGCAGTAGGCGTGAAAGCCGATCGAGAACAGCTTGCGCTGGATCAGGTCGGGCTGGGTCGGCTTGCGGGTGCGGATCGCGACGTCTGCTTCCCGCATCGACAGGTCGAGCTCTTCGTCGGTCACGATCAGCGAAATCCGGATTTCCGGATACAGCGCGGTGAATTCGCCGAGCCGCGGCACCAGCCAGTGAATGCCGAGGCCCGGTGTGGTGGTGACCTTCAGGTCGCCGCTCGGCCGCTCGCGGCTGTCGGTGAGTTTGGCGCGTGCGGCCTGCAACTGCATGAACACGTCGTGCGCCGTGCGGAACAGCAGGTCGCCCTGTTCGGTGAGGATCAGGCCGCGGGCATGCCGGTGGAACAGCGAGACCGAGAGCTCCTGCTCCAGCGCGCTGACCTGCCGCGACACCGCGGACTGCGACAGCCCGAGCTGCTCGCCGGCATGGGTGAAACTTCCCGCTTCGGCAGCGGCGTGGAAGACCTTCAGCTTGTCCCAGTCCATATCGGTGAACCCGTCACGGTATCGCGCCATCAAAAACTCACTCCGCCGCCTGGCGGTCGCCGGCGCGCAGCGCCAGGAAGCGTTCGGCTTCGAGAGCCGCCATGCAGCCCATTCCGGCGGCGGTGACCGCCTGCCGGTAGGTCTCGTCCGCGACGTCCCCGGCGGCGAACACGCCGGGCACCGAGGTTGCGGTCGAATTCGCCGCCACCTCGACATAGCCCGACGGTTTCAGCTTGACCTGGTCCTTGAACAGTTCGGTCGCCGGGGCGTGGCCGATCGCGATGAACACGCCGTCGGCCTTGATCTCGCTAGTCGCACCGCTCCTGACGTTCTTCAGCCGGACGTGGGTGACCTTGGTCGGGTTCTCGGCGCCGCAGATTTCCTCTACCGCGACGTCCCAGATCACGTTGATCTTCGGATGCTTGAACAGCCGGTCCTGCAGGATTCGCTCGGCCCGGAAATGGTCGCGCCGGTGCACGACCGTGACGCTGGCGGCGAAGTTGGTCAGGAACAGCGCTTCCTCGACCGCGGTGTTGCCGCCGCCGACCACCACGACATCCTTGCCGCGATAGAAGAAGCCGTCACACGTCGCGCAGGCCGAAACGCCGAAGCCCTTGTAGGTCTGCTCGGACGGTATGCCGAGCCAGCGAGCCTGGGCGCCGGTGGCGAGAATCAGGGTATCGGCGAGATAGACGTCGCCACTGTCGCAAGTCAGTCGGAACGGCCGCTGGCTGAGATCCAGATGGACCACAAGGTCGGTCTTGATCTGGGTGCCGACATGGAGCGCCTGCTTCTCCATCTGCTCCATCAGCCACGGGCCTTGGATCACATCGGCGAAGCCTGGGTAATTCTCGACATCGGTGGTGATGGTGAGCTGGCCGCCGGGCTGCATGCCCTGGATCAGGATCGGCTCCAGCATCGCGCGGGAGGCGTAGATCGCGGCGGTGTAGCCAGCCGGCCCTGATCCGATGATGACGACCTTGGCTTGAACCGGACTCGACATGAATCAGTCCCCGAAACTGAGGGCGGCGCGACGCAGGAATTGGCCTGGCTGGGGCATCGCCGATGGGCGGAAGATCAGACAGAAGTCTATGTTATTTGGTGAGCTATGCAAGATTTGCAATACCTCCGTGCAGGATTTCCCACCAAGATTGGAAAACGAGTTGTGAGCATCGCGAAATAAAATTACCCAAATTCCGCGGGGTGCGCTAAGAGAGGCTGTTTGTAAGCCGAATCCGCCTTGCGGGAATAGCGCCAGCGTGACCAAGAGCCTCGACCAGATCGATCTCAAGATCCTGCAGGAAATCCAGGACGACGGCCGAATCACCAATGTCGAATTGGCCAAACGGGTCGGCATCTCGCCGCCGCCCTGTCTGCGGCGGGTGCGGACGCTGGAGGAGGAGGGCTACATCCTCGGCTATCGCGGCCTGCTCGATCCGGCCCATCTCGGTTTCGACGTGACGGTGTTCGCCTCGGTGCACCTGTCGAGCCAGGCAGAGGCCGACCTGCGCGGCTTCGAGGAATTCGTCCGCAACGAGCCGTTGGTTCGCGAGTGCTGGATGCTATCGGGTGAGGTCGACTTCATCCTGAAATGCGTCGCGCCCGATATGGCGACGTTTCAAAATTTCGTCGCCCATCTCACGGCGGCGCCGCACGTCCGCAACGTCCGCACCTCGCTGGTGCTGCGCAATTCGAAATACGCCGCGGCAGTGCCGCTGGAGCTGAAAGCGGCGACGCCCTGACGTCGCCGCACCGCATCAGCGATCGCGCCGCAGCACGCGGTCGAGGCTGACCGGGCCGCCGCCCGCCGTCGCCAGATACAGGCAGGCAAAACACAGTGCGATCGCCAGGGTGCCTCCATTGAGCAGCGGGAGCCACACCGGTGTCGCACCCTTGAAGACGTGGCCGAGGAAATAAGCGAACGCCATCTCGCCCGACAGGATGAACGCCACCGGGCGGGTGAAAAGGCCGAGCATCAGCAGCGCGCCGAGAATCAATTCCAGGCTTCCGGCCGCGCCGTGCAGCGAGAACAGCTCGACCTTGGCGAACATCGGCACCGGGGGGTACTTGAACAGTTTGGCAACGCCGTACTGAAACAGCAGCAAGCCGGTGATGAAGCGGAGCAGGCTCAAGGCGAGCGGTTGCCAGCGCGCAAACGACTGATTCATGAACGATCCGATCTCGAGGGTCAGGCAGTCGCGGCCGGGCAAAAACGTTGCCGACCCTCCGGAACTTTGCCGCAAGAGCGGAAATTCAGCGACTGAATTCGCCGTGAGAACCGTTACACGAGCGCGTTCACGCGAGGTCGACCAAACAGCTCAAGCTCCGGGTGCGGATCCCATCAAAATCGGAAAAAAGCTCCAGGCAACAAAAAGCCGCGGCGACCCCGCGGCTTTTCATTCCATTCGACGAGGCGCCCTGTCAGCGCCATTCGACCTTTTCGATCTCGTAGGCCTTTGCGCCGCCGGGGGCGACGACCTCGACCGAGGAGCCGGCTTTCTTGCCGATCAGCGCCCGCGCCAGCGGCGAGGTGATCGAGATCTTGCCCTTCTTGGCGTCGGCTTCGGCCTCACCGACGATCTGCCACACCGCCTTCTTCTCGGTGTCCTCGTCGATCAGGGTGACGGTCGCGCCGAACTTGACAGTGTCGCCAGACAGCTTGCTGACGTCGATGATGTCCGCGCGCGCCAGCTTGTCCTCGAGTTCGTTGATCCGGCCTTCGTTGTGGGACTGCTCTTCCTTGGCGGCGTGGTACTCGGCGTTTTCCGAGAGGTCGCCATGGGAGCGCGCTTCGGCGATGTGCTCGATGATGCGCGGACGATCCACCGACTGGCGATGCTTCAACTCGTCCGAAAGTGCGGCGTACCCGCTCGCAGTCATCGGTATCTTTTCGACCATCGTGTCTTCATCCTTCAAGAATACGTTGCGGATCGCCGAACCCTGCTCGCCCGCAACGTCGTCGGCTGTTTACGGCGGCGCCGCGCCTCTGCGGCCGCCGAAGTCGGTTCAAATCGGCCCTAGAGCTTTCCGGCAAACGCCGGAGAGAACATTTCCAATGCGGGCGGGTTCCCAGCCTTGCGGCCTGTAGTCGATAGCCGGCCGCGCAGGGCCGGACGACGATCAGCTTTCGGAAAAGTAGCTCTGCAGGGTCCGGACCTCAAGATCCCCATCCAAATAGGCCCGGATGCCCTTTGCGGCGGCGACCGCTCCCGAAAGAGTGGTGTAATAGGGAACTTTATGCAAGAGGGCAGCGCGCCGCAGCGACCGGCTGTCGGCCAGCGCCTGCGGGCCCTCGGTGGTGTTGAACACCAACTGCACTTCGCCGTTCATGATGGCGTCGACGATGTGCGGACGGCCTTCCAGCACCTTGTTGATCTTTTCCGCCGGCACGCCGTGGTCCGACAGATAGCGCTGGGTGCCGGAGGTAGCGATTACCTTGAAGCCGACCGAGTGCAAGAGCTTAACGGCGTCGAGGATTCGCGCCTTGTCGTTCTCGCGGACCGACACGAACACGGTCCCCTTTCGCGGCACACGGGTGCCGCCGCCGAGCTGGCTTTTGGCGAAGGCGATCTCGAACGACCGATCGAGGCCCATCACCTCGCCGGTCGAGCGCATCTCCGGGCCGAGCACGGTGTCGATGCCGGGGAAGCGGGCGAACGGGAACACCGATTCCTTGACGCCGACATGGTCGAGGCTGCGCTTCTTCAGGCCCAGATCGGCGATCTTCTCGCCGGCCATGATTCGCGCCGCCAGCTTGGCGACCGGCATGCCGATCACCTTGGCGACGAACGGCACCGTGCGCGAGGCGCGCGGATTGACTTCGAGCACGTAGATCTCGCCGTCCTTGATGGCGTATTGCACGTTCATCAGACCGACGACATCGAGGCCGAGAGCCAGTTCGCGAGTCTGTCGCTCCAGCTCGGCGATGGTGTTGGCATCGAGCGAATGCGGCGGCAACGAGCAGGCCGAGTCGCCGGAGTGAATGCCGGCCTCTTCGATGTGCTCCATGATGCCGACGATGAAGGTGTCCTTGCCGTCGGACAGGCAATCCACGTCCACTTCCGTAGCGTCCGACAGATAGCGGTCGAACAGCAGCGGATTAGTGCCGAGCACGGTGTTGATCTGCCCGGTCTTGTCGTTCGGATAGCGAGCTTTGACGTCGCCCGGCACCAGCTCCGGCAGAGTGCCGAGCAGGTAGTCGCTGAGCTGGTTGTCTTCACGGATGATCTGCATCGCGCGGCCGCCGAGCACATAAGACGGACGCACCACCAGCGGCAGGCCGAGCTCGGCTGCAACCAGCCGCGCCTGCTCCACCGAATAGGCGATGCCGTTCTTCGGCTGCTTGAGCCGCAGCTTGTCGAGGATGCGTTTGAAGCGGTCGCGGTCCTCGGCGAGGTCGATCGCGTCCGGCGAAGTGCCGAGGATCGGCACGTCGGCAGCTTCCAGCGCCCGCGCCAGCTTCAGCGGCGTCTGGCCGCCGAACTGCACGATCACGCCGCGCAGCGTGCCGTTGGAGCGTTCGGTGTCGATGATCTCGAGTACGTCCTCGGCGGTCAGGGGCTCGAAGTACAGCCGGTCCGCGGTGTCGTAGTCGGTCGACACGGTCTCCGGGTTGCAGTTGACCATGATCGATTCATAGCCAGCGTCGTGCAGCGCAAAGCACGCGTGGCAGCAGCAATAGTCGAACTCGATGCCCTGGCCGATCCGGTTGGGACCGCCGCCGAGAATGATCACCTTCTCCTTGTCCGACGGCCGGCTTTCGTCCGACGCGGGGCCGGCGAACGGCGCCTCGTAGGTCGAATACATATAGGCGGTCGGCGAGGCGAACTCGGCCGCGCAGGTGTCGATCCGCTTGAAGACGGGGCGGACGCCTAGCGCGCGGCGCTTGGCCTTGACCTCCGCCTCGGTGGTGTCGGCGAGAACGGCGAGGCGGGCGTCGGAGAAGCCCATCGCCTTCAGGGTGCGCATGCCGAAGGCATGGTCCGGCAGGCCAGCGTCGCGGACCCGGGCTTCCATGTCGACGATGCCGCGAAGCTGCGCCAGGAACCATGGATCGATCTTGCAGGAGTTGAAGATCTCCTCGTCCGACCAGCCGAGCCGCATCGCCTGCGCGACCTGCAGCAGCCGGCTCGGCGTCGGGGTGCCGAGCGCTGCGCGGATCGCATTCTTGTCGTCGCCGCGGCCGAGACCTTCGATCTCGATCTCGTCCAGGCCGGTGAGGCCGCTTTCGAGGCCGCGCAGCGCCTTTTGCAGGCTCTCCTGGAAGGTGCGGCCGATCGCCATCACCTCGCCGACCGATTTCATTGCGGTGGTCAGCGTGGGTGACGCGCCGGGGAATTTCTCGAAGGCGAAACGCGGGATTTTGGTGACGACGTAGTCGATCGTCGGCTCGAACGAAGCCGGCGTGGCGCCGCCGGTGATGTCGTTGGCGATTTCGTCCAGCGTGTAGCCGACAGCCAGCTTGGCGGCGACCTTGGCGATCGGGAAGCCGGTCGCCTTCGACGCCAGCGCGGAGGAGCGCGACACCCGCGGGTTCATTTCGATCACGACCAGCCGGCCGTCGGCCGGATTGACCGCGAACTGCACGTTGGAACCGCCGGTCTCCACCCCGATCTCGCGCAGCACCGCCAGCGAGGCGTCGCGCATGATCTGGTATTCCTTATCGGTCAGCGTCAGCGCCGGCGCCACGGTGATCGAATCGCCGGTGTGCACCCCCATCGGATCGAGGTTCTCGATCGAGCAAATGATGATGCAGTTGTCGTGCTTGTCGCGCACGACCTCCATCTCATACTCCTTCCAGCCGAGGATCGATTCTTCGATCAGCACCTCGTTGGTCGGGGAGGCGTCGATGCCGCGCTCGACGATCTCGATGAATTCGGCCTTGGTATAGGCGATGCCGCCGCCGGTGCCGCCCATCGTGAACGACGGCCGGATCAGCGCCGGGAAGCCGATCTCGTCGAGCGCACGCAGCGCATCGGGCAGGCTCTTGACCTGGCGCGAGTTCGGGGTCTCCAGGCCGATCTTGGTCATCGCCTCGCGGAACCGCTCGCGGTCCTCGGCCTTGTCGATGGCGTCGGCGGTGGCGCCGATCATCTCGACGTCGAATTTTTCCAGCGTCCCGAGCTTGCGCAAGGACAGCGCGCAGTTCAGCGCGGTCTGGCCGCCCATCGTCGGCAGCAGCGCGAAGCCGCCGGGGATGACGTAGCGCTCCTTCTCGATGATCTTGGCGACGATCTCGGGGGTGATCGGCTCGATATAGGTCGCATCCGCCAGCTCCGGATCGGTCATGATCGTCGCCGGATTGGAGTTGACCAGGACGACCCGATAG
Organism: Rhodopseudomonas palustris; assembly: GCF_007005445.1. NCBI lineage: Bacteria > Pseudomonadati > Pseudomonadota > Alphaproteobacteria > Hyphomicrobiales > Nitrobacteraceae > Rhodopseudomonas > Rhodopseudomonas palustris. The sequence goes on along the minus strand of NZ_CP041387.1, from coordinate 3,467,315 downwards.
CCCTCCTGCTTCAGCGCCTTGACCGCCTGCGTGCCGGAATAGTCGAATTCGCAGGCCTGGCCGATCACGATAGGACCGGCCCCGATGATGAGGATGGTGGAGATGTCGGTTCGTTTGGGCATCAAATCTCGCTGACGCGGGCGGAAATCGCGGGCACAAAAAAAGGGCGCGCAGCCGCGCGTCCCTCAGGTCTTCAAGCGCCGGGCCGTCCCAGGCGCGCGGGAGGTGTCTTAGACCAGTTTCCCGGGCGGCGAAAGGCCTTCGAGTCGCCCGTCAACCGGCAATTTCGGCAAGATCTGGAGGCCCAGCCTGGACTTGAACCAGGAAAAGGAGCGTTGCACCGCTCCCGCGTTAATCTTCCGCCACCGGGCCACGCGCATCTTGGCACTTCACGAAGGGGTGATCCAGCCCGGAGAGCGGCTATCCTTAATGCAATACGGCCTTCCGGCCTTGTCGTTCAGGATTGGGCCGCGTCGATCGGCATGCGGTGGTGGCGTGCGGCCCGGCGCGGTGCAAAAATACCGGGCTGTCTTGCGCTCGCGACGTTGCGGACTCGCTCCTGACAAGAGGTGACAGTCACGAACTCGTGTCTGCGCCTGCGTAACAGCCCGGCGCGAGCCCCGTATCTTGAGCGCAACAGCCAGGACAA